>CADCJK010000037.1 GCA_902801715.1 uncultured Ruminococcus sp. | reverse complement strand
CCGAACATCTGTCTGAAAGCAAGACGACCGATACGACCGAAACCATTAATAGCAACTTTAACTGACATGGGAAATTACCTCCTAATATTTTTTCTTAATCTATTTTAATATATTCCGGGAGAAATTACAAGAGATTTTTGCAAATTTTAACAGAAAATTTTTATTTTATCTGATTTTGCTTCCGGCAGGCAGACCGTCAACGAATATGACTTTCACGTCATCACCGTTTTCGCCTGCCAGAATCATTCCCTGACTTTCGACACCGCACAATACAGCAGGCTTCAAGTTTGCAACGAGAATGATTTTCTTTCCAACGAGTTCATCGGGCTTATAATACTTTGCAATACCGCTTGCAACAGTCCTTTCACCGAAACCGTCATTCAAAGTGAGTTTGAGAAGTTTTTTGGCTTTCTTGACAGGTTCACACGCTGTAATTTCGGCAACTCTCAATTCCACTTTTGCAAAGTCGTCTATACCGATAAGAGCGACATTTTCAGGCTTTTCGGGTTTGGCTTCGGGCTTGGGTTCTTCCTTTTTCTGTGAACCAATCAATTTGTTGAGTTCGTCAATTTCCTTGTCAACGTCTATTCTGGGGAAGATAATATCGCCTTTGTGAACGGTCACGTTTTTGGGAAGTACACCGAATTTTGCGGTATTTTCATAAGTGACGTTTTCACTGTTTGCACCGATTTGTTCCCATACAACAGGCATTGTTGTCGGCATGAATGCGGAAAGAAGTGTCGATACAATTCTTATTGTTTCCAATAAATTGTAAAGTACACACGCCAGACGAGGTTTATTATTTTCATCTTTGGCAAGTACCCAGGGAGTCGTTTCATCAATATACTTGTTGGCACGGGATACGACTTTGAATATCTCTGCAAGGGCATTATTCAACTGAGTTTTGTCAATGAAACTGTCAACGGTATCGACAAGTGCCGTTGCCTGTGCAATCAAATCTTCGTCAAAATCTCCGCTCTGCTGGATTTCGGGGAGAGTGCCGCCGAAATACTTGTCAACCATGGCAACGGTTCTTGAAACGAGATTACCCAAGCCGTTGGCAAGGTCTGTATTGATTCTGTTAATCATGATTTCATTGGAGAATGAGCTGTCAGAGCCGAGAGCCATTTCTCTCATGATGTGATAACGGATAGCGTCTGCACCGTATCTTTCGCCCAATACGAACGGATCAATGATATTTCCGAGAGATTTACTCATTTTCTGACCGTTGAAAGTAATCCAGCCGTGTACGGCAAGATGTTTCGGCAAAGGCAAATCCAAAGCCATGAGCATGGCAGGCCATATAATCGCATGGAAACGCATGATATCTTTAGCGACCATGTGAACATCAGCAGGCCAGAATTTATCATAGTCATCGTAAGCGTCATTGTCATAGCCGAGAGCGGTAATATAGTTGGAAAGTGCATCTATCCAGACATATACGACATGGTTGGTATCAAATGTAACGGGAATGCCCCATTTGAAACTTGTTCTTGAAACGCATAAATCTTCCAGTCCGGGCTTGATGAAGTTGTTGACCAATTCCAATGCACGAGTTTTGGGCTGTAAATAGTCTGTTTCCGTGAGGAGCTTTTCTATTCTGTCGGCAAAAGGTGACATTTTGAAGAAATAGGCTTCTTCCTTGGCTTCGACAACAGGTCTGCCGCAGTCGGGGCATTTGCCGTCAACGAGCTGTGAATCCGTCCAGAAACTTTCGCAGGGAGTGCAGTATTTGCCCTTGTATTCGCCTTTATAGATATAGCCCTTGTCGTAGAGGTCTTTGAAAATCTTTTGTACAGCCGTTACATGATAATCGTCGGTTGTACGGATATATCTGTCATAGCTGATATTCATGTATTTCCAGAGTTTCTTGAATACTTCAACGATTTCATCAACATACTGTTTGGGAGTGACACCTTTTTCAGCAGCTTTCTGTTCAATTTTCAGACCGTGTTCATCTGTACCCGTGAGGAACATCACGTCATAGCCCTGCATACGTCTGTAACGTGCGATGGAATCGCAGGCAGCGGTTGTATAGCAATGTCCGATATGCGGATTGCCTGACGGGTAGTAAATGGGAGTTGTAATATAATACTTTTCCCCGTTATGCTTTTGCATAAATAATCCCTCCAATTTTCTTTTAATGTATCAATTCTATAACAAACAGGAATTTTTATCAATACTTTTTTGTAAAATAATTAAAAAACTGTCGGTAGGGGGAGGTGTCGGAAAGGCATAGTGTATTGGCATTTGATGTTGATTATTAGCAAAAGATGTGGTAAAATATATATAGAGAAGTTGCTTTTCAGCGGGAAGCAGTGGAAAAAGTGGTGAAAAATATTGGATAGTCAGAATTTGGATCAATGTATTATTGATGCTGTCGGAGGAAACGAGGAGGCTCTGAAAAACTTGTACGATCATTACAGCTTGGATATGTTTAAGTTTGCCATGTCGATTGTAAAGAGATATGACCTGGCGGAAGATGTTGTTCAGGACGTGTTTGTGAATCTTATGGTATACGGCAGGAACTGCAAAGTAAAACGGCCTAAAAGCTGGCTGTTCACTATCGTAAGGAATCAGGCTCTGAAAGTGCTGAAAGATGAGCATTATGACAGGAATGTCAGTCTTGAAGAACAGCCTGTCACATCAGAGGAAAACGGGGTTGAAGATTATATCAACAATTCATTGGAGAACATTGAAGCGATAAAATGTCTTGATGAAACGGAGCTTCAGATAATCACGTTATGTGTATACAGTGGCTGTACGCAGCGAGAGGCAGGCATGATATTGGGGCTGCCGTACATGAAAGTAAGGGCGAAGTACAATTATGCGATGAAGAAACTGAGAAAATTTTATATCGATAGGGGTGATTCTTGTGACTGACAAAGAAGTACTTCAGCGATTTAAAAAAGATTTCGACCAAATAGAGCCGCCGGATATATGGGATAAAATTCAGGAACAGAAAAAAACAGAGCCGCTGCCCGTTCCGCCCGCAAAAAACAAAGTTATGCATCTGAATCATGTGATTGCGGCGTGTGTGGCATTGTTTGTAGTGGGGGCAGGAATATTTGTATTCATGCAAATGCAGAGAGGAAACGGCAATGTGACAGAAGAACCGTCTGAAACAAGCAGGAACCTCATTGAACAGCTTACCATGGCAAAATCGCATGGAGATTTTGCACTGTCCAAAAGGGACAGAAAATCCCTTGAGGAGCTGTTTCCGAATTATGACGAAGATACCTGCCGTGTCTATGAAGATGACGAGTATATCTATTATTTTAATAAAAAAGGTGAACTTATCGAAGTACTTAATGTAGAGTCTTCCCCTGATGAAGAGGACATTGAAAAAAAGGTCAAAGAACTCTTTCAGACATATTTTCCCAATGAAAACATTGACGATTGCAAGATAGAGATGGAGCATCAGCTTGATTCAAATCCGACATGGCTTGTCACAGTCTACTATGTGTATGAGTCAGATATTTATTTTCACAGAATCACTGTGGGTTTCGATAACACGGGAAAATTGTTAAGGCTGCGTTTGGATTATAAATCGAAAAATATCGGCAATATCCCGATAGAACAGGCTGTTCAGACAGCGATTGATGAAGTTAAAAAAGATAAATACGGTTTTGATGACTTTAAAAGAGAAGATATTAAAATAGAGGTTTATGTTTTAGGAAAAGGCGAGAGCAAATATTATGATATTTGTTTGAGTAATATTCCGCTTAGTGATGATGCGGAAACACTGCCTGTTTCAATCTATGTTGATATAAATTCCGATACGGGAGAAATTTTTCATATTCAAGGTCCAAATGTTTCATCGGAAGATGAACTGTCGGGCACTGTCAATGAAGAATATGCCGGTACTTATATATATCGACGAGTTTTTGATGCCTCTACACTTGATCCCGATACTTCATTCAGTTCCGAACAGATTGAAAATATGAAGAAAAGGGCGGAAAACATCTATATGAAATTACAACTTAATGCCGATGGCACGGCAAGTGTCAAAGGTGGCTCCGATAATGAAAGTATTATCGTAGAGGGCAATACCGTCAGCGGTACATGGACATCGGACGGCTCGGAGGTCTATGTCAAATTTGATGGCTATACCACAAAGTATATTTACGATAATGGTACTTTAACAGAGGCTTTTTCAGACCATATTTATGTAAAGCAATAAATTCAGCATTCCTGCCGTGATAACCGTGAACGACAGGAATGCTTTTTAATTAGCAATTTTCAATTTTCAAATTTTTTTCGAGTGCGAGGACGGCATTTTTCACGCAGTCGTCACAGCTGCAAAGCACTTTGCCTGTTGAAATGCCTTTGAGGTCTTTGCATATCGTTGCACCGCAGGCTGACTGAAATTCATTCAGAATCATTCTTGAAATCATGGAAGTCGGTCTGCCTGTATTGTTGAGGAATCCCGCAGCGATACACGCACCGCATAATGCACCGCAGGTCGCTTCCATGCAGCCCATGCCCGAACCGAATCCCGAACCCATCTGACGAAGTGTCATTTCATCAAAGGGGAGTTTGTCGGCAAATGCCAGCAATACCGCCTGACAGCAGTTATTTCTTTTTTTGAATTCCACCGCTTTTTCGGCTCTTGTCATCTTTTAATCAATCCTTTCCGATTTTAGCGTTGGTCTTTTTCATAAAAGATTCTGTGCTGACAGAAAATCTCTCATGTTTTCCCTGTGCGATAAGTCCCCTGTTGTCATAGGCGGAAATGTCAAAACAGAATCTTCTGCCGTCCCTGCCTGTCAGGACAGCCTTTGCCGTGATGTCTGCACCGACGGGGCTTGCACTGATGTGTTCCAGAGATATCATCGTGCCGACAGTCGTTACACCCTCGTCAAGACAGGGCTGTACAAGCTGAAAAGCTGCTTTTTCCATCAATGCCGATACGGCAGGTGTAGCCAATACTTCCAGAGTTCCGCTCTGCATGGCAAGAGCCGTATTTTGTTCCGTGACATTGGCGGAAACGGTATATTCCGCACCGATTTTTAACTCATTCATTTTAAAAAACCTCTCTTATTTTTCTTGATTATATACAAATTTGCTGATATAATTTATTATAACATATACAAGCGGTTCAAATCAACAGAAATGAGCAACGGGAAATATTTTGTATTCAAGGAGTTGTTGGCGATGGCGGACGAGGCTAAAAAGAAAAAATGGAGAATGCATCTGCTGGATGAACTCAGGGGACTGGCAGTTGTCTGCATGATATTCTACCATGCATTTTATCTCATAGGGGAAATATTGCAGATAGAATGGGGAAAAATACTTTGCAATTTTTTTACACCGGCTGAACCGTATTTTGCAAGCCTGTTCATATTCCTGTCGGGGATAGCCTGCAATCTTTCCAGGTCGAATGTGGAAAGAGGTGTCAAACTCGGTATCGTTGCACTCGGCATCACGCTTGCGACATATCTTTATGATCCGAATTATATCATCACTTTCGGTGTACTTCATATGCTTGCGGTCTGCATGATACTCTATGGACTTGTTTCCAAATATCTCAGAGTCATTCCGGTATGGCTGGGAATCCTTCTGAATATTCTTTTATTTATCTTTCTCTATTCCACGTCGCTGGGCAAATTCGGCATACCGTATCTGAAAATGTGGGATTTTCCGCAGGAGTGGTATACAACGAATTATTTATTCATGTTCGGTTTTCCGAATGAAACGTTTTCATCGGCAGATTATTTTCCGCTGCTGCCATGGATGTTCATGTTTTTTGCAGGGGGATTTTTCGGAAGGCTGATACGCATGAAGAAATTCCCGAAATGGACGGCAAAAAAGCATATTCCGCCCCTTGCATTTGTCGGCAGACACGCACTTTTATTTTACGTTGCCCATCAGCCCGTCATCTATGGTATATGTATAGCTGTACAGTGGTTCATGTCGCTGTTTAATCCCGCTGAGAAAAAATAATTTAAAGGAATGGAAAATATGAGAAAATATGATATTGCCCTGTTCGACCTTGACGGCACTCTGAGTGAGTCGGCGGAGGGCATACTGGAATGTGTAAAGATTGCTTTTCGTGAAATGAAAAGGGAATTGCCCGATGAAAAGACGCTTGCAGGCTTTATCGGACCGCCTATGACGGACAGCCTGAAAAGATGCGGATTTTCGGAAGAAGATGCACAAAAAGGCTTGCAGATATACAAAAAGAATTATATTGAAAAGGGTATTTATAAAAATAAAGTTTACAGCGGAATGTATGAAACTTTGCAGACACTGAAAGACAATGGTGTTCTTCTTGCTGTTGCAACGAGTAAATATCAGCCCTTTTCGGACAGAATCATAAAAATGCTGAAACTGGAAAATTATTTTGATTTTGTAGGCGGTTCAAGCGGAACACCTGAAAGGCATAGCAAAATACAGGTTATCCGTTATGTGCTTGACCATCTGGGCAGGGATAAGAAAGCCGTTATGATAGGCGATACGAAATTTGATGCAGAGGGTGCATTCATGGCGAAAGTGGATTTTATCGGCTGTCTGTACGGTTATGGAAGCCGTGAAGAAATGGAAACATATTTTCCCGATGGAATGTTTGTAACAAATCCGTCTGAAATCGTACCGATTATATTAGGTGATGGAAAATGAAAAAAATATTATTTTGGGTGATGTGTTCGGTAATGTTAATGTCAGCCTGCGGAAATGCCGAAACGGTTTCGGAATTATCCGTATCCGAAAGCAGTGTTCCGTCTTTGGCTGAAAGCGATGAATTGTGGGAGAAAATGAACGAGGCAGAGGAAAAAATCAAGACTTTTCTTTCAGGTGACGAGTATAAAAATGCGGAAAAAGAAAAGAAAGTTGAAATGGCATTGAAATTTGCCGGGGAGTTGCAGAAAGACGGCTTTATACAGCATTATGATTATTTTGAGGATAATGAATTGATTTCATACACTCATTTGAACGGGGTTCTGGGCGGTATTTCTTTCCGTGATTTCAGTGAAAAAACAGACGGCTTGGCGATGAATTAGGAGTTGAGGTGTTTGAAACGTCAGAAAAAAATTGCAGTGATAAACGACTTTTCGGGATATGGCAGATGCAGTCTGACTGTATCTTTACCGATTATTTCAGCCATGAAAATACAGTGCTGTGCCGTTCCGACAGCTGTGCTGTCCAATCACACGGGATATGCAGATTACTTCTTTGATGATTATACAGACAAAATGAAAGCCTATTACATGAAGTGGGAAAAGCTGGGACTGAAATTTGACGGTATTTATACAGGCTTTTTGGGTTCGGAGAAGCAGGCGAAAATAGTAGAGGATTTTATACAGAGATTTGCAGATAAAAACACGGTTGTGACAGTGGATCCTGCCATGGCGGATGACGGAAAGACCTATGCAACGATTGATGAAAAACTCTGCAAAGAGATGAAGAATTTAATTCCGCTTGCGGATATCATAACGCCCAATCTGACAGAGGCTTGTATCCTGACCGATACGGCATATCATGAAAATGAATATGAAATAGAAGAAATTGAGGAAATTGCAGATAAACTTGCCGTGATGGGTGCAAAGAAAATTGTGATAACGGGTATCGTGAAAGGTGAAAATATCGGCAATTTCATTTGTGACGGCACAAAAAGAAAGCTGTTGGAATACAGAGTGACAGGGCAGTCCCATGCGGGTACGGGAGATGTATTTGCTTCTGTAATATCGGCAGATGCCGTTAACGGAGTGGATTTTGAAGTTTCCGTGAGAAAGGCAGCGGAATTTGTGGGAAAGTGCGTTGCATTGTCGAATGAAATGGAAATTCCCGTTCAGGACGGAGTTTGTTTTGAAGAAATACTTGATTTATTGATGTAAGTCTGTTAAAATCATCTTTGAATAAAAATCTGGGAGGCTGTTTATTTTGTGCAGAAGAAGAACTTTTTTGACGCTTATTGCATTGGCTATGGTATTTTGCGGAATATCGGCATATTCTCTTTTGGCAGCAGCGGAAAATGAAGAAGAATTTTCCGAACAGTCTTTTGTGCAGGAAAGTACAGACCGGAATTTAAATAATGAACAGGAATCCCGTTCTTACTACTATGTAGATGATGAAGAAAGTTCCGATTATCCGGATGACGAGGAGAGTTCCGATTATATAGAGGAGGAAAGTTCCTATTATTACTATGATGAGGAAAGCTCTTATGATTACTATGATGAGGAAAGTTCTTATGATTACTATGATGAGGAAAGCTCCTATTATTACTATGATGAAGAAAGTTCTTATGATTACTATAGTGAACCGGAATCGAGTCAGCCGAGTTATTATGAGCCGTCCATCTACCGTGAAACGACAGAATATTACTACGACGAGGAAGAAAGCAGTGAACCGTCATCGGGATATCATGAAACGTCAATAGATAATTCCGAACTGACATCGGGCGACTGGGAAAAACTTCGTGAACGTCTGAGTGCGGAGATGAAAAATAAAAGTTCCGACAATGCTATACGGGATATCAAGGACAGTGACAGTGAGCATAATGACAGTATCAGTTATTTTATATGGGGAATCGTGCTGATTGCCATGGGACTTGCTCTGATAGGCTTTGTGATTTATACAACTATCTATACGAAACGCAAATTTAGTTAAAATTTGTAAACAAAGTATAAAAAATCGGGTACTAAGATACAAAAGTAAAGTGCTTTGCTTTTAATTCTTTTAAAGAAATAAAAAGATAAACGTGTGTGTTATAATCCTTTTACATAAAAAAGAAATCGGAGGAATGGCTTGCAATGGATAATAAAGAATTGTTGGAAATGCAGAAAATCGCCTGTAAGGTACGTATATGGACAATAGAGGGTGTGTTCAATGCGAAATCGGGACATCCGGGCGGTTCGCTTTCGGCTGCCGATATGATAACATATCTCTATTTCAAGGAAATGAATGTCAATCCCGCCAACCCCAAAGATCCCGACAGGGACAGATTCGTACTTTCAAAAGGTCACTGCTGCCCGGCTCTCTATGCTGCTCTCGCTCTCAAAGGATATTTTTCAACGGATGAAATCAAAGTTCTGCGTCATATCGGTGCCATGCTTCAGGGACATCCCGATATGAAAGGTACTCCCGGTATAGACATGAGTTCAGGTTCACTCGGTCAGGGTGTATCGGCTGCCTGCGGAATGGCTCTTGCCGCTAAACTCGACAATAAAAATTACAGAGTTTATACCATGCTCGGTGACGGTGAATGTGAAGAAGGTCAGGTATGGGAAGCAGCTATGTTTGCCTCTCACATGAAACTTGACAACCTCTGCATGATAGTTGACTTCAACGGCTTGCAGATAGACGGAAAGGTCAATGACGTTGCAGGTCTGGAACCTATCGACAAGAAATTTGAGGGATTCGGCTTTGAAGTTCTCAAAATCGACGGCAATAATTTTGATGAGATAGAACACGCTCTCAACAAGGCTAAAACCGTAAAAGGCAAGCCCACTGTAATTCTTGCCAATACCATCAAGGGCAAGGGCGTTTCCTATATGGAAAATCAGGTAGGCTGGCACGGTAAAGCACCTAATGCAGATGAATATAAACTTGCATTGGAAGAACTCAATGAACAGTTGAAAGTATTGGAGGGCTGATATTATGAAAATTGCAACAAGAGAAAGTTTTGGTCTTGCACTTTGCGAGCTTGCAAAGACACACCCCGAAATCGTTGTATTGGATGCCGACCTTGCGGCAGCTACCAAAACCGAAATATTCAAGAAAGCCTATCCCGACAGATTCTTTGACTGCGGCATTGCAGAGGGTAATATGATAGGCGTTGCAGCAGGTCTTGCCGCTTGCGGAAAAGTGCCTTTTGCGGCATCATTCGCCATGTTTGCAACAGGTCGTGCATACGAACAAATCAGAAATTCCGTTGGCTATCCCCATTTGAATGTGAAAATAGCAGGTTCTCATGCCGGTATCACAGTAGGTGAAGACGGTGCAACCCATCAGTGCTGTGAAGATTTGGCTTTGATGAGAACCATTCCCGGTATGGTAGTATTGAATCCTGCCGACCATTACGAAATGACAGAAGCTGTAAAAGCTGCATTGGCTTATAATGGACCGGTTTATATCAGACTTGGCAGACTTGCCATTGATACTTTCAATGACCCCGATACATACAAATTTGAAATCGGCAAGGGCATTACACTTAAAGATGGTAATGACGTTACCGTTATTGCAACAGGTCTTGTTGTTAATGAAGCTCTCAAGGCTGTAAAGGCTCTCGAAAGCAAGGGTATCAATGCACGTCTTATCAATATGCATACAATAAAGCCCATTGACAAGGACATTATTATTAAAGCCGCAAAGGAAACAGGCAAGATTATCACCGTTGAAGAACATAATATCATTGGCGGTCTTGGTGAGGCTGTATGTGCCGTTACATCGGAATTCTGTCCTGTTCCCGTCAAGAGAATCGGCATTAACGATACATACGGTCACAGCGGTCCTGCTCTGGGACTTCTTGCCGAATTCGGTCTTGACGCTGAGGGACTTGAAAAACGTATTACAGAAATCGTTAAATAATCAAGAGTGAAGTTTGGAGAGTGGAGAGTGGAGCGATTGAAGTTCCTCTCCGCTCTTTTTGTATGCAGAAAAGGAGTGAAATGCGGTGACAGCACCTTTAGCTGACAGATTAAGACCGAAAAATCTTGATGACATATCGGGACAGCACCATTTGCTTGATGAAAATAAGCCGTTAAGAAATATCATTCTTTCGGGGAATATTCCTAATATGGTTTTTTACGGTCCGTCGGGTGTCGGCAAAACGACACTTGCCTCTATTATTGCGGAACGTACCAATAAGACCTTACGCAAATTAAACGGCACGAATGCTTCAACGGCTGATATTAAAAATATCGTGTCGGAATTGTCGGGATTCAGCGGCATGAACGGCATATTATTGTATCTTGACGAAATACAATATTTCAATAAAAAGCAGCAGCAGACTTTACTGGAATATATCGAAAACGGCAGTATCACTTTAATAGCCTCTACAACGGAAAATCCGTATTTTTATATACACGGTGCAATTTTAAGCCGTTCCACTGTATTTGAATTCAAGCCCGTTGAAAAAATGGATGTTCTGAAAGCAGTCAGAAGGGCAGTTGAATTTCTCAAAACTGAAACAGGCGAAAATATTATCTTACCCGAAAATGCAGCGGAATATATTGCACAAGCTTGTGGCGGAGATGTGCGAAAAGCCGTCAATGCCGTTGAACTGTCTGTCATTTCCACTATGATAATTAACGGAAAGCGTGAAGTATCTCTTGAAACGGTGAAACAGCTTACTCAGAAAAGTGCTTTGAAATATGACCGTGAGGGCGATGAACATTATGATTTATTATCGGCTTTTCAAAAGTCAATGAGAGGTTCAGACGCTGATGCGGCAATACATTATCTTGCAAGGATATTGGCGGCAGGTGATTTGCCCTCGGCGTGTCGGAGATTGCTGGTATGTGCCAGTGAAGATGTCGGGCTTGCCAATCCGAATATCATTCCTATTGTGAAAGCCGCTGTCGATACGGCTTTAGCGGTAGGCTTGCCCGAAGCAAGAATACCTCTTGCCAATGC
>CADCJK010000036.1 GCA_902801715.1 uncultured Ruminococcus sp. | reverse complement strand
TTATGAATGGGGTTGAAGCTGCCCCCGAACATAGCGATTTTCATTTTGCTTTGCCCTTTCTTGCCTTTGGCAGTTCGATTTTAGGCTCTTTGGGATTTCTTCTGAAAAGCACAAATTTAGCCCCTATGACCTGCACAACTTCTGAATTGGTTTCAAGTGCAAGCTGTTCGGCAATTTCTCTGGAAGTCAGACCTGCAGTTTCAAGGACTTTGCCTTTGATAAGTTCCCTTGCAGTGAGAGCATCATCGGCCTGTTTGGTAATCTGTTCACTCATACCGCCTTTGCCGACCATTAAGATGGTTTCCTCGTCAACGGCAAGTGAACGCAAAAAAGCTCTTTGTTTACTTGTAAGCATAGATTCAAATTCCTTTCTGTTTTTCACTTAAAATCTGAGAGAGATTTCTCAAAGCATTTCCACGGTGACTGATAATATCTTTCTGATTGGAAGAGAGTTCCGCAAAAGTCTTATTGCTGTCATTCATGAAAAATATGGGGTCATAGCCGAAGCCGTTGGTACCTCTGGGGGCATAGCCGATTGTACCGTGACATTTACCCTCTGCAAAAATCGTTTCACCGTTGGGGAAACAGCAGCATATCGTACACTGGAAATAGGCACTTCTGTCGGGATTGCCTGTTTGATTGACATCTGCCAACAGTTTATTGATTCTCATTTCATCGGTAGCACCCTCACCGGCATATCTTGCGGAATAGATACCGGGCTGACCGTCAAGGCAGTTGACACACAATCCCGAATCGTCTGCAATAGCGGGATAACCTGTTTTTTTACAAGCGGCTTTAGCCTTGAGTTCGGCATTTTCGGCAAAAGTCTTTCCTGTTTCCTCGACTTCATCCAATTCAAATCCCAGTTCTGCGGCTGTTTTTATGGATATATTGAGCGGTTTCAGGATTCTTTCCAGTTCAGCGAGTTTCTTTTTGTTGTTAGATGCAAGTACAAATATCATAATATTTTTCACTCCTCTTTGATTTCGCCTTTTTTCCACTGTTCAAACCAATCGTCATCAGCGGTATTGGTTTGAGTTTGTTCGGTACTCCAGTTATATTTCTTGGCACGGTTTTTACGTTCTTCGGCACGTTTTTTCTTTTCTTCGGCTTTTTCAGCTTCAAGAGCGGCTTTTGCCTGTTCTTCGGCAAGGATTTCTTCTTCCGTTTTGGATTTTTCTTTTTCTTCTTCGGCAAGCCTTTCCGCCTCGGCTTCAGCGTCTATCTGTTCCCAAATTTCAGCGGTAGCAGGCTTGAATTCTTCTTCGGCAGGTGAAGTTTCGTCTGATTCTGCAACTTCCTCTATGAGTTCGTCTGCACCGAACAATGCCCTTGCGAATTCATCGGGATTGAATGGCTGTAAATCGTCTATCTGTTCACCGACACCGATATATTTCACGGGAACGTTCAGTTCTTCTTTAATGGCAAGGATAACACCGCCTTTAGCGGTACCGTCAAGTTTGGTAAGGACAATACCTGTAATGCCAGCGGCATTTTTAAACTCTTTGGTTTGGTTTACGGCATTCTGACCTGTAGTAGCGTCAAGGACAAGCAAAACTTCCTTGTCGGAATCGGGCACTTCACGGTTAATGATACGGTTGATTTTTTCCAGTTCTGCCATAAGATTTTTCTTGTTGTGAAGTCTGCCGGCGGTGTCTACGATAATAATGTCACTGCCTTTGGCTTTTGCAGAGGCGATGGAATCGAATACGACAGCGGCAGGGTCTGCACCTTCGCCTTGTTTCACGATATCGGCACCGGAACGGTCAGCCCATATCTGAAGCTGGTCAATGGCAGCGGCACGGAACGTATCAGCAGCGGCAAGAGTCACTTTTTTACCCTGACGGATAAAATTAGCCGCCATTTTGCCGATAGTAGTTGTTTTGCCGACACCGTTTACACCTATGACTAATATGACAGACGGTTTAGTGTCAATTTTAAGTTCCTGACCGCCTTTGAGCATTTCGCTGATGACATCGGCAAGCAGTCCGTTTATTTTGGCAGGCTCTGTAATGCCTTCTTGTTTAACACGTTTTCTGAGTTCGTCACAAATTCTTTCAGCGGTATAAACGCCTACGTCAGCCATGACGAGAAGTTCTTCTAATTCTTCAAAAAGCTCGTCGTCGATTTTGGTGAAAGATTTGAGCATAGTGTCAATTCTTCCGAAAATCGCATCACGGGTTTTTTTCAGACCATCTTTAATTTTTTCAAAAAAACTCATATACATTTCCCCTTAAAAAATTATTTTTTGTTTTAAAAAATGAATCTATGACATCGAAAAATTCCACTCTCGGTACTCATTTAATGCCCAGTTTTTGTTCCACTTCGCTTGCACGGAGTTCAAGTAGTTTGGAAATACCCCTGTCCTGCATGGTGACACCGTAAAGGACATCGGCTTCTTCCATGGTGCCACGCCTGTGAGTAATGCAAATGAATTGTGTATTATCGTTCATTCGTCTGAGATAAGCGGCAAATCTGTAGACGTTGACATCATCAAGGGCGGCTTCGATTTCGTCCATAACGCAGAAAGGAGCGGGACTTACTTTCATGATGGCGAAATAGAGGGCAATCGCAACGAGAGCCTTTTCACCGCCCGAAAGGAGTTCAATATGGGAAACGATTTTTCCCGGGGGTTCAACGGAAATGTCAATGCCTGATGTAAGGACATTTTCCGTGTCGGCAAGAGATAGGGAAGCTTTGCCGCCGCCGAACAGTTCCACAAAAGTTTCGGAAAAGTTTTGATTGATAAGATTAAAGCGTTCAATGAAAATTTCACGCATTTGTTTGGTGAGGTCGTTAATGAGTTTGAGAAGTTCGGCTTTGGATTTTTCGATATCGTTTATCTGGATTTTGAGGAATTCATATCTTTCTTTAACTTCCTTGTATTCGTCAATAGCGGAAACATTGACATTACCGAGAGAGCGGATTTTTTGTTTGAGTTCATTCAGACGGCGTTGAGCCTTTCCGACTTCCTCAATTTTGACGGCAATATTTTCGGCTTCACGTTTGGTAAGTTCATATTCTTCCCAGAGTTTGGCGGTGATTTCATCATATTGTTTTTGGAGATTAGCCCGTCTTTCCTGAAGTCGGGCGAGTTCACCGCTGATATTTTCACGTTCCGAAAGTTTATCTCTTTCGGTTTTGCGGAGTCCGGAAAGAGTGTTTTCCAGTTCCGTTTTCGACTTGTTGATATTTTCGATATCTTGTTTAAGTAAAGCGGATTTTTCCGCAAGTTCATTCATGTTTGTTTCAAGGGTTTGAATCTGCTTTTTGATAGTTTCATTTTTGGCAAGAGTGGATTGAATTTCATTCTGATAATTTTTAATTTTTTCTTTGAAGTTTTCCGCACGGAGTCCGGCATTTTGGATATCGGCATTGGCGGAAGAAATATCTTTTTCGAGAGTGAGGACGGAAAGTTTGATTTCCTGCAATTTTTCATTGACTTTCTCTTTTTTGACGGAGAAGTCATTTTTGGAATGAGTGAGGAGATCGGCATTGTCCTGTTTTTCCTGAATATTTTTGGAATACTTTTGATATTCGTCACGGGCGGTATTCATATTTTGAGTGAGTTCATCAAGCCTTGCAACAGAGTTGGTACGTTCATTGAGGATTTCGGCAAGAGCTTTTTCGGTGTTGGCAAGTTCGGTTTTACGGCTGTTGAGTTCAGCGGAAATTTTGATTTTATCTTCATTGAGTTTGGCAAGTTCATTTTTAAGTTGAGTGAGTCCGGCAGACATTTCGGAAAAGGTATTCCATTCAGAGTGATACTGCTGTTTTATATTTTCGGCACGGGCAGAAATTTCTTTTGCAGTTTCACGGATATTTTCAATTTCACCTGCACGACCGAGCAAGCCTGTATTTTTGGCAAGGGAGCCGCCTGTAAGAGAACCGCCTGCATTGACGACCTGACCGTCAAGGGTTACGATTTTAAAGCGGTAGGAATATTTTCCGGCGATATCCGTTGCCGATTCGATATTGTCAGCGATGACGATTTTGCCGAGAAGATTTTGAAGGATATTTTTATATTTGTCATCGCATGAACAGAGGTTGGAAGCGATTCCGATAAAGCCGCTGCAATTTTCAAGACCTGTTTCATTGAGGAAACGGGGCTGTATAATATTGACAGGGAGGAAAGTCGCACGACCGCCGTTAATTTTTTTAAGGTAGGAAATGGCGGTTTTGGCGGCATTTTCATCGGATACAACGATATTCTGCATAGCGGCACCGAGAGCGATTTCAATAGCAGTGCTGTATTCCGAGGGAGTTTTAATGACTCTTGAAACGGCACCATGTATGCCTGAGATATTGCCCTTATGGGATTCACGCAGGATAATTTTAACGCTCTGGAGAAAGCCCTCTAAATTTTTTTCGAGTTCTTCAAGCATTTTAGCCTTTCTGAAAAGCTGTTCACTGTCGAGGGAAAGGCTGTCTGCATCTGATTTAAGCCTGTCGCAGTCAGCTTTTTTGGAGTTCATGGCATTTTGGTTTGCAGTGATTTTATCGGAAAGTGCATTGATATTGCGTGTATATTCATCGAGCATGGTTTCATAATCGGAAATAATGTTTTTGAGAGTCGCTTTCTGAGAAGAACGGGCTTTTACGGTATTTTCGACAGTTTCCATTCTGGCTGTAATTTCATTGATGGAAGACGAAGAAGTCATATAAGTAATTCTGGCATTGGCGGAATGTTCGGAGAGTCCGGCAATTTCGGCATTAAGTTTGTCAAGCTGTGCAGAAATTTTATTTTCTTCGGTTTTGAGGGAATCGAGAGATTTGGTATAGATACTGAGTTCGGCATTTTTGAGAGAAAGGGATTTTTGATTTTCGGAAACAGATTTTTCTTTTTGAGCAATTTCATCTGCAATCAATTTTTCGGAATCCTTTGCCGATACAATATCGTTTTTAATTCTTTCGATATTTTGTTCATTGTGGAGAATATCATTTTTCAGAACGGATATTTCGGAAGATTTTTGGGCATAAATGCCGTCATATTCGGAAATTTGTGTACGCAGTTCATCAGCCTGCCGATTGAAATGATTTTGCTTATGGAAAATATCTTCACTTTGGATTTGGATAGTTTCAAGCGTTTTTTCAATGTCGTTGTACTGGGATTGAGCAACGGCGATTTTATCTTCCTGTTCACGCACCTGCAGAGCGGATTTTTCAAGAGTTCTGAGCCATAAAGCGATTTCAAGACCACGTTTTTCCTCTGCATAAGTGAGATAGGCTTTCGCCTTTTCGGATTGGATACGCAGAGGTTCGACACGTCCTTCCAATTCCGACATGATATCACGCAGACGGATTAAATTTTCTTCCGTTTTGTCAAGACGTTTTTCGGCATCGGCTTTTTTGTATCGGAAGCGGGAGATACCTGCGGCTTCTTCAAAAATTTCACGCCTGTCCTCGCTTTTTGAAGATACGATGGAATCGATTTTGCCCTGACCTATCATGGAATAGCCGTCACGCCCAAGACCTGTATCCATGAAAAGTTCATGAATATCCTGCAAACGTACAGCGGTATTGTTAATGAGATATTCACTGTTGCCTGAACGGTAGAATCTTCTTGTAACGGCAACTTCATCGCCGTCAAACTGCAAAGTTCTGTCGGAATTGTCAATGGATAAAGTCACTTGTGCATAGCCTGTTTTTTTACGCTGCTGCGTGCCGTTGAAAATGACATCTTCCATTTTGGAACATCTGAGGGCTTTGGCGGATTGTTCGCCAAGTACCCAGCGGATAGCGTCACTGATATTGCTTTTGCCGCTGCCATTCGGACCGACAACAGCGGTAATGCCGTTTGTAAAGTCAAGTTTGGTTTTGTCGGGGAATGTTTTAAATCCCTGCACTTCGAGTCCTTTAAGTTTCACACACTCACCCTTTTAAGATCATAATTATTTTTAATCTGTACTTTCACGTTTGATAAGATTGTTAAGTTTTTTATCAAATGTGCAGATTTCATAGCCTAATACCGTATGATAGGCACACAAAAGACAGTCTACAAAGTCAAGAGATACTCTTGAATAGAGTTTTATTGCTTTATACAGGGCATTTCCGCAGTTGGTTTCAACATTGTCCATATCAAGCAGAGTGATAAGACCATTTGAAACATCTTTGCGTTCCAATTTATAGACCTTGACGGAAACGTAAATCACTTCTGCAACGACTTCGGGTAATATAAGCACTTTGTTGGATTTGATGATATTTTCAACTTGTTCTGCCATTTCGACATTATCATCAAGCAAAAATCTCAAAATCATATTTGTGTCAAGTATTTTCATCAGTTACACCATACCTTTCAGCGACTGCCCTTTCCCATGCACCTTCTTCAAGCGGTATTAGGTCAGGATTGGCGGCTGAGTGCCATATTCCTCTTGCCGATTTCTTTTTTTCGGACTTGCCTGTTATTTTGCAGAATAAAGTAATAAAAGCATTTAATTCTTCGTCTGTCAGTTCGTCTATCATTTTGTATGCCAATTCTCTTGTACTCATAAAGATCATTCCTTTCGATAGTTCAGAGAGAGTTTATATGGATTTCATATTTTGAAAGGCTGCTGTCCTGACGGATAACGGGAATGATACCCATATCTGTAAGCTTTTGAAGATTGCATTTTTTTTGTCCGATGAATCGTGAAACGGATTTCGGATTGACGGAAAATTCGACAGTGCCGCCTGAAATGCCGTAATTTTGAAGAAGTGAAAGCGTATTTTGAAAGATGATTTGACTTTCACAGAGTTCACGGAATGCAGGATGATAAGCACCTGCCATCATATTTTGTTTAAGACTGTCACTGTCGTGCAAGCCGAGGCGAATCACATTGATATGTTTTTCTTCAAAAAATTGCAGAAGTTCCGCACAAAGCGGAATGGCTGTTTCCAACGTCTGAGGAATATACAAGCCTTTTTTATATAAGTCATAAAGTTCCGTACCACGCATGACGATAGTAGGATAAATTCTCACGGTATCGGGCTGTAAATCGGCTATCTGATGGGCTGTATAAATGTCTTTTTCATTATTGCTTTGATACAGTCCCGTCATCATCTGCAAGCCGAGTGAAAAGCCGTATTGCTTGATAAGCAAAGAAGAATTCACACTGTCAAGGGCAGTATGCCCTCTTTTATTGGCTTTGAGAACGTCATCACACATACTTTGTGTACCGAGTTCAATAGCCGTGACACCGTGAGATTTCAAAATATCGAGAATTTCGCTGTTAATGCAGTCAGGTCTTGTGGAAAGGCGGATACCGTAGAATTCACCGCTTTTGACAAAGGGATAAGCGGCTTGAAGAAGTGAAAGCATATAGTCACGGGGAATAGCGGTAAAGCTGCCGCCAAAGAATGCGATTTCGGTATTTTGGGTATCGGAATACTGACGGGAAATATTGACGGCATTTATCACATCTTGAGGAGTGGGCTGATAGGATTGACCTGTAATTTCACGCTGATTGCAGAAAGTACAGGCATTCGGACAGCCATTATGGGGTACGAATATGGATATATTGGAATGTTTCAATAGCCCATCAACTCCAATGCTTCTCTTGCGGCTTGTTGTTCCGCTTCTTTTTTGCTTCTGCCGCCGCCCTTGCCTATGACGTTGCTGTTGAGATGGACTTCCACGAAAAAGTGTTTGTCATGGTCGGGACCTTGTTCACCCGTAAGGACATAGGAAAGATGTTCTTCGGGATTTTTCTGAATAATTTCCTGCAAAGTCGTTTTGTAATCTTTGAAGGCTTTCGGCTTGGGATTTTTGATTTCAGGTTCCACGAAGGAGAGGACAAATTTTCTTGCCTGTTCCATGCCGCCGTCGAGATAGATGGAGGCAATAATTGCTTCAAAAGCGTCTGCAAGAATAGAGGGACGTTCATTACCTTTGAGATTATGTTCGCCACGGCTGAGTTTGAGATATTTTCCGACATCAAGGGCTTTGGAAAAGCGGCAAAGGCTTTTTTCGCATACAAGAGAGGCTCTCAGTTTGGAGAGTTCGCCTTCGGGGAGATTCGGGCAATTTTTGTATATATAATCGGAAACGACTATGCTCAAAACAGCGTCACCCAAAAATTCAAGTCTTTCATTGCTTTTTGTGCCGTGTTTGACCTCGTTTGCATAAGAGGAATGAGTCAGGGCATTTTCAAGATAGGATATATTTTTATAAGTATATCCTATCTTTTTTTCAAGTTCTTTCATTGTTCGGATTCACCTTTTTTCTTCATTGCTGTGATATTCTGTTCAATTTTGCCGATAACATCTGTTTGTGTAAAGTCTATGACAGACTTCATGGCAGTAACGACAGCATCGGCTTTAGCACTTCCGTGAGTTTTGAGAACGGGTTTAGCGATTCCCATAACGGGAGCTGCACCGTACTGATTATAGTCAAAATACTGTTTGAGTTCATAGAGTTCTTTTTTAATGAGAAGTGCGGCAAGTTTGGTTTTGGCATTTTTATAGAAAACGCCTTTGATTTTGGTAAAAAGTTCCTTGGCAACGCCCTCATACATTTTGACAATGACATTACCTGTAAAGCCGTCTGCAACAATAACATCGGTTTCACCTGCAGGAATATCCCTTGCTTCCATGTTGCCGATAAAATTGACATTGGTTTCTTTGAGAAGTTTAAAAGCCTCATGCTGTAATTCGCCGCCTTTATGGTCCTCTGTACCGACATTGGCAAGGGCAACACGGGGATTTTTGACTTTGAGGACATTTTCCATATAGATAGAGCCCATAATGCCGAACTGCTGAAGCATTTCGGGACGTACTTCGACATTGGCACCACTGTCAATGAGGAGAACAGGACCTTTGGAAGTAGGCATGACAGGGGAGAATGCAGGACGTTTCACGCCTTTGATACGCTTTACGATAAAAGTAGCACCCATAATCAGAGCACCGCTGTTGCCTGCCGTAAGGAAAGCATCACCTTTGCCGTCAGCAAGGAGTTTCAAGCCTACCGCCATAGAGGAATCTTTTTTTGACTTCATGATTTCGCCCGAATCTTCTTCCATAGAGATAACATCGGGAGCATGATGGATTTCTATATTTTTCAAATCTATATTATTTTGTTTTGCAGTTTTTTCGATAATATCTTTGTTTCCGACAAGGATAATTTCAAGATTATCATATTTGTCAAGACACAGTGAACAGCCTTTCAGAATTTCGAGGGGTGCATTATCTCCGCCAAAAGCGTCAACTAAAACTTTCATAAAAAATCTCCTTTTTATCAGAGTGGAGTTGGGAGAGTGGAGAGTGGAGATATTTCCACAATCCGAACAATTCCGAAAACCACTGTTATTTTAAATTTCTTTTTGTTCAAGGTAAGGTTTGTAATCGCTCCACTCTCCACTCTCCACTCTTAACACTTCCAAAGCTCTTTGGGAATGTGCGGCAGCTCTCAGACGTTTATCCCTGATATGTTCAGGCAGAGGGGGGAGGATACCCAGATTTGCCCCCATCGGCTGAAAGTCCTTTACGGATTCATCAGCGATATATCTTGAAAGAGAACCTGTCATAGTTTCGGGCGGTAAAATGATTGTATCAAGTCCCTGTAAACGTCTTGCGGCATTGATACCTGCCATCATACCTGATGAACCCGATTCCATATAGCCCTCAACGCCTGTCATCTGACCGGCAAAGAAGATATTCGGATTGGATTTCATGGAGAAATCGGCATTTAAAACTCTTGGAGAGTCTAAAAAAGTATTTCTATGCATGACACCGTAACGGACAAATTCGGCATTTCTGAGAGCCGGAATCATGCCGAAAACTCTTTTTTGTTCGGGGAATTTCAGATTTGTCTGAAAGCCGACAAGATTATACATGGATTTGTCTGCATTTTCGGTTCTTAATTGCAGGACAGCCCATGGACGATGACCTGTTTTGGGGTCACGCAGACCTACGGGTTTCATAGGACCGAAACGCAGGGTATCAAGACCTCTTTGAGCGAGAATTTCAACAGGCATACAGCCCTCATATACCTTGGGATTCTGCACATCAACGTCATGACGGGGAGCACGTTCGGCATGAACGAGTTCGGCATGAAAATTTTCATATTCCTCTTTGTTCATGGGACAGTTGATATAAGCGTCATCACCGCCCTTGTCATATCTTGAAGCGGTGAAAGCGTGTTCCATGTCGATACTTTCAGCGGTCACAATGGGAGCGGCAGCGTCAAAGAAATGCAGAGAACCGCCGCAAAGCTGAATGATTTTTTCAGCGAGAGTGTCACTTGTCAAAGGACCTGTTGCGATAACGGTTATCGTATCATTAGGAATGTCCGTGACTTCTTCTTCCATGACTTGAATAAGAGGATTATTTTTAATTTTATTCGTGACCATAGAGGAAAATAAATCTCTGTCAACGGCTAAAGCACCGCCTGCCGGGACTCTGCATTTATCGGCACATTCCATTAAAAGAGAGCCGATTTGCCGCATTTCCTCTTTGAGAAGTCCTGCCGCACTGTCGAGTCGGTCGGCTTTGAGGGAATTGGAACATATCAGTTCACTGAAATTCACGCTTTTATGAGCGGGAGTCATTTTATGGGGTTTCATCTCAAACAGACGGACATTAATGCCACGTTTGGCAATTTGCCAGGCGGCTTCACACCCTGCAAGACCTGCCCCTATCACATTGATATACATTACATCACCCTTATAAATGAGGAATTATCTTTTATTCTCGAATTTATTGTAACACATCTTTACCGTTATATCAACATAAATATAAGGATAAAAATTGCACCGAACAAGAATTCTGCCCGGTGCAGTGTGAAGTTGATTCAGTTGTTAAGCAAGTCGCATATATTATTGTAAACTTTGGTATATTCGTCTGCCAGTTTTTCAAGTTTGTCATGCACTTCTTTGGAAATGCCGAGTTTTGTAAGAACGGGTTTCATGAAAGCCTTTTCTTCCTCGTCATAGCTGTTGTCATACTTGAAAAGCCTGATGAGTTCAAATATAATGATTTTTCTTTCATAGGCATTTGAATTTTCCGTAATGCCGTCAAGGATCTCTTCGAGGGATTCGCTGATATCGGGGAGCTGATTAGGCATTTCCATTTCATGACAGCATAAAGCGAGATATTCCATTTCTTCGGGTTCGACGACATCATCTGCCATGATAGCATGACCGCAGAGATTCAAAAAAAGTTCCTTGTCTTTTTCACCAAGTTCATTTAAAAACATATACTTCCTACCTCCGTAATTTTGATTTCTGATAAGATTATAACGTATTTTGTCTTAACAGTCAATCATTTTTTGCAAAGTGCAGCAAATCTTCCAAATGAGATATTTTGAAATCGCAGAGTGCATGGGGGAGAGCAATTTTATTTTTGGAATCATAAATGCACGTTGTCAGACCTGCATTTTTGCCGCCCTGCATATCGGAAGTAAGACTGTCGCCTACAACGAGAATTTTTGTCAAATCTTTTTCGGGAATGTTTTCAAGAACTTTATCAAAGTAGGCTTTGCTTGGTTTCTGCACGCCCATTTCATCGGAAATGAACAAGCCTTTGACAAGTTTGGTAACAGGGGATTTGCCGAAACGTCCACGCTGAACTTTGGAAAGACCGTTAGTAATGATATACACATCAAAAACAGCGGTAATTTTTTGGAGAGCCTCAAAAGCCCCGTCAATTAAAATATCCTGCTGGGCAAGTTCATTGATATAGGTATTGGCAAGGGTTTCACAATCGCCCATGCCGTCAAAACATTTTTCAATGAGTTCTCTAAAACGCTGTAATTTCAATTCCGTTCTTGTAATAGCATTGATTTCAAACTTTTTCCAGAGGGCATTGTTGATAGCACTGAATTTTTCATGCACTTCATCAGTGAAAACAAGATTATTTTTTTCAATGGTATTTTTGAGGGCATTGTATTCGCATTTTGGAAAGTCAAAAATCGTATCGTCAGCGTCCATTAAGATAGTAGTAAATTTCATATTTGTTTCCTCTTTATCAAAACAGCCGACAGAATGGATATTCTGCCGACTGATTGTGTCAATCATTGCAAATTGCACATTATTTGAAGTAGTTGACACCGCTTTCAAAGATTTTCTGGTCTTTTTCAAAGGGCACGTTGAAATAGAGGTTGTCACCTTTACGTTCGGAATGTCCCATTTTGCCGAGAACACGTCCGTCGGGACTTGTAATGCCCTCAATGGCACATATTGAGCCGTTGGGATTGTATTCAATGTCACAAGCCTGTTTGCCGTCGGGTGAAACATACTGAGTAGCGACCTGACCGTTTTCAATGAGTTTTTTCAGAACGTCATCATTAGCAACGAATCTGCCTTCACCGTGTGAAATCGGTACGGCAAATATATCGCCTGCATTGACGGACGAGAACCACGGAGATTTCACGGAAGTAACTCTTGTATAAGCCATTCTTGAAATATGTCTGCCAATGGTGTTGAAAGTAAGTGTAGGATCGGTTTCTTTGAGGTCAACTATTTCGCCGTAAGGCACAAGACCGAGTT
>CADCJK010000035.1 GCA_902801715.1 uncultured Ruminococcus sp. | reverse complement strand
AAAAACTCTGAAAGTACCGGAAAATATATTTCTTATCGGAATTCCCCCTTATACGTCCGAAATGAATCCTGTTGAGCAGATATGGAGAGAAATCAGAACGCAGGGTTTTAAAAACGAGGTATTTTCCACTCTTCAAAAAGTTGTGGACAGACTTTCTGATACCATTTGCAATTTAACGACCGATACTGTCAAAAGCATTACTGCAAGAGATTGGATTTTATCTACTAATTAAAAATGAAATAGTATTAAAGCCTATCCTGCAAAGATAATCATTACAGTACAGCGGAAATGAATATCTTTCAAATCTGATCGGTGCACCGCCGCCAATATATTTTCCCGTTGACAGCAAACAGCCAATTATTTTGAATTTGTGCATTTTTCAAATTTGCTCATTTATAGTATGCTATTCTGTTTTGTTCCTGCGGTCAAATTTGTTGGCAAAATCGCCTTTTCCCCCACCCATATTCATAGAACCAAGTTTTTTCATATCGAGATTTGATGTATCAATCAATTTATCGCTGTTCTGCTGTTCTTCCGAAGTCGAGGGGATACTGCCGTCAAGCTGTCCGAGAACGCTTTCAGCCCTTAATTTTGTGAACTGCTTCAAAGTTTCGACACCCTCTTTATAAGCATCATAGCCGTCAAATGAAGTCGTGTCATTCTTGACATACTCATGTATGATATTACTCAATTTATCGACTGTCTGCTCAAAAATCCCCGACTGAACATATTTTTCAGCGATTTCTTTCAGATATTCATGATATTTTTCGACATTTTCTTCACTTTCCAGAAGTTTTGCAATCAGCGGTCTGTCCTCTGCACTGACTCCGTTAAAGATAGTATCTATCGCATAATTGACGGCACTTTCCGCTGTTTCACTCTGAAAACTTCCGAATGACAAGTTATAATCCCAAGGCAGCATTGACAACTGACCGTTATCTTCCGCTAAAATATAATTGTGACAATTCGATGACAAATAACTGTCAAGATTCACAAGAAATACATTACACGCAAGATATCTCAATACTTCATCTGTATTGATATACTTTTCAATGTCTTTGCCCTCACTGATATTCTTCAGCGACTCAACAAGACGTTCTTCATCTTCATCAGTCGTTTTATTGAGAGAATTGTCAAAAATACTGCTGTAACTTTCTGTATTATCATCAATATATTTCAGGTCAACACCGTTTCTGCCGCCGTCCATGCCGCCTTTTCCCATGCCTTTTTTATCGAAATTATCGGGCATTTGCGGAAATTCTCCGTTATCCCTGTCAGGCGGTGTCATGCCTTCGGGCATTTGCGGAAATTCGCCATTATCCATGTCAGGCGGTGTCATGCCTTCGGGCATCTGCGGAAATTCTCCGTTATTCATATCGGGCATTTCACCGTTATCCATCTTTTTACGCATATCAGCAAAATTTCCCTGCCTGTCCCCCATGTCCATTGATTCGGGCTTGTATGCCTTCACGGAATTTTCCGAACCGTAATTTCTTTCAATATAGCTGTCGTCAACGTCCTCAACGGCAAGATAAAATCCGAAATGTTCACCATTCACTTTGATTTCCGCAAACGTGCAAAGCGATGACGGCACATTCATATATTTCATCAAATCATAGGACATATATTCTTTCAGATAAGTGCTGTCGGCATATATATTATTCAAAGCAAGTTTATCCAAGCCGTGACAGGTCTGTCCGTCATTGTATTTGTCAAAATTCACTTTCAGGCTGTAACGGGTTGTCGTATCGTCATTTACCAGCTGCTGTAATGAAGTATTGCCCTTTGTTTTGATTCCTACATCTTTATAGGTTTCACCGTCAATCTCAATGTCGCACTGAACATACGGCTTTGAAGCTGCATTTTCCAGAAATTCCGCCCATTTATCCTTGTCAACGGTAATGTTGATGTCAAGAACGTCTTTTCCGAAAATTGCCGTTTCATAGTCGCTTGTCTGAATTTTGGTATCACTTTCGGAAATATTTTCTGTTTTGATATCGGTTTCGCCTGAAACGCTGACAGTTTCCTCTTTTGCACTTGTCTGAACATTTTCATTGTTTTGTGAACATGAACATACACTTAACAAAATCAAAGATGAAAAAATAACTGCAAAAACTCTTTTCATGGAACTCTCCCCCATATTTTTTTTGATGATATGAATATAACATGACAGTATATACTGCATTTGTCAATTCCATGAATTTACAGTTAAAAGTAACTTAAAAGTTTTCAAGTTTTCGCATAAAAAAGAAAGCCTGTTTGAAAAAACAGACTTTCTTTTTTATTTTATTTCAGAACTAAAACAGTGCTGCCGGGCATGGTGATTTCCTGTCCCGAAACGGTGAATTCCGTCACACCATCCGTTTCATCAGCGTTTTTGCCGCCGCCTGTACCGAAAAAGTCATCATCTGCACTGCCCGAAGATGTACCTTCATCAAAGTATGCTTTGAGATAGCCTCTTACTTCATTGATTTTAAAAGTATCTTCGGGAACCGTAACTGTAGAAGATTTGCCTGAAAGATTGAATATAACCATCACTTTCGAGCCGTTGTATTCGGAGATATAAGCGGAAGTTTCATTTTTGCCGAGGTCAACGGCTTTGAGAGTGCCCCTTGCAATTTCGGGATTCTGATTTCTTAATGCAATCGCTTTTTTATAGAAATTCAGCAGGGAATCTTCATCGGCAAGCTGTTCTTCAACGGATTTTTCGGGCTTGCCGTCAACGCTTGCACCGGGGATTTTTTCAACATAGCCTGTTTTATCAGCTGCCGACCAGTACATACCGGTACGCTTTTCGGGGTCATTCTGCGAACCCGTCATGCCGATTTCTTCACCGTAGTAAATGAACGGATCACCCGGTGCCATGAGATACAGCGAAGCGGCAAGTCTTTTCTGCGTTTCTTTCAGAAGGAATCCCGCACTTCTTCCGGTGTCGTGATTCGATATGAACGGCGTATCAATGGCATTCGGATTATTTTTCCTGATGTCGTTCTGCCACATTTCGAGATAATTGACATAGCTTTTTGCATTTTTATCCGATACTGCCGTGCAGACACGTCCCGTTGAACCCTGCATATCAAAGTTGAAAAAGCTGTCAATGCCCGATTTATAGAAATTGGATATTGTCATGGAGTCTTTCCAGCATTCGCCTACCATGTAGACATCTTCTTTGATACTCTTTGCATAGTCATAGAACCACTGCAAATCTTCAATGGAGCCGTCATCATCAAGGGAAGCGTTGCCGCTTTCAAACCACCATACAGCGTCAAGCCTGAAGCCGTCAACACCGATATCCGTCAGCCAGTATTTTGCAATATCCTGCAATTCTGCACGGAGATTTTCATTTTCAAGATTCAGGTCAGGCATATCGGTATCAAATTCACCCTGATAGAACCAGCCGTCCACGCCTGCCGAATGCCAGCCGACTTTTTTATCCCCCTTGGCAAAATGGTAATAATCCGCATAACCGTCGGTTTTGCCTGCTTTGAGTTCTTCAATGGCTTTCCGGAACCATTCGTTTGAACGGGAAGAATGATTGATAACCAAATCGATAATGACATTGATATGCCTTTTATGAGCCTCTTCAACGAGTTTTTTCATATCGTCATTGGTGCCGTAAGCCTTGTCAACGGTCATATAATCCGTGACGTTGTACTTGTGATAGGACGGTGACTGCATGACAGGCATGAGCCAGATACCTTCGATGCCCAAATCATCGGTAGTGGAAGTATCACCGTCATTGAGATAATCCAGATGCTGTGTAATGCCGTTGAGATCGCCTATGCCGTCGCCGTCGGAGTCATAGAAGGAATACGGGAATATTTCATAGAAAGTTCTGTACTTATCATTGGAAAAGTCATAGGACACACTTTTGAATCCGCCGTCATCGGGAACTGTAATGGTTTTTGTTTCGGACTGTGAAACAGTGCTTGCAGTCTGCGAAGTTTCAGAGGGCTGAGGTGCCTGCGTGTATTCCCTGCCCTGACAGGCGGCAAGCGATGACACCAAAACTGCCGCAAAGAGAACGGCAGAGAGAATTTTCTTTATTTTCATACTATCATCCTTTCATCTGAGTTGTAAATCAAAGAAAGCAAGGAGCTTTTTTTGAGAAAGCGTCCTTGCTTTGCTGTTGAGTGGAATGAATCAGCCTTTAACGGCACCGCCTGTAACGCCTGCAACATAGAAACGCTGCATGATGGTGAACAGAATGGTAATCGGAACGGCTATCAGCACTGCTCCTGCACAGAATACCGTGAACCATTCATTCATGGTTTCAGGCTTGAGCATTTCATAAAGTCCCATTGCAACGGTGAATTTCTCATCGTCACCTTTCATGAAGTAGCTTACGAATACATAGTCTGCCCACGGTCCGAGGAAGGTCGTCAGAGCTGTATAAACGATAATCGGCTTGGAAAGCGGAAGAATGATAATCCAGAAAATCTGGTTTCTTGTCGCACCGTCGATTTTGGCGGCTTCATCGAGGGAACGTGGTATCGTATCGAAGAAGCCCTTGGCGATTTGATATCCGAGTCCCGCACCGGATGAATAAACAATAACGAGTGAGAAAAGCTGTTTGCCCAGACCGATGATTTCCATGATATTGTAGATAGCAGCCATGGACATGAATCCGGGGAACATTCCGAGGATAAGACCGAAGTTCATGAGCATTTTACGGCTCTTGAAACGGAGTCTGGAAAGTGCATAGCTGACCATGAGGATAATCAGGGTGGAGATAAGGCATGAGAATACGGCAACGATAAATGTATTGAGAAGCCATCTGCCGTACGGGAAAGTCATCTTCTCAAGCGGAAGAACAACCATGGGGCTGTTGGGATCCATCGGGTCGCTCAGACCTTCCTGTCGGAACAGTTTGATATAGTTGTCGAAAGTCCAGACTTCAGGGAAGAATGTATTCAGCGATACACCCTTTTTGCCGTTGAACGACTGCAGAACAAGCCATACGATCGGGAATATCCAGATAACAACCATAACAGCCAGTACGATATAGGCTGCAATATTGGCAATTTTTCTCTGCTGACCATATCCTGCCTGCATAGTGCCGACATTTGTTTGTTTTGTTGTCATGAGAACTCCTCCTCATTCTTAGTAGCCTTGGACATATTGAATGTAATGAGAGAACCTGTTGCACAAAGCACGAATACGATAATACCGATAACGGATGCCAGTTTATAGTCGGCTTCGCTTACGGTCAAGGTATACAGCCATGTAACGAGCAAGTCGGTAGTACCTGCACCGCTGTGGTAATCTACGGCACCCGGCTTACCTCCTGTGAGGAAGTAGATAACATTGAAGTTATTGATATTTCCAACGAAAGTAGAAATAAGATAAGGTGTCATTACAAAGGATATGTAAGGAAGTGTAATCTTGGTGAACTGCTGAACAGCGTTGGCACCGTCGATTCTTGCACTCTCATAGAGGTCTTCCGGAATGTTCATCAGGATACCCGAAACACTGAGCATGGTATAGGGAATACCAATCCACATATTAACGATGATAACACTGACTCTCGCCCAGCCTGTTTCCGAAAGGAACGGGATATTGGTATGGAGAATGGCATTCATGATACCCTTGTCATCAAGGATAAGACGCATAACGAGAAGTGTTACGAACTGCGGAACGGCTGATGTGATAACGAACATGGTTCTCCAGAAACCCTTTGCCTTGATGTCCTTCTTGTTGATGAGAAGGGCAAGAACGATACCGAGGATATAGTTGGAGAAAGTAGCAAATACTGCCCATACGAGTGTCCAGAGGAGGACTTTACCGAATGTATAGGATTTCTCTGCATTGTTATAGAATACGTCTGCAAAGTTCTGGAAACCTACCCACCAATACAGTCGGTTGAATGCGTTGTGATCCTTGTCGTAGTTCGTAAACGCCATGAAGATGGTGAAGATAATCGGCAGGATATTGAATACCATCAAAAGAAGTATCGGGAGTGTGAGGAGAGTGATGTGATAACGCTCATCAAGGAACGTTTTCATTTCATCAACGAAAGAAAGCGGTCTTTTGCCTTCTCTGATTGTTTCCATTGTAGCGAAAGCACTCTTTGTATTGGCAATATAGACAGCAAAGAATGCGATTGTTACCATCAATGTCAGAACAAAGAACAGAAGAACTTTGTTGGAGTCATCAGCGGTATCTGCATTGGCGATTTTATCGCTCAGACCGAAGAAATCGTCTTTTTCATATTCAATCGGCACATTACCTACAACACCGTCCACAACGAGATCGGGGTTTTTCGGATCGACATGAACACCACGTGAATAAATCTTGGACACATAGGTCAAACCGAAATTGACCATGAACATGATATACGCAACTTCGCAGGCAAGGAAAACAATACCTTTCATGACCTGCTTGTGAGCAATATTTCCTGCACCCATGATGATATAGGAAGCCTTTGTCGCACCGTCACCCTGAGTGAATCTCAGACCATAGTACTTGAAACCGTTTGCTATGAACAGGAAAACGCTCTTAAAGAAGTATCCTATATACAAGAAAATCGTCTTTATTGCATTAGGAATACCCGTAAAGAATGATTTTATCTTATAGCTGATCTGCTGACCTCTGGTCATCTGGACGTAATCAAGATAATCCATTCATATACAACTCCTTCTTATTGAATTTTTAAAGAAATAGTGTCAAAGCGGACAGCCTGAACCTTAATCAACAAAATTCAGGCTGTCCGGATTAGCCTATCATTTCAGAAATCAGTATTTTGCTTCGATGGTCTTGAGGTCTTCAAGAATCTTGGCATCGTCGAGCTTACCCTTTGCATTGAGGATAACTCCGCCGTAATCGGCGATTGTACCGGAATTCCAGAAAGTACCGCCTACGCTGGAGCTCTGACCGTGTGAGAACGGCATCTGAGCAGCGATAGCCACACGAGCCGGATCGTTCTTGATTTCTTCATCTTCCAGAGCAGCATTTGCTGTGGGGATAAGACCTCTTACTTTGTAACGCTGGATCTGTGAATCAGCCTTGCCGAGGTGATATGCAAGAGCCTGAGCGGTAATCGGATACTTACTGTATGCGTTGACACCGATCAGTTTATAGCCACTGAATGAGTGGAGCTGAACCTGTTCGCCGTTCATGAGAACTGTCGGAAGTTTTGCAGCACCTACATTGTCGGCACCGATAGCCTCTTTAATAGCAGGACCGTTCCATGTACCTGTTACGGCTGCTGCCAGTGTGCCGCCGTTGAAGCCGTTTGTAATGAAGGGGTTGTCGCCTACTGAACCGGGTGTGCCTTCAAAGCCGCTGCCTACGTTTTCAGCGATATGACACATAGCCTTGACAGCATTCACACCTTCCTGAGTACCGATTTTTGCTGTCTGCTTGTCGTTCTCGAACTTGATTTCGCAGCCTGCTGCAAAGAAGAAGCCTGTGCTGTACCATGAGTTTGTCATCGGGAAATATACAGCCTTGCCTGCTGCCTTTGCCTTTTCGATCATGGTATCCATGCTCTGTACATCTTCTTCAGAGAATACAGTCTTGTCATAGTACATGAAGTAACCGTTATCGGAAGTCTTCGGGAATGCATAGGATGCACCGTCAACCGTACAGATAGCAACTGCATCAGCGGTATTTTCTTTAATTACATTGTTATTGAACAAATCTGCTACCTGTGCAATAGCACCTGCCTTGACGAGCTTATAGAGCTGGTCATCTGCAAAGCTGAATACATCGGCACCATCTTTAGGACCTTCCAGAATCTTGGAACCTGCCTTGTCTTCACCGATCGGGCTTACCTTTATTTTGAAGGTATATCTTGAATCGGCATACTTCTCTTCAAACTGCTTTTTCAGACCGTCTTCAAAGCCTCTGTCATCAGATGAACACCAGAGTGTCATGGAAACAACACCGTCTGTTGCAGCAGCTTCATCAGCGATTTTGTCCTTGATTCTCTGAATGATTGCATCAGACTCAAGATCTACGGCTGAAACGTCACTTGCACTTGCCTGTGAAGGCTCCTCTGTCGTGCTTGCAGTACTCTCAGTAGTACTTGTTGTAGTACTGGGCTGTGTGCTGGGCTGTGTCGAGCTGCCTCCGCAGCCTGCAAGAGCACCTGCTGCCATCATTGCCGTCAAGAGCAATGCAACCACTTTTTTAGATCTACTAACCATAGTGATAATCCCTCTTTCTTAAAAATTTTTTGTTTTTACGCACCTCACGTGCCAAAAGGTGTCCAAAGGCATACACCTTCTCCACCGCTATCAATATCATATCACAGCATTCACATAATTTCAATTACCTATTGTCATTTTTATTCATATAAATAAATTATCACCCTATTTTTTATGCATATTTACCCGAAAATTTCTTTTTTTCGGAATTTACGACAATTTTCATTTAAAAAATATAGTCACTTTTCCGACAATCCTTTGTGCTTTTTCACCATATCGAATTTTAACATTTTTTTAACATTGTTTCCTATATATTAAATTTTGGTATAATTATTGTTAAAATTGTATTTTTGTAAACACTCAAAATAATCTTTACGTCAAAATAGCCAAATAACAATCCGAAATTTTTTCGTATTGATTGTATAACATTTCACAATACATTTTGTGCAACACAATTAAAAAGAGTGACGTGTTGAGAATGGAGAGCAGAACAGTTATAAAGTCCGACTTCGTGTTTCCGTTTCAAAAATAAAAAAGCGGATTTTGAGAATACAGCAGGAAATGCGGCAACTCCACTTTCCACTCTCAAAACTCCACTCTGAAAATAAAAAAATGACCGCCCTATTGGACAGCCACTTTATGTCGGCATCTTCCTATTTTCCCGGATCGTCACCAATCAAGTATCTTCGGCACCATTGAGCTTAACTTCCGTGTTCGGTATGGGAACGGGTGTACCCTCAACGTCATCAACACCAACTCTGTTCACTTTATCGCCATTCCCTGACGACTTCGATATTATAACACACCCTTTCCGAAATTGCAAGCCTTTTTTGAAAAAATAAATATACAATTTGTATTAGAGATATATTCTGTACAAAAATACAGCTTTTTGTAAAAATAGCCATAAAAAACCATCAGAAATTGTTAAAAGTAACAATTTTTTTAAAATTTGATATTTTACTTTAAAAAAATTGTGCATTATGTTATAATACTTACACTGATATTTTAACAGGAGGATTCTAATATGTATTATCTCGGTATTGATTTAGGCGGTACAAATATCGTTGCAGGCGTTGTTGACGAACAGGGCAATATCCTCGTCAAAGCAAGCTGCAAGACAAATGTTCCCCGTCCTCAGGAAGACCTTTGTGACGATATGGCAGCAGTTGCCCTCAAGGCTCTCGAAACTGCCGGTCTGACAAAAGATGACATCAGTTTTGTCGGTATCGGTGCCCCCGGTGCCGTCAACGGTGAAACAGGCGTTATCGAATTCGCCAACAACTTCGGCTATCACAACTGGCATATCGTTGACATGATGAAAGAAAGACTCGGTGTTGACGTTTACGTTGAAAATGATGCCAATGCCGCTGCTTACGGTGAATTTCAGGTCGGTGCAGCGAAAGATGCCAATGACGCTGTCGTTATCACTCTCGGTACAGGCGTTGGCGGCGGTATCATCATTGACGGCATGATTTACAGCGGCTCGAACTTTGCAGGTGCGGAACTCGGTCATACCGTTATCCAGTATGGCGGCAGACAGTGCTCATGCGGCAGAAAAGGCTGCTGGGAAGCTTATTCCTCTGCAACAGGTCTTATCAACATGACAAAAGAAGCCGTTATCAATCCTTTCAACGCTGATTCCATTCTCTGCAAAATGGTCGGTGACGACATCTCCAAAATCAACGGCAAAACCGCTTTCGACGCTGCTGAACAGGGTTGTGAAGTCGGCAAGGCTATCGTTGAAGAATATATCAACTATCTCGGCTGCGGACTCGTCAACATGATTAACATATTCCAGCCTGAAATTCTCTGCATAGGCGGCGGTGTTGCGGCTCAGGGTGACAATCTTATCAAGCCCCTTATGAAAATCATCGAAGCAGAACGCTATACCAAACACAACTCTCAGCAGACAAAAGTTTGTGTATGTCAGCTCGGCAACGATGCAGGCATTATCGGTGCGGCATTCCTCGGCAAATAATTATTGATAAGTAATTAAAAAAACGGAAATCCGATTTTTTCTCGGACTTCCGTTTTATTTTTTACTTCTTCTTAAAGCCGTCTTTCAGTGATACGCTTCTGTTGAAAATCAGATTTTCAGGTGTACTGTCTTTATCAAGACAGAAATAGCCCAATCTCATAAACTGATAATTTGACGGCACTTTTGCACCCTCAACGAATTTTTCAGCTTTGCAGTCTTTCAGTATCACAAGGCTCGTCGGATTGATATAATCAAGGAAATTCTTGTCACCTGTATCGGGTTCGGGATCCGTGAACAAATTGTCATACAATCTGACTTCCGCATTGACGTAATTTTCAGCATCTACCCAGTGAATCGTTCCTCTGACTTTTCTGCCGTCGGGAGTGTTTCCGCCACGGGTTTCCGGATCGTATTCCGCATAAACTTCAATGACTTTGCCGTTTTCGTCTTTCTTACAGCCTGTGCACTTCACGATATAGGCAGATTTCAGTCTGACTTCATTTCCCGGATAAAGTCTGTTATAGCCTTTTATTTTCTCCTCGATAAAGTCATCAGCCTCTATATAACATTCACGGCTGAATGTGATTTTCCTGTGACCGTTTTCTTCACGGTTCGGATTATTCTCAACGTCAAATTCCTCTGTCTTGCCCTCGGGATAGTTTGTAATAATCAATTTAACGGGATTCAGCACTACCATGACACGCTGTGCCTTTTCATTCAGGTCATCTCTTAAACAGTGTTCCAAAAATGAATATTCCACTACACTATTCACTTTGGAAACGCCTATTCTTTCGCAGAAATTGCGTATGGATTCGGGTGTATAGCCACGTCTTCTCAATCCGCAAAGTGTCGGCATTCTCGGATCGTCCCAGCCGTTGACATACTTATCTTCAACAAGCTGACGGAGTTTTCTTTTACTCATCACTGTATTATTAATACCCAGACGGGCAAACTCTATCTGTCTTGGAATCGCAGGTACTGATGTATTCTGAATTACCCAGTCATAAAGCGGTCTGTGGTCTTCAAATTCAAGCGTACAAAGTGAATGTGTAATTCCCTCAAGGGCATCTTCCAACGGGTGTGCAAAGTCATACATTGGATATATACACCATTTATCGCCTGTTCTGTGATGTGAAATCCTGTTGATTCTGTAAATGACAGGATCACGCATATTGAAATTACCGCTGTTCAAATCTATCTTTGCACGAAGTGTCATTTTGCCGTCCTCAAATTCACCGTTTTTCATTCTCTCGAACAAGTCCAGACTTTCCTCAATCGGTCTGTCACGGTACGGACTGACGGCAGGGTGTGTCAAATCTCCACGATTTGCCCTTACCTGTTCGGGAGTCAGTTCACATACATAAGCCAAGCCCTTTTTAATAAGCTCAACTGCATATTCATACATCTGTTCAAAATACTCTGATGCAAAATAAAATCTGTCGTCCCAGTGGAATCCGAGCCATGCAATATCTTCTTTGATAGCGTCAACGTATTCGACATCTTCTTTCGTGGGGTTGGTATCGTCCATACGCAAGTTGCAAATGCCGTTGAAACGCTCTGCCATGCCGAAATCCACGCATATTGCCTTTGCATGACCGATATGCAGATAACCGTTCGGCTCAGGCGGAAAACGTGTATGAACTTTTTTACCCTCATATTTACCGCCCTCTGCAATATCTTCCGTGATGAAATCATAGATGAAATTGCCAGCGGCAAGTTCCAATTCTTCTGCCATTTTTCATTCTCTCCTTTATTATTCGTCATTTCCGTAGGAAATTACCAAAGTATAATTTTTATATCTGATACAGTACACTTCCAGCAAAACATAAAATATATTGGTATTCGGCATACAGTAAAATTTATTGCCGATATGACAGCTTTCAATATATTCACTGTCAAAGAGATTTTCAAAGCTGTTTTTGATATCGTCATTATCGGATATTCTTTCATAGAATTCCGTTTTGTCAAGCGTGTGAAAATCATTTTCAGCGAAATCATAACCGATATAGTCTTTCATCATGTCGGATAAATTTTCTGTATTTGTGGGGAGTACGTCTATGAAAAAATAGTTGCCGTGCTGAAAAAATTCCTGCGGTACTGCACCGAAAAATTTACTGCAAAAAGTATTTATCTTTTCCAAAACAATATTTTTATCCGTTTCGGGATATTCACCGTATTTCAATTCATGAGCCTTGATTTCGGTGAGTGTCATTCCCCATATTCTGTCATAAGGGCTTGCCTCAACAAGAATTCTGTCACCTGTTTTTACAAGAAAGTCAAGCAATTCGGGATTTTGCGAAAATTTAGCCGTATTTCCATTAACGACTATATCAAATTTATGTTCATTCCAGATTTTTTCATCAAAGTTTCTTATCTGCCTGCCAAGACTTTTATAAACAGCGGGATTATCGGCTGACATGATTTTTTGAAGTACCTCTTTATCACCGAATAAAATTGCTTTCTGAGCCATCATATATTGTTCGGCTGTATGATATTCCACTCCGTCAACCGTGAATTTACATTCATACCACTGACTGAAACAGGTTTCTGTAATTTTATTGAATTTCTTATGTCCCCAAAAGAACACATATTTGAATTGCTTTCCCTGTGCATATTCATTTCTGAGCTGTTCTATATTCATAATTATCTGCTACTCAAAATATGGACAAATATCCCCATATTGAGAAAGTTCCTGTTTCATCGTATCCGATTTTGCCAAAGCTACCATCGTTTGTATGACACTCCACAGGCGTAAATTCCCATATAGCC
>CADCJK010000034.1 GCA_902801715.1 uncultured Ruminococcus sp. | reverse complement strand
TATTATTTGCAAGCTCAAAAAGGCATTTTTCGAAATATTTTCTGCTGAAGGCAAACATACCAAAGAACATTTATTTGACATATTGCTGTCCGTGTTGTGTTTGAATGGATTTCAGAACATCAACTATAATTTGGAACACTTCATCGGCAACATATCGGATAACAAACTGAACTCGTACTATTTTACGCTGAATGAGAGCAGAATCGATTCGTCACAATGGATGAAAAATATGGTCAGGACAGCTTTATCCTTAATTCTCGACAAACTTTTCAAGCAGCTGATTATAGGTAAAATTGGGATTGAACTGCTGACAAATTTGCTTACTGTTTTGTATGCCTTCATGACTATTTTGCCGTAACTCTGATATCCGTAACAGTTTTTCAACAGACAGACCAAAATGTAAAAATTGTCTTGAAAGTTTGTATCTTATATGGTAAAATGGTATATAGTGAGCGTTATTTTTCATTTAAAAAAGGGGGCATCTCTGCAGCATGAATCACAAACACGGTACTCAAAAAAAAGTTTCCGTTATACTGAGCGTGTATAACTCTGAACGTTTTTTGCGTCAGTGTCTTGACAGCATTATCCGTCAGACTTTGAAAGATATCGAGATTATATGCGTGGACGATGACTCTGACGACAATTCATATCAGATACTTCAGGAGTATGCGGCAAAAGATGACAGAATTACTGCCGTAAAGCAAAGGCATGGCGGTGCCGGAAAAGCACGTAATACCGGTCTTGAACTTGCCGGCGGTGAATATCTTTCCATACTCGATTCGGACGACTTTTTTGAACCCGATATGCTTGAAAAGGCTTATCTTGCGGCTGAACAATATCATGCCGAAATCGTCGTTTTCAGGGCGGATTTCTTTGACCAGCACAAATATAACTTCGTTCCGTGCAATTACAGCATAAAGCCCGATATGCTGCCCCAAACCGATACTTTCAGTGCCGATGACATCGCCGACAGGATATTCAATATCGGCTGCGGCTGGGCTTGGGACAAGCTGTTCAAAAGGGATTTCGTTGAAAAATATCATGCACGTTTTCAGGAAATACGTTCCTCCAATGATATGTTTTTCGTTTTCAGTCTGTACACCAAGGCACAGCGTATCCATTACCTCGACAAACTGCTCATTCATCAGAGAATCAACGCTTCAAAATCCGTGTCCGTTACAAGAGAAAAATCATGGGATAACTTTTATCTCGCACTGACAGCTCTTAAAGCGGATTTGGTCAAAAACGGAACTTATTCCCGATTCCGTCACAGCTTCGTGAACTGGGCTTTGAACTTTTCCCTCTGGCATATTGATACCATTGCACCTGCCTATAAACATTTGCTTATCAAAAAATGCAGGGAAAAGTATTTTCATGAACTTGATGTTCTCCATAACAGCAAGAACTATTATATAAATCCAAAAGAATATGAAAGGTTGCAGGAAATTATGAATGGTGAGAATAATATTAAAGTCAGCGTGGTCATTCCCGTTTACAACAGTGAAGATTATCTCAATATGTGTCTGATAAGTGTTGCCGCTCAGACTCTGAGGGATATCCAGATTATATGTGTAGACGATGGCTCCACTGACGGCACTCCCGACATTCTCAGGGAATTTGAATCAAAAGATGACAGAGTTATCGTTATCACAAAAGAGCATACCAATGCAGGTGACTGCCGCAACATCGGTCTTGATTATGCCGACGGTGAATATGTTGCTTTCCTGGATTCAGACGACTTCTTTGAACCCGATATGCTTGAAAAGGCTTATGATTCCGCTAAGGAAGCCGATGCGGATATCAACGCTTTCAGGTGTAATCAGTATGACGAAAATACGGAAGATTTCAGGAACTGCCCATGGACTCTCAAACTGAACGAAATGCCCGAACAAAGACCTTTTTCCAATCATGACTGTGCAGAACATATCTTTACCATGACAAGCTGTACGGCTTGGGATAAACTCTTTAAAAGAGATTTTATCGTTAAGAATAATATCCGTTTTCAGAGTATCCCCTCCTGCAACGATATGCTTTTCACTTTCTCGGCTTATGCCGCTGCCGAAAAAATCAATACCCTTGATGAAGTCCTTGCCCATCAGAGATTAGGTCAGCACAAACATCTCGCTCAGGATATCGAATATCTCTGGCATAATTTCTATGATGCTCTCATGGCTCTCAAAAACTTCCTCATTGAAAGAAATCTCTATGCGGAATTCAAAAAGAGTTTTGTCAACTGGGCTCTGGATTTCTCTCTCTGGAATATGCACAATTATCAGGACCATTTCCGTGAAATGATAAGACAAAGTCTGAAAAACAGATTCTTTGATGAACTCGATATCAGCACTTCTCCCGAAGAAGATTTTGCCAATAAAGACCAGTACAGCGAAATGCAGTTCATCATGGCGGAAAAGAAACCTTTCGATCCGAATGTCACCCCGAAAGTTTCCATTCTCATTCCGACATACAATGTCGAGCAGTATATGCGTATCTGTCTTGACAGTGCCGTGAATCAGACTCTCTCCGAAATAGAAATTATCGTCATCAATGACGGTTCCAAAGACAACTGCCTGCAAATCATCAACGAATATGCCGCAAGAGATCCCCGTATCAAAGTCATCGACAAGGAAAACGGCGGTTACGGCATGGCAATGAACCGTGGCTATGATATCGCAACAGGCAAATATATCGGCATTATCGAACCTGATGATTTCGTTGACCTCCATATGTTTGAAGACCTCTATAATATAGCCGAAGAAAATCAGCTCGATTTCGTCAAAGCCGACTTCAACCGATTCATGCATGACGATTACGGCAATCTCGTTCTTCTCTATAATAAAATCGCCAAAGATGACAAAAACTATAATATCGTCATGAAACCCTCCGAATATCCCGAATCTTTCAAATTTATCATGAATACATGGTCGGGTATCTATAACCATCAGTTCCTGCTTGACCACGGTATCAGACATCATGAAACGCCCGGTGCCTCTTTCCAGGACAACGGCTTCTGGTTCCAGACCATGATGTATGCCGAAAGAGCCATGTTCTGTGACAGACCGTATTATTTCAACAGACGTGACAATCCCAATTCCTCCGTCGCCAGCAGGGAAAAAGTTTACTGCATGAACGAGGAATATACCTATATCAGAAATATCCTCAAAGAACATCCCGAACTTTCCCCTGACCTCATGGGACAGCTCCATGCTAAAAAATACCGCAATTACCTTTTCAGATACAGTGTTATCGCTCAGGAATATCAGGAAGAATATATTCAGAGAATGGCGGATGAATTCAGACAGGCTATCGAAAACAATGAGCTTGATGAAAAATTCTTTGAACCTACAGAACTTGAAAATCTCACATGGATCATGAACGATCCCCATGATTACTATGAATTCAACAATTCCTCTACCCCATGCGTTTCCGTTATCGTGCCCGTTTACAATACCGCTCCTTTCCTCAGACAGTGCCTTGACAGTATCCTTTCACAAACCTTGCAGGACATTGAAGTCATTTGCGTGGATGACGGCTCCGAAGATGAAAGCGTATCTATCCTCAGAGAATATGAACAGGCTGACAGCAGAGTCAAAGTTCTTCTTCAGCAGAATTCCGGCGGCGGTGCCGCAAGAAACAAGGGTATTGATATCGCCAAAGGCAAATATCTCTCTTTCCTCGATTCCGACGACTTCTTTGAACCCAAAATGCTCGAAGAAGCCTATAAAAAATGTGAAAGAACCGGTGCTGAAATATGCGTCTATCAGGTACGCAGATACAACAATGAAACAGGTGAATCTTTCTTTGACAAGGGCTCTTTTGTAGAGGCAAACTTCCCCTCAAAACAGTCAGGCATAGAAGTATTCTCCGCTGAAGACCTCGGCAGTCACGTTTTCAACACCTTCATGACATGGCCGTGGAATAAGATGTTCCAGAGAAAATTCGTCATGGCTAACGGACTTCGCTTCCAGGAAATCATGAGAACCAATGACCTCTATTTCGTCAATACCGCTCTGCTTAAGGCGAAATTCATCACAACTGTCAGAATCCCTCTCGTCAACTACAGAATCGGTACAACGGATAACTGTCAGGCTACCAATAACAAAGCACCTACCGATTTCCATAAAGCCCTTTGTGCCCTCTATGAAGAAGTCAAAAAAGTGCAGAATAAAGAAAATCTCATCAGTTTCTATAATCTCTATGTCAGAAGCTGCAACTATAACATGAATTCCCTTTTCGCTCTCGATGCCGAAGCCTATGCTTTCCTCTATCGCTATCTGCATGGTGAAGGCTTTGATATTCTCGATCCCACAAAGATTCCTGCCGACTGCATTACACCCGATAACGCTGCCGCTTACAGAGAGTGCTGTCAGTTCCGCAGACGTACTTTTGAAAGTTACATGGTGAACAAACTCCAGTATAACCGTGAAGTCGTCAAAAACGACAATGAAAAACTCAACAAAGCCAAAGCTGACTTCGATAAACAGAAAAAGGAAATCGACAAACTCAAAAAAGAAATTGAAAATCTCAAGAAAAATAAAAAAGAACTCGATGCCATGAAGAAGAAAATGGAAAAACTCGATACTCTCAAAAAACTTCTGAAAGAATATTTGGCTTAAATCCACTCGCTCCGAAAATCAATAACACCGTTTTCGGAGCGAAATAAATGATTTGAAGGAGTATAATTCATGTCAAATACAGATAAAGAAAAAAATATACAGCATTATGATGTCGGCATAACGGGTTATTGGTGGTCTACCAATTACGGCAGTGTGGCAACATATTATGCTCTTTATAAAGAGGTTGAGGAACTTGGCATGAAAACCGTTTTCCTTGACCGTCCCGAAAGCCGTGAAAACGGTGAGGGCTTGGATGTATTTTCAAGAACTTTCATGAATGAGTATGCCGAAGTTGCCGAAAGCTGTTACTGGCATGAAGTCGGTCAGTACAACGACTTATGCGACACTTTTATCATCGGTTCCGATCAGGTCTGGACTGCCACTTCCATCAAGGGCTACGGCTATTTCTTTTTCCTTGACTTTGCCGATGACAATAAAAATAAAATCGCCTATGCTTCCTCATTCGGTGAGGTCTTTAATGTCGATGCCGAAATGACGAAAAAATCAAGCGAATATCTCAAACGATTTTCCAATATCTCCGTCAGGGAATTTCAGGCAGTCGATATCTGCCGTGAACAGCTTGATGTCAAAGCCGAATGGGTAATGGACCCCGTATTCCTGCTCAAAAGAAAATTCTGGGACGAAATTGCCGAAAAAGCTCCCCGCAAAACTGCCGATATCCTCGGCAAAGACCAGAAATATCTTCTGACATACATTCTCAATCCCAGTGAGGAAAAAAGAGAACTTGTCAATGAAGTTGCCAAAAAACTCGGTCTGCCCGTGATATGTATCCTTGACGGCAGAAAGGGTACTTTCAAAGAAAACAATAAAATTTTCTCCATGAAAAATACCATCAAAAATGCAACAGAAGAAGAATGGCTCTATTTCTTTGAAAATGCCGAATACATTGTCACCGACTCCCAGCACGGCTCGGCTTTCTCCATTATCTTCAATAAACAGTTTATCTGCTGTTCCAATAAAAAATGGGGACAGGCAAGGTATGAATCCCTGTTCGGTCTGCTCGGTCTGAAAGACAGGCAGAAACTCACCTGGAAAGATGCCGATGAATCCAAAATATATAACAAAAGAATCGACTACAACAGAGTCAATGCCATTCTTGAAAAAAGAGTCAGATTATCTTATGAATGGCTGCAAAAGGCTCTCGGCATAGATGTTTCGTCTGTCAATCAGAATACCGTCGTTAAAACAGCCGATGAAAACAAATGTACAGGCTGCGGCGGATGTGCCGTGATATGCCCTGAAAATGCCATTACCATGACAAAAAACAGTCAGGGCTTTTTCATTCCCGAAGTCAACGGCGGAAAATGCACTCTCTGCGGAAAGTGTCTTGAAAAATGCGTGAGTGAAAATCCCGTTTATCAGAATAACCCCTCCCCCGAATGCTATGCCGTCATGGCTGACAATGAAACAAGAATGAAAAGTTCTTCGGGCGGTATGTTTTCACTTGCAGCCGAATATATCATAGACAATGGCGGCTATGTATGCGGTGCCGCTTTCACGGATAACTTTTCCGTGGAACACATCATTATCAATAACAAAGACGATATTCCGAAACTCCGTGGTGCAAAATATATTCAAAGCGATATCAAAAACATCTACAGCGATATCAAAACTCTCCTTGAAAACGGCAATACCGTTCTTTTCACGGGTGTACCGTGTCAGATTGCCGCTCTGAATGCCTATCTTGATAAGCCCTACGACAATTTATATACAATGGACATTGTATGCGGCGGCATCACTTCTTACAAAGTCTTTGAAAAATATCATCATGATGTCCTTGACGGAAAGAAAATCACTGAACTGAATTTCTCCGATAAAAAGAAATTCGGCTGGAATTCCTGTGTCAATACCGTATTCGAGGACGGTACAAAATATTCCGCTTCCAAACAGTCCGATCCGTATATAACAGCTTTCACCAATTCCCTTTCCAAAAACATCGCCTGCAGGAAATGCAAAGCCAATGCCCTTCCCCGTCAGTCCGATATGACAATCGGCGATTTCTGGGGTATCTCTCAGACCGATACGTCAATGAACGATAAAAAAGGTACTTCCATTGTTCTTACAAATTCCCCCAAAGGTGCAGCTCTTTTTGAAGAACTCAAACCTTTCATGCAAAAACAAAAGGCAGAACCTATTGACTATGCCCTTAAAAATAACAGGGCTCTTTCCAAACACTGTATACTCCATAAACATCATAAGGCATTCTTTGAAAATCTGGACAAGCTCAATTTTGCTTCGCTTACAAAAGGCTGTCTGTCAGACCGCCTTTATGACGAACAGAAAAAAACTCTCCTCAAAGAAGTTTCCGAAGATGACCTTGACCTTTATTATATCGCCAAAACCGTATATGAAAAAAGTCACGGCAGAAAAATCATTACTTTCGGAAAATCACCTGAATTTGAAAGAGTACTCAAAAAATATTTCAGCCTGTCCGTTTCATTCGCCGTTGCAAAGTCCGCTGACAGAATCGACAATCAGACTGTATTCCCTTTCGCAAAAATAACCGGCAGACCTTTTGAATATTACCTCGTGGCAGCCGATTCAAAATATTCCCCCGAACTCTATGATTCCATCATAAACAGCGGTTACACTGAATTTGAAGATTTCATATTCAGAAAACACGCCCCCATCGTTCTGACTGACTTCGACCTCTCCAAAGGCAGATATTCCGATATATACGGCAACTCCGTTGAAGGTACTTCAGGCATTATTTCCGAAATCGTATTCCGTGGCGAAAACAGCCATATCATTATCGGTGACGGCATGAAAAATATTGAAAATCTCCGTTTCGATATGACTTCCAATACCTATCTCCGTATCGGAAACGGCTGTAATTTTGCCGAACCCATGAAGATAGAAACAAGAGGTTTCATCGGTTCGGGCAAAATCGTTATCGGTGAAAACTGCCGATTCCTCAATGACCAGATTGTCCTTTTTGCAAGTCCTCACAAAACTCAAATCATTATCAATGATAAATGCACTTTCGGCAATAAGGTTGAACTTCATGCCAATGCAGGCAAAAAAATTATTATCGGCAGAGATTGTATGTTCTCCAGAGAAATCAATATCTGGGCGGGTGACGGTCATTCCATCTTTGATGTCAATACCGAACAAAATATCAATTCCGCCTACAATGCCCTTGAACATCACCGTAATCAAATCGTTATCGGTGAACACGTCTGGATAGCTCACGGCGTATTCATCCTGCACGGTACGGATATCGGCAGCGGCAGCATTGTCGGTGCCAATGCCGTATTAAAGGACATTTTCCCGAATAATTGCTCTGTTGCCGGCAATCCCGCCCAAATCGTGAAAAAGGACGTGGCATGGAGCAGGGATATGTCTGCGGACAATCCCAAAAAAGTCGGCAAAAAAGAATATTTCCGCCCGACTGCCGAAAACAGTTACTCTTTGAGCGGCAGAGATATTCTTGTAATCGGTGATATCAAAACAATCGAAAAAACGCTTATCAAAAAACTTCTCTCTCTCGGAAACAATGTCACTGTCGCCAATAAAGGTCTTTCGGAAGATGTCTTCGGTGTCGATATCTCAAGACTTGTCATGGATCCCGCCGGTCCCAAAAGTACAAAAAAAGCCCTTGCAGGCAAGCATTTTGATGTTATTTTTGATAATACGGCGTTCTGTTCCAATTACACCGACAATATTCTTTCCAACGTCAGTTGTGACAGATATGTCCAGATATCTTCTATACAGACTTACAAAGACCTTTCCATGAATATGCAGGAAAATCAGTTCGTTCCCGAAGATATCGAACTCGTTATGTGCAACAGACGTGACGTTAACTACGTTGAGGGCAGACGACAGGCAGAAGCTGTTCTTTATCAGAAATATCATAACGTGTCTGCCGTTTCTGTCAGACTTCCCTATATCATGCCTAATCCGTCACTTAACTCGTACTGCAGCAATATCATTCAGGATATCCCCCTGAATATCACCAATCCCGACAGGGCATTGACTTTCGCCAGAGATACAGACGTTGTCGATTTCCTTGTATGGCTTGCCAATCAGGATATCAAAGGTCCCGTCAATTTTGCAAGCAGCGGTTTTGTCACTGTCGGCAGTATCATTGAATATATAGAAAACAAACTCGGCAAAAAGGCGATTATTTTAAACGATTCCCTACTGCCTTCCGAACCCTTCTTCAAGTTCCATGAAAACAGCTATTCCCTTGACCTTGGAAAAATCATTTCAGCAGGCTATCAGCCCGTCGAAATAGAAAGCTGGTTCTGGAAAACCCTTGATGACTCTGTCAGACGTTCACTTAAAAAATAATTCCTTTCAGGCAGTCAGCTCAGAACTGACTGCCGATTTTTTTGTTGAATCCAAAAGAATTTTGTGATAAAATCTTCATGAGGGGGCGAAGGTTTTGAAAAAATATCATACAAAAGAACAAATGTCGGAGGCATTTCTGACAGGTGCCATTTTATCCATTGTAGGCGGCTATTTTGATGCCTATACCTATATCGCAAGAGGAGGTGTCTTTGCCAATGCCCAAACGGGTAATATCGTTTTACTCGGTGTCAAACTCATGCAGGGCGACTTTCTCAAAGCCCTGACTTATTTTATCCCTATCTTTGCATTCGTACTTGGCGTATTCGTGGCGGAATATATCAAAAAATTCGGCAATTCCAGACATCTCCACTGGCGGCAAATCATTATTCTGATAGAAATTGTTATTGTCACAATCGCAGCATTCATGCCAAACGGTGAAAAGGGCTTCAAAACCTGTGACATGATAGTGAATATCGCCATATCTTTTATATGCTCGCTGCAGGTGCAGAGTTTCAGGAAAATTCACGGCATTGTCTGTGCTACCACCATGTGTACGGGCAATATGAGAAGTTTTGCCGATAATCTCGTACATTACACCGATACCAAAAATCATCAGTCACTCAAAAATGCCTTGAAATATTTCCTTATCAATCTGTTCTTCATCGTGGGGGCAATCATCAGTGCTTTTCTCACCAATATCTTCAAAGAATTTTCCGTCATCTTCTGCATAGCGGGACTTTTAGCCGTCTTTCTCCTGATGTTCAAAAAGCCTTTTGAAAATACTCACTGAAAAAATCGTTCTGCATATTATGGAAGTAAAAGCCATTCCATGCAGAACGGGGTGAAAATGTGGGAATTACAGAGATTTTTCTGTTAAGTACTGCCGCAAGCATTGACGCTTTCAGCATAGGGGCTTCCTGCGGCTTTTCGGGTATCAGAACGCCTTTCAAGGCTAAAATCATTATGTGTATCATATCCTTTGCCGTGACAAGTGCAGCCGTATGCTTCGGGGGATTTTTGAGCAATATCATTTCCGATATGTTCGGCAGAATGATCGGTGCCGTCATGCTCGGCGGATTAGGTATATATACACTAATCAATGCCTTTCTCAACAGAGAACCTGTTGAATGTGACAGGGACAAATCCTCTGTCATAGATGCAAAAGAGGCTTGCTTTATGGGATTTGCCATGTCAATAGACTGTTTCATGGTCGGCATGAGTGTCGGCATAGAGGGCGGCAACGGTGCATTAGTACCCATTATATGCGGCATTTTGCAAATGCTCTTTCTCTGTATCGGTGAATTCACCGCAAAGCATATATCAAACCATTTTCAAAAAAAACATTTCAGTATGTTTTCCGGAATCATTCTTGTATTAACAGGAATTTCAAGAATATTTATATAAAAAATATCTGTAAGCCAATCACGGTTTACAGATATTTTTTATTGTATTCCATTCCGCTTTATGCTATAATATAAAAAACTTGTGAGGTGAAATTCCGTGAATATCAATGAACCCTGCGTTACAAATATTTTACTCTATATCAATGACACCCTTAAAACCAAAAATTCCGTGAACTTCAATGATGTCATGTCGGCTCCCAAATGTAAAAAATATTCCGTCAGCGAAATCGGAAAAGCCCTTGAATTCCTCAGAAGAAACGGCTTTGTCAAAGCCAATTCCCGTTTCGGCTGCAGTGAACTCCTTGAATTCAGTGCAACAGCCGTTACTCCGCTTGGTAAGGAACATATTTCAAAAATCAGATGAGCATGGATTTTTTAAGTATCTGCTATTTTCTTTTGCGGATACTTAATTTTTTTGATTTACCCTTGACAAAAAAGTATATATAGTATATAATGTGCATAATGTATATATACAATTTTAGGAGATTTTAAAATGGATATTATTATCAGCAATTCATCGGGCAAGCCTATCTATGAACAGATCACTTCCCAAATCAAAGAAATGATTATGAACGGTTCTCTCAAAGCAGGGGACGCTCTGCCCTCTATGAGAACCCTCGCCCAAAATCTGAGAATCAGCATTATCACAACAAAACGTGCCTATGAGGAACTGGAAAAAGACGGCTTTATCGAATCTTTCACGGGAAAGGGCAGTTTTGTCAAAGCTCAGAATCAGGAACTCATGCGTGAAGAAGTCCTCAAACAAATTGAAGAATATTTCAGGCTCTCATGCGAAAAAGCCAAAATGCTCAATGTCAGCATGGAAGAATTATCGGAACTTTTGACAATCATCTATGAAGGAGAATGAATATGGCAGAGTATACAAATGCAATCGAAATTGACGGTCTTACTAAAAAATATGACGGCTTTACCCTCGATAATATCAGCTTTAACGTGCCTAAAGGTACTATCATGGGCTTTATCGGTCAGAACGGTGCAGGCAAAACAACTACAATAAAACTTTTGCTCAATCTCATCAAAAAAGACAGTGGAACTATAAATATCCTCGGTCTTGACCTCGATAAAAATGAATCTCAAATCAAATCACAAATTTCAGCCGTATTTGATGAAATTCCATTTCATGAAGTTCTTAACGCTAATCAAATTTCCGTGATACTCTCAGATGTCTTTGAAAACTGGAATAAACAGACATATTTCAATTATCTCGACAGATTCGCCCTACCACGCAAAAAAAATATCGGCTCTTTTTCAAAGGGTATGAAAATGAAATTGCAGATTGCCGCTGCACTCTCCCACAATGCCAAATTGCTTATCATGGACGAGGCTACAACAGGTCTTGACCCCGTTGTCAGAAATGAAATTCTCGATATATTCATGGAATATTTGCAGGACGAAACCAACAGTATTTTGCTTTCCTCTCACATCACAAGCGACTTGGAAAAAATTGCCGACATGGTGACTTTCATTGATAAAGGCAAAATTCTCCTGACAGGCGGTAAAGATGAAACCGTTGAAAATCATGCCGTTATCAAGTGCAAAAAAGATGATTATAAAAATATTGACAGTGCCGATATCGTTAGTGCAAGAATAACCGATTTCGGTGCGGAAGTCATGATACACGACAGGGCAAAGTGTGAGAACAAATATTCCGGCTTGACGATTGACAATACTACTTTGGAAGAAATCATGCTTTTCTATGTAAGGCGTGAGAAAAAGGAGTGGAAATGATATGAAAGGCTTGATATATAAAAATTACCTTGTCACAAGAAAATACTATTTCATGGCATTTGTATTTTTCATTATCACGGCTTTATTCATGATACTGATAAGATTAAGCATGATATGCGGAAATATCTCACACGATGCCGAAGCCGTCAGTGACCTGACAAGAAGTATGTGGATATTCCGATATATGCCGTGTGTCGTTATCATACTGGGCTTTGCAGGCTATGGCGAAACTTTTTTCACAGACCTGAATTCAGGCTGGGCAAAATTTTCCCGTACAACTTCTTTAAGTGTACATAAAATAGTCGGTTCGTATTTTATTTCAAAAGGCATTGTAACTGTATTTGCTTATATCATGTGCCTGCTTTATTTAGTGACATTCTGCCTTTCATTTGGAGATAAGATTTCATGGAACTATATCGCAAATATCACATCATTTTTCTGTTTGGGTGTCATCATGCAGTATTACGATTTAGCATTGTCCATGTTTGTAAAGAAAAGACAGACCGTTCAGCTTATCTCAATATCAATAGCGTTGATATTTTC
>CADCJK010000033.1 GCA_902801715.1 uncultured Ruminococcus sp. | reverse complement strand
AAACAGGCATAAAAAAAGAAGTCAACCAGTGGAAAAACTGCTTGACTTCTTTACTGTCGCTGAGAAAATAAAAAGCCGCGCCTATTGACACGGCTTTTTTGTCACACGCCGAAAGGGACTCGAACCCCCGACCTACTGGTTCGTAGCCAGTCACTCTATCCAACTGAGCTATCGGCGCATATACTCTCTTTTGCTGAGTACTTGGTTATTATACCACATTGATTTTCAAAATGCAAGTGTTTTTTAAAAAAATTTATCTGCAAATTTCCAAAATCGCTATGCAAACGAAAATTTCACACGCAAATATCACAGGTATGCCTATCATAAAGCGTTTATGCTGCGTTTTGTGATGTATCAGGTGCATTGTAATGTACATGGTGATACAACCGCTCAATGCCGCTATGATAAACAGTGTCTTTTCCGATATTCTCCATTTTTTGTGTCTGGCGGCTTGCTTATCCTTTACCGTTACCACTATCGCAATGATATTTATTACAACAACATATATAATTATTAAAATATGATACCATTCCATTTTTATATCTCCTGTCATTAAATCAATACAACTATTATATATTTATACAGAAATAAAATCAAGGGTGTGATACAGTGAAAACAATCAAAATTTTTCTGACGGCAATACTTGTTTTTGCTATTCTCTTTATGTCAAACCGAAACGTATCGGCAGAAACATCTGTACAGGAAATGCACGGTATATGGATACCCTATATGTCGCTGACACTTTCCGAAAGTGAACGGAATGAAAACGGCTTTCATCGGAAAATTGATGAAATGGCGGAAAAATGTGCAGAATACAAGATAAATACAGCTATCATACAGGTACGCCCTTTCAGTGATGCCATATATCCGTCAAAGATATTTCCGTATTCGCATATTATCATGGGTACACAAGGCATTTCGCCTGATTTTGACTGTCTGGAATATATTATAAAAAAATTCCATGAAAAACATATAGCCGTTCATGCATGGGTGAATCCCCTGAGAATTTCCACGGGACAGACTCCGATATATATTTCCGAGGACAATCCATGCCAAAAATATCCCACTTTCCGATACAAAGACGGTTTATATTATGATCCGTCCTATCCCGAAGTGAGAAAGCTCATCATTGACGGCATAGCAGAAATAGCGGAAAATTACGATATTGACGGCATACAGCTTGATGACTATTTCTATCCGTCCGAAGATATGAGCTATGACAAAAACAGTTATGATGAATATGCCAAGTCGGTGAAAAGTGATTTTCTGCCGGTATCTCAGAGTGAATGGCGAAAGGCAAATATCAATATGCTTGTGGAGGGGATATATTCCAAAATACATTTTCTGAAAAATGATATTGTGTTCGGGATATCGCCGCAGTGCAATTTTGACAACAATGAAAAAATCGGTGCAGATGTAAGTGTATGGTGTTCGCAGAAAGGCTATATTGATTATATATGTCCTCAGCTGTATGTAAGCAACGACCACCCGACATTTCCGTTTAATCCTCTTGCTGACAGATGGAAAGCGACTGTCACAAATGGAGATATAAGGCTGTATTTCGGACTCGGAATGTACAAAGCCGGCACCGATGCCGACAGCGGTACATGGCTTTTGAGCGATGACAATCTGCAAAAACAAATTGAATACAGCCGTAAAATTCACTCCAATGGCTTCATGCTTTACTCCTATGAATACCTTGAAAACAAATTCACCGAAAAGGAAGTGCGGAATGCAGCTGCCGTTATATAAAAACGGCAGTTTTCATTACAGAACGGTCATGATTTCACAATATATCGGTTTATAAGAACCGTCCGGTTTTTCAAGGGGACAAAATTTTCTTCTGTTTTCACAAGGATACCGCCGCATTTTTGAATCACCCTGTTGGAACCGATATTTTCAGCCATCGCATCAATTTTAACTTCCGCATATCCATTTGAAAACAGGTAATTCAACAGACATTGACAAGCCTCTGTCATATAGCCGTTGTTCCAGTATTTCCTTGAAAGATTATAGCCTATCACGGGGATACCGTTATCATAGCCGACAACATCAATACCGCCTATCAGCTTATTTTTACTTTTCAGGACAATGGCAAAATTCAGTCTTTCAGGCTGTTCATATTCGCTTATCCACAAATTTAAAACGTATTTTGTTGTATCTATATTTTCATGAGTGTTCCATGTGAGATATTTTGTGACTTCATCATCACTTGCCCAGCCGTAAAACATATCTTCGGCATCGTCTTCACGGAACGGTCTTAAAATCAGTCTTTCTGTTTCAAGTGTCAGTTTCATTTTCTTCTTTTGAACCTTCGGTTATTTCTAAATTCATAATGATCCTCCTTTATTTTTTAATTTTTGCCTGTATAGATATTGTGTGTTTTAGCGTTTTCCATGAATGTTTCAAGCCTGCCGTCAAGGATAGTACTGTTGTAAATGGCATTACGAAAGCGTTCTGCAATATCGTCTACTGTTTGCGTCATGTAGAAGTCGCTCGGCAGGCTGTAATAAAATTCTCCGCCGAATGTATTTCCGGCAGACGAACCGGGAGAAGTAATTTTTTCTTCTATGGTTACAGAGCCGTTTCTGCGGAAAATGATTGTCATTCTTGTACTTTCCTGTGCAGGCTCAAAAAAGTGTTCGGCAAATACAAAATTGGACGGTCTGAAATGAAGCCCGTATTCAGCGGCAAATTTTTCTGCAAAGGAATCAAAATTGCCTCTTATGAGAATGTCATTTTCTTTGAATCTCTTTTCAAGAACAGGTGTCATTTTGATATCCGTGACGGAATCGGGCAAAATCAATTCTTTGAGTGTACCGAGTTTTTCAAGGAAAGCGGAATCGATACTTGTAAAGCCATAGCCGAATGACATACTGTCCTCAAGTTCAAGAGAAATGTCGTTTGGTTTACGCTTGTATTTATTTTTGAACTCGCTGAAAACTTCCGTAAGGTTTGCAATAAGCCCTTGTTCATGGAGTTCACCCTCACCCCATGCGGAAAGCATCAGTTCATATTCCGATTTGAAATTATAATGTAAAATACACATATGTATTATCTCCTTTTCTTTGGTGCAGGCAGTTCGTCAATGATGGAATTCAGCAGGTCATTGAGAAATTCCCTGTTGTCTATGTTTTCGACTAAAAGCATTTCTTTTGCATTTTCATAGGGCTGTTCAAGAGGGGCATCAGGCATTTTGAGTTTTGCAGTTTTGGTAGGCTTTATCAGAAGTCTGTTATCATAAATGCCGCCGATAATTTTCCCCTGATAATAAATGATATATTCGCCCATCATGGACTTGTAGGAAATGTCGCTTAAATCCGAAAGCTGTTCAAGAACAAAATCAAGATATTCTTTTGCGGAAGGCATTTTGATAAACTCCTTTTATTCTTTTTTATCAAGACCGTCAACGAAATCCTTTAATATCTTTGCACATTCATCAGGTCTTTGCTGATATATCTGATGTTCACCGCCGAGAAGTTCAACTTTACAGTTGCCCATTTTTTCGGCATACGGATATATTAGTTTCTGATTCCTCTCTTTACAGGCATCAAAAAGGACAGAGATAATTTCGTCATCTTCACTTGTGGGATGCAGGGGCATATCCGGATTATCTCTTTTTATCCGTTCATAGTTTTCCAAAATCTCTTTTTTCGTTGTATATCCGCTGTCCGCACAGATATAAACTTTCGGAATATCGTTTGTTACCATATCTTCATAAGCCTTTTTGCAGTTTTCCGCAACGTGACCTTCCTCTGATATAACACCAACCTTTTCGTATGTCATCAGCATGAGGCTATCGCTTAAATTCTGTTCTTCGTCTGAATAACCGGTGGCAATCCAAAGAGTGCTCTGCCTTAACACAAGTCTTGCAAAACCCATTTTGCAGAGGAATGCCAGACATTTGTCACCGAAATCAACTTCATGATAGGGTGCATCATAAAATCTTTCTCCGTCAAGTGCAGTACCGTCAAAAATGACAATGCCCTCTATTTCATCGGGATATTTGCTTGACCAGTAATTTGCATATACACCGCCGATAGAATGGGGCAAAAGAATATAAGGCGGTGCAATGCCTGCATTTTTGAGGGCTGTCCTGTATTCCTCGATAATATTTTCAATCGTTCCCGGTTGATTGGAATCGTCACTCAATCCATAGCCGGCACGGTCGGGAAATACAACCAGATTATCCTTTTCGACTTCGGCAGTAGCACGTCTTACGGCAACGGAATAATTTCCTACACCCATACCCGACATGGCAACAATGGTATGCTTGCCGTTTTCATTGCCGAATTTTGCCACGTTGATATGATAGTCACCTACGGAAACGGGATTGTAATATCCTTTTTCTTTGAGAAGATTGATTTCTGCATTTCTCTTTACCTGATGAACGACAAATACACCGATAACGAATATGACAAAGAGGATAAAGAGAATTAACAATACTTTTAAAATAATTTTTCCTATTTTTTTAGCTTTCATTTTGATTTCTCCGCACCTGATATTTTTTAGATAGAAACAGTACTGCCTGCTGAAATATAGTTCAGGCGGTTCATGTATGTTTTCATGAATTCATATTGCTGTACGCCCGTACAGTGACAGGTATAAAAAGCAGTCGGATATTCATTAAGTGTTTCGGCATAACTTTTCAGAATGCTGTCAAGGGGAAGCCTTGAAAAATGGAATCCGCCTATGAGGATATCGGGCTTGAACCATTCGGCAATATTCATGATACCTTTATGGGAACAGCCGCTGATAAGAATTTTTTTGCCGTTTTCACGGATAAGAAGATAATGTTCATGGCGGAAATCATCGGGCATACGTTCCTTATTCTGAATCATATCAAGCCCGAAACTGCCTAAATGATACGGCTTTTTCAAATCATTACATGAATATAAAGTAAGACCGTCTGAAATTTCAAAAATATCGTCTGTAAAGATAAGTCTGTCGCTGTCTTTCAGGGAAATATCCAGACCGATATATTTATTGCCGTTGTAATGCGGTTCAAAAGCGTGTTTGTTGAGATAAACGTTTGCTTTTGAGTTGATTTGCAGAAATCTTGCAAGACCGCCGCCATGGTCGTAATGTCCGTGTGAAAGAATAGCGATATCGATTAAAGAAAGGTCAAGACCGAGTTTTTCGGCATTTTCTTCAAATAGATTGGTTTGTCCCATGTCAAAGAGAATGTTATATTTATCGCTTTGGATATACAGGGATAAGCCGTGTTCACAACGGATATTTTCATTGGAAGATGTATTTTCGGTGAGAGCGGTTATTTTCATGGTATCCACCTCGCAAGGTCAAGGAATACGATATCATATACAGCTATTCCGCTGACGGCATACAGAGTAACCAGACCGCATATCAGTGAACCGCAGAAACGCTGCCACTTTTTAGCATCTTCATGCATGAGATTCTGTATTGTCCAGCCCGTGAAATAGGCACCTATGACCATCAGGGGAACGGCATATCTGATATTCTGAGTGCAGACGTGCTGGAATTTCAGACAGAAGATATAATATGACAGGAAGAACACAGCATAAAGGATAACGATGAATATTTTCATGGGCATATCGGGAATTGTTTTTTTCTTGAAAAGGGCAAATATCATGGCGGCAAATCCGATAAGACCAATTACAACTGCCGACCAGAATAACATAGCATCCAAGCCGCCGATATTGGCAAAATTCCTTACAGCCACGGCTTCATCAAACATAGCTGTCTTGAACAGGGCGATAAGGGGGTTGCATTCATTGTATTCGTTGCTGTCAAACAGGGCACACTGCAGTCCAACGTCCCTGAACTGATAGGGACTGAAATCAAAAAGACGCTGCATAACGGGAATATCGCCTATATACTGTTTGGAATTTTGGGAAAGTTCAAGGACATATCCGAAAGGTACGCCATGACTGAAATAATTCCTGACGGACCACCATAAACCGAGGGGTACACATATAACGAGAAATGTAATATACTGAATGAAATATTTCTTAAAATTTCTGTTGTTCTTGTCGAGCATATTTTTAATGAAAGCATAGATAAAAATGAAAGCAACAGGCGGTGCGACCATCCAGGCGGAGAGTTTGGTTGACATACCCAGTCCGATGCAGAGAGCGATAAAAATAATATGTTTCATTTTGCGGTGCTTGTACCAATAGATAGTATTGAGAATAGCACCGAGCATGAATGTAATGGAAAGAATGTCATTGTTGATACTGCCTGCCAGGATATAGAAAGTGGGACAGAATGCGATAACAGCAGTTGCCGCAACGAGTGCGATTCTTTCCAGTTTAAGCTGACGGAATATCTTGTAGGAAAGTATCATGCAGAGAGTGGAATAGAATAGAGTGAGGAGCTGCACATTTTCAAAAGCACTTGTATATTCCACTTTCAAAAGAGTTTGAAAACTTACCCAAATAGCTGCAAGAATATGATGCAGAGGGGGGTGATAGAACTGATAGACTGTTCTCACGTCCATATCGGGCAGGGCTTTGTTTTGGATAAAATATTCCATATAGCCGATATGTCCGCTGCCGGAACCGATACTGCGTACATCATGCTGCATATAGGTGATGGGAATAGAAAGGATAAAGCATAGTCTGATAAGAAATCCCGCTGCCATGATGAGCAGGATAAAATTTCTGACGGTGAGTTGATTGGTTACACCAAGATAAATGAATACAGCTGTGATAACACCCAGTCCGACATTAAGGAGATGATAAGCATATCCGCCTTTGAAATAGGTCAGTAAGCAGAAGACAGCAGCTGCAGCCACTCCCGAAAGCATGATTCCAAAGGAAAGCAATTTATTTTTCTTTTCATGCATGGTATAAAGACCGGCAAAGATACCGAGCAGAATGATTCCAATAGACGGCGTTATGAGGGATAAATAAGTTATTTTGCCGTCGGAACCGTTTGTTGTAACGGTGATACAGAAAAAGCACAAAAATGCAGCGGAAATAATCGGGTGCTGATAAATTGTTCTGAAAAGAGAGATATATAACGGTTCATATTTTATAGTGGACTTTGTTTCAGCCATTGGAAAAACTCCTTTTTTATTTGCTTTCGTGATATTCCTTTTCGGTATTGACATTCCAGATATTGTCTTTGGAAGCCGTACCGCTGAGGATATTTTTAACGGTTTCAAAAGCAGTGCACATGGAATGGTCGATATTATTATAGCGGTGCTGACCGTTTCTGCCTATGCAATATAAATTTGGAATCGTATTGAGATAATCTCTCAGGTCGTCCATGTGTTCGTATGTATCGAAATAGGCGGGATATGCCTTTTTGACTCTTTCAACGTGATAGTCGAGAACATCATTTTCACTGTCAATCAATTTCATTTTGACCATTTCACTGATACCGAGTTTGCCGAAATCGTCATCTGTCATTGACCAGAGTTTATCGCCCTCGTTGCAGAAATATTCCAAGCCTATCCAGACGGTATTTTCAATATCTTTAACGAGATAGGGCGACCAGTTATTATACACCTGAAAACGTCCCATTTTGACGTTTCTGTCATGGACATAAACCCAATCGTCAGGAACGATATTGCTGATTGTTTTGATTTTGGTTTCGTTCTTTAAATTGAGATGGGGGACAAGTACACCGACTGTCATGTAATCCCTGTAAGGCAAGCCTTTGGCGATAGCAAGGAATTTTTCGGGAACGTCATTCATGCCCTCGACCAAATCTTTCACGGGCATGGAAGAAATGACGATATCACCCTCAAAAGTCTGTTCTTTTCCGTCTTTGACATAAACAATGCCTGTTAATTTGTTATCGCTGTTTTTGAGAATTTTGGTAACTTTTGCATTTTTAATGATTTTACCGCCTAATTTCATGAATTCATCAGCAGTGATTTCCCAGAGCTGACCGGGACCAAGTTTCGGATAGGAAAATTCTTCTATCAAGGAAGTTTCAACTTTACGGTTTTTCTTATGGAAAGCCTTTCCGAACATATCCTTGAGAATGGCTTTGATAGACAAACCTTTGACTCTTTGAGCCCCCCATTCGGGAGAAATTTCACTTGGATGTCTGCCCCAGAGATTTTCGGTGTAATTCTCGAAAAACATGGAATAAAGTTTCTTTCCGAAGCGGTTGATATAGAAATCTTCGAGTGAATTTTCCTTTTTCTTGAACATGGCACTTTTCATGTAACTGCAGCCTGCCACGACAGTTGTACCGAATCCCATATTTTTGATGGTTTCAAATTTCATGGAAATGGGATAATCAAAGAATTTGCTGTTGAAGAAAATTCTTGACAAGCGGTGTCTTTTCAGCATAACACGGTCAGTTTTTTCAGGATCGGGACCGCCTTTTTTAACAGCGGATTCTCTGTTGAGGACAATATCGTCATAGGGCAAAGCACCCTGAGAAGGTAACATTTTTTCCCACCATTCATTGACTTCGGGGACTTTTGAAAAAAACCTGTGACCGCCCATATCCATTCTGTTGCCCTTGTAGTTGACGGTACGTGAAATGCCGCCAAACATATTGCTTTCTTCCAGAACTGTGACTTCATAGTCTTTGGATTTTGACATCAGTTCATAAGCGGCAGTCAATCCTGCAGGACCTGCACCTATTATGATAACTTTCTGCATTTTTTTATCTCCTTTTAAAACGATTTTTTAAATATACACTTTAATTCTAATTCAAATACCCTCAAAAGTCAACAAGGTTGACTGACATATTTTGCATACAGCAAATTGCACATAAAACAGGAAAATGTTTTTCATTTCGGCTGTATTGAAAATGATAAGAGAATGTGTTATAATAGCGAAGTTGAATGTTTTAGCTTTTTGCTTTGCGTGAAACGTGTTTTTATATATCTGACACAAAAGATTTTTTCTGATGTGAAAGGCTGTATTTATAGAAAATAACTGCACCCTTTTATATTCAGAGGGGTGCTTTTTTGTTTTTTTGGAGGGAGTGCTGTGGAAAACAGGGTTTCTATCATAGGGATAATCATTGAAAATATTGATTCCGTTGACAGACTCAATGATATTCTGCACGATTACGGCAGTTATATCATCGGCAGAATGGGTATACCATATAAAGAAAAAAATATGAATGTTATCAGTATTGTGCTTGATGCCCCTCTTGATGTTATCAACAGACTTTCGGGCAAAATCGGTATGCTTGACGGTATTACTTCAAAGGTGGTGTGTTCCAGAAAGTGAAAGATTTGATTGATAAATTGTATGAAAGTACAGTTCTTTCCAAAGAGGAATATCAATATTTAATTGAGCATTTCACGCCTGAGATATCGGAATATCTCTTTGAAAAATCCCGTGAAGTAAGGTACCAATATTATGGGCATGATATCTATGTCAGAGGCTTGATTGAATTCACGAATTACTGCAAAAATGATTGTTATTACTGCGGCATACGCTGTTCCAACCGAAATGCCGAAAGATACAGACTCACAAAAGAAGATATTTTATATTGCTGCAAAGAGGGATATGCACTTGGTTTCAGGACATTCGTTTTACAGGGCGGTGAAGATAATTATTTCACTGACGAAAGAATGACGGATATTATCAGGGAGATAAAAAGAAATTATCCTGATTGTGCGGTAACTCTCTCGATAGGTGAAAAATCCCGTGAAAGCTATGAAAAATTTTTCAAAGCGGGTGCAGACAGATATTTATTACGGCATGAAACGGCAAATAATGAACATTATGCAAAACTTCACCCCGATAAACTTTCACCTGTCAACAGAAAAAGATGTTTGCAGGACTTGAAAGAAATCGGCTATCAGGTGGGCTGCGGTTTCATGGTGGGTTCACCGTATCAGACAGCGGAAAATTTAGCCGAAGATATGATTTTTTTAAAAGAATTTCAGCCGCACATGGTCGGCATAGGACCGTTTATTGCCCAGCATGATACACCGTTTAAAGATATGCCCAACGGTACGCTTGAATTGACGCTTTTCATGCTTGGCTTGATAAGATTGACTTTGCCGTATGTATTGTTGCCGTCAACGACTGCACTCGGCACAATACACCCTTTGGGACGTGAAAAGGGCATTTTGGCAGGTGCAAATGTCATCATGCCGAATTTATCGCCTGTTTCGGTGAGAAAGAAATATCTTTTATATGACAATAAAATCTGCACAGGCGATGAAGCTGCCGAATGTAAAAATTGCCTGCAAAGTCGCATGAAGTCAATAGGCTACAATGTAGTGACTTCAAGAGGCGACTGCAAATCAATTCACAATTCATAATGCATCATGCATAATTGATATATTTTTGAAAGGAAGTTTTTTAAAATGAAATACGATCCGAAATCACCTCATGCAGAGGAATTCATCAATGACGAGGAAATAAAAGCCTGTCTTGAATACGCTGAGAAAAACAAGAATAACGTGGAGTTAATCGACAAGATTCTTGAAAAGGCAAGACTGGAAAAAGGACTTTCCCATAAAGAAGCCCTTGTTCTGCTTGACTGCGACATTGAAGAAAAGAATCAGGAAATTTATGCCCTTGCAGAGCAGATTAAAAAGAATTATTACGGCAATCGTATTGTAATGTTTGCACCGCTGTATCTGTCGAATTATTGTGTAAACGGCTGTCTGTATTGTCCGTATCATCTCAAGAACAAGCATATTGCAAGAAAGAAACTCACTCAGGACGAAATCAGAAAAGAAGTTATTGCCCTGCAGGATATGGGACATAAGCGTCTTGCCCTTGAAGCAGGTGAAGATCCTGTTAACAATCCGATTGAATATATTCTTGAAAGTATCAAGACAATTTACAGTATCAAGCATAAAAACGGTGCAATCAGACGTGTGAATGTCAATATTGCCGCAACGACACATGAAAATTACAAGAAACTCAAAGATGCAGGTATCGGAACGTATATTCTGTTTCAGGAAACTTATAATAAAGAGAGTTATGAAAGACTTCACCCGACAGGACCGAAACATGATTATAATTATCATACAGAGGCGATGGACAGGGCTATGGAAGCAGGTATAGATGATGTTGGCTGCGGCGTTCTGTTCGGATTGGAATTGTACAGATATGAATTTGTAGGAATTCTCATGCACGCCGAACATCTGGAAGCACGTTTCGGAGTAGGACCGCATACAATAAGTGTTCCGAGAGTAAGACGTGCAGATGACATTGATCCCGACGTATTCGATAACGGCATTTCAGATGATACATTTGCAAAGATAGTAGCCTGTATCAGAATAGCCGTTCCCTACACGGGCATGATTGTTTCCACACGTGAAAGTCAGAAAAGCCGTGAAAGAGTATTGCATTTGGGCGTATCACAGATTAGCGGCGGTTCAAAGACGAGTGTAGGCGGCTATGCCGAGCCGATACCCGAAGATGAAGATTCTGCACAGTTTGACGTAAGCGATACGAGAACGCTTGATGAAGTCGTGAAATGGCTGATGGAATTGGGATATATCCCGAGTTTCTGCACAGCCTGCTACAGAGAGGGCAGAACAGGCGACAGATTCATGTCATTGTGCAAAGCCGGACAGATTCAGAACTGCTGTCACCCGAATGCACTGATGACACTGAAAGAGTATCTGGAAGATTATGCATCACCCGAAACGAAAGAAATCGGTGAAAAGCTGATACTTGCCGAACTCAATAATATTCCGAAAGAAAAAGTCCGTGAGATAACGAAAGAACATCTTGCCGATATAGCGAATGGTCAGAGAGATTTCAGATTTTAATGAATGAGAAATGAGGAGTGAGGAATGAAATTTCATTCCCCGCTCCGATTTTGTAAGGAGAGATTTTTATGTCATTGAATAATACACCGAGTGCGGAGAGAGTGCATATAGCATTTTTCGGAAAGAGAAATTCAGGCAAATCAAGTTTATTGAATGCTGTTACAAATCAGAATATAGCGATAGTGTCGGATATATTGGGAACGACGACTGATCCTGTTTTTAAGGCGATGGAGTTGTTGCCTTTGGGGGCTGTCATGATGATAGATACCGCAGGCATTGATGACGAGGGCGAATTGGGAACAATGCGAGTGCAGAAAACCTTGCGTATTCTGAATAAAACGGATATAGCGGTACTGGTAGTTGACAGTACAAAGGGCTTGACGGAATATGAAAATGATTTGATTGCAAAGTTTAAAAATAAGAATGTGCCGTATATCGTGGCATATAATAAGTGTGACTTGCAGAAAAAAGCCGTCAATGCGGAAAATGAGATAAATGTCAGTGCATTGACGGGGGAGAATATACATGAATTGAAAGAACTGATTGCAAAGCAGCATGGCATGATTGAAGATAAAAAGATAGTTGCCCATCTTTTGAAAAAGAATGATTTGGTTGTATTGGTAGTGCCGATAGATGAATCTGCACCGAAAGGAAGATTGATATTACCGCAGGTGCAGACGATAAGGGAATTGCTTGATAATGAAATGATACCTGTCGTGACAAGGGATACGACTTTGAAAGAAACGCTTGAATCGCTTGGGAAAAAGCCTGCTATGGTGATAACGGACAGTCAGGTTTTCGGTAAGGTAAGTAAAGATACCCCGCCTGAAATTCCTTTAACATCATTTTCTATTTTGATGGCGAATTATAAAAGTGATTTGAAAACGCTTGTCAAAGGAGTTACGGCGATAGATGGCTTGAAAGACGGTGACAAAGTGCTGATATCGGAGGGCTGTACACATCATAGACAATGTAATGATATCGGAACGGTGAAACTGCCGAAACTTTTGCAGAAATATACAGGAAAATCACTTGAATTTTCATGGACTTCGGGAACGGAATTTGAAGAAGATTTGACAAAATATAAAATTGTCATACATTGTGGAGGCTGTATGCTGAATGAACGTGAAATGAAATACAGGCTGAAATGTTCCGTTGACCAAAATATACCTATGACAAATTACGGTACGGCAATAGCCTATATGAACGGCATTTTAAAGAGAAGTCTTGCACCGTTCCCCGAAATATTGAAAATAATAAAATAATTTTATTTTCCTGCACCCTGAATGTGTTTTTGCAGGTATTACTTACAAAGGACTTAATAAAGGTTCTTATCAACAAATTATAGGAGGGCTTAACAATGCCGAAAACGAAAGAA
>CADCJK010000032.1 GCA_902801715.1 uncultured Ruminococcus sp. | reverse complement strand
TATGTACCGTAGGCTATACGGGAATTTACGCCTGTGGAGTGTCATACAAACGATGGTAGCTTTGGCAAAATCGGATACGATGAAACAGGAATTTTCTCAGTATGGGTATATTTGTCCATATTTTGAGTAGCAGGAAACTATCCATGTCAAAATTGCCTGACGAATTTTCGGAGGAAATGAAACAAATTCTCGGAAAAGACTATACTATATATGAACAGCTTACAGATAAAGAAGCTTTCAGAGGTATCTCCCTCAACAGACTGAAAGCCGATAATACAACTATCCTGCCCTTTGATACCGAAAAATGTCCGTTCTATCGGGACGGCTATTACATTTCATGTGACGAAAAAGGAATCGGAAATACTCCTTTGCATCATGCAGGAGCATTTTATGTACAGGAACCCTCTGCCATGTCAGCCGTGACTCTCCTTGACGTTCAAAAAAATGATAAAATCCTTGACCTTTGTGCCGCTCCCGGCGGTAAATCCGCTCAGATAGCGTCATGTTTAAGAAACACAGGCTTGCTATGGTCCAATGAAGTCGTGAAAAACCGTTCACAGATACTGCTCTCCAATTTTGAGAGAATGGGCATTTCAAAAGGTGTCGTTTCATCATGCTATCCCGATATATTGTGCAGGAAACTGGAGGGATTTTTTGACAGGGTTCTTGTCGATGCCCCATGTTCCGGAGAGGGTATGTTCAGAAAAAATCCCGATGCCGTCAAAGAATGGAGTCGTGAACACGTTCTGTCATGTGCCGAAAGACAGCTTTCCATATTGAATTCAGCCGCCCATGCCGTGAAAAGCGGCGGTACACTGGTATATTCAACGTGCACATTCTCCTATGAAGAAAACGAGGGTGTCATCAAAAGATTCCTTGCGGAAAATCCCGATTTTGAAATGTGCGACGTATCGGAACATTTCGGCAGAAAAACAGAATTGCCGTGTGCCGTCAGAATAACCCCCATTGAAAAAGGAGAAGGTCACTTTGCCGCCAAACTCCATAAAAAAGGTGAAAGCATTTCCGAAACATTCCATAAAAATATAAAAGGCGATATCCCCAAAGAACTGGAAGATATATTTTTTGAAATTCCCAAAGGAAACTATATCACCATGAATGACAGGCTTTATATCATGCCTGAAAATATCCCTGATATAAAGGGACTTGGTGTCATTCGTGCAGGCATTCTGGCAGGCGAATTCATCAAAAACCGTTTTGAACCGTCACACGCTTTATTCATGTCTGCAAAAGCTGAAAATTTAAAAAGAGTTCTTTCACTTGACGATAAGCAAATCAAAGAATTTCTTCACGGCATGGAAACAGACAGCAACTGTTCCAACGGCTATACTGCCGTGACATATCAGGGAATTATCACAGGCTTTGGCAAAACGTCAAACGGACGCTTGAAAAATAAATATCCGAAAGGGTTGAGAATAAAATGAAAAAAATATTTCTTGCATTATTGACATTGATATTGATTTCAGGGTGCAGTCCCCAAAATGCGGAAAGTTCCGCTGAACAAACGACAACTGCAGAAAGTACCGAAATTACTGAAAGCGTTGTATCATCTGCCGAAAGCAGTATCATAAAAGAGATCCCTGCCGAAAGCAAAACAGAAAATAAAACCGAAAGCACGGTCAAGGAAATTTCCACTGAAAGCAAAATGGAAAGCCATGAAGAAACCAAAATCGAAAGCAGTGAAATTTCCCAAATAAGCGTAGAAAAAATAAAAGAAAGTTCAGTCCAAAGCTCAGCTGAAAGTATCCGTGAATCTTCTGTTGAAGAAAAAAGCCATGAAGAAGAATCTGTTCCCGTGTCAAATATGGCAGCCGTCGGATTTTATAAGCTGACAGATGCCACTCCCGACGGTAAACATTTTATCGATATGGAAGAATACGATGAAGCACAATATCATGTTACACTTGAAATATTCGCTGACGGCACAGGAGAATTCAGAGAATACAGCGATACCGTAAAAATAAAATGGAATGACAAGTATATCATAACCGACGAAGGCATTATCAATTACAGACTGCTTGATAACAAACTCGCCTTGTATTCGGAACAAGATACATTCATATTTGAGAAAACAGACAAAGCAGAATTTAAAAAACAGGAAAGTTCCCAAACAGCCGAGCTGTCCGGATACATAGATGAAACCGTCACAGGCAGATATATTTTAACGGATATGACAGGTGAAAACAAATTTGCAAATGACATTTATCTCACCCTGAATGCCGATGGAACCGGCAAAATGTTAAACGGCACTGATGAAACGGATATCCGATGGGATGACGGTGAAATTGAAATGAACGGCGAAATATTCTACTATGAAACAGACAACAACCATGTCATATTGGATTTTTACGGAATTTACTGGACATTCGTGAAAATATAAAAAATACCGACCGGCTTATGACCGGTCGGTATTTATTTTTCAGGTAAGTTCACCCTCTGAAACGGCAGGTGTCGGCATCATGGCAGGTTCCTCCGGAACGGTGCTTTCGATTTCGACATCTCTGTAACGGTGCATACCTGTACCGGCAGGCACCAGTTTACCGATAATAACATTTTCTTTGAGTCCCATAAGGGGATCAACTGCCGAAAGGAAGGAATCCGTTGCAAGAGAAGCCTTTGTGATACCCAAAAGCATCGGCATATAAGTTGCCGGTGAAAGACCTTCTTCACCGTTTGCCATTCTCTTTTCAATTTCTTCATTGGCGGCATAGAAGTCACCCTTATCCACAACAGAACCTGCCAAAAGATTCGTACTTCCGGCATCTTCTATTTTAATCTTTCTCATCATCTGACGGACGATAACTTCAATGTGCTTGTCATTGATATCAACGCCCTGCATACGATAAGCATTCTGTACTTCTTCAATCAGATAATCCTGTACAGCTTCCGTGCCCTTGATTGTGAGAACGTCATGCGGATTGACAGAACCTTCTGTAATGAGGTCACCTGCCTCGATCATCTGACCTTCCTCAACTTTTGTCCTGGAACCGAACGGAATGAGATATTCACGTTTTTCGCCTGTTTCCATATCGGTGACAACGGCATGACGGTTTCTCTTGATTTCTTCAAAAGTCACTTTACCGCCTATTTCACTGATAATAGCAAGACGTTTCGGTTTTCTTGCCTCAAAGAGTTCTTCAACACGGGGCAAACCCTGTGTGATATCCTCACCGCCTGCAACACCGCCTGTATGGAATGTACGCATGGTAAGCTGTGTACCCGGCTCACCGATGGACTGTGCAGCGATAATACCAACCGCTTCACCGATTGTAACAGGCATACCGTTGGCAAGGTTAGAACCATAACATTTTTTACATACACCGTGTTTTGCACGGCAATCAAGAATAGAACGTATCTTTATCTTTTCAACACCGCTGTTGACAATAATATCCGCATCGTCATCGTCCATGATTTTATTGGAAGATACAAGCACTTTGCCGTTTTCATCTTTGAAATCTTCACACAGATATCTGCCCAAAAGACGTTCATGCAGCGGTTCAATAACGGATTTATCGGGCTTGATGTCATATACTACGATACCATCGGTAGTGCCGCAGTCCTCTTCACGAATGATAACTTCCTGTGAAACGTCAACGAGTCGTCTTGTCAGATAACCCGAGTCGGCTGTACGCAGAGCGGTATCGGCAAGACCTTTTCTCGCACCACGGGAAGATATGAAGTATTCGAGAATATTCAGACCTTCACGGTAGTTGGCACGAATCGGAATTTCAATGGTTTTACCTGATGTATTCGCAATCAGTCCACGCATACCTGCGAGCTGTCTGATCTGGTTCATGGAACCACGGGCACCGGAGTCTGCCATCATGAAAATGGGGTTATATCTGTCAAGGTTGTCCTGAAGTGCATTGGTAACATCTTTGGTAGCTTCTTCCCAAATTTTAAGCACGTTGTTATAACGTTCTTCATTGGACATGAAACCACGTCTGTACATTTTTGTAACCTTATCTACTTTCTGTTCTGCCTCATGAATAATTTCCTTTTTAGCAGGCGGAATCTTCGCATCACAAACGGCTACCGTGATAGCACCCTTTGTGGAATATTTATAACCCTGTGACTTCACGTCATCAAGAACAACGGAAGTAAGCTGGGTACCATGCTTTTTGATACATCTGTCAAATATTTTACCGAGCTGTTTCTTGCCTACAAGGAAATCTATTTCATATTTCATGAAATTCTCCGGCTTGCTTCTGTCAACAAAACCGAGGTCCTGCGGAATGGGCTGATTGAAAATAATTCTGCCGACAGTGGTATCGATAAGAACGGATTTTTTCTCACCGTTCCATTCACCCTCACGACGAACTTTTATCTTTGCATGAAGGCTGACAACTTTTGTTTCATAAGCCATAATAGCTTCATTGGTGTCACGGAAAATTTTGCCTTCACCCATTTCACCGTCTTTGTCAAGTGTGAGATAGTAGGAACCAAGTACCATATCCTGAGTAGGAACGGTAACCGGCTTACCGTCTGAAGGCTTCAAAAGGTTGTTGGCGGCAAGCATGAGGAAACGTGCCTCTGCCTGAGCCTCTGCCGAAAGCGGTACATGGACAGCCATCTGGTCGCCGTCAAAGTCGGCATTGAAAGCCGTACAAGCCAGCGGATGAAGTTTCAGAGCCTTACCCTCTACAAGAACGGGTTCAAATGCCTGAATACCGAGTCTGTGGAGTGTCGGGGCACGGTTGAGCATAACAGGGTGTCCCTTGATGACTCTTTCCAGAGCGTCCCATACTTCGGGGCTGGCACGTTCCACGGCTTTCCTTGCTGCTTTTATATTATGAATATTGGAATTGCTTTCCGAAAGAATCTTCATGACGAAAGGCTTGAAAAGTTCAAGAGCCATTTCCTTCGGCAAGCCGCACTGATACATTTTCAATTCAGGACCTACAACGATAACGGAACGTCCCGAATAGTCAACACGCTTTCCGAGAAGGTTCTGACGGAAACGTCCCTGCTTGCCCTTGAGCATATCCGAAAGGGATTTCAATGCACGGTTGTTCGGACCTGTGACAGGTCTGCCACGTCTGCCATTGTCAATCAGAGCATCAACAGCTTCCTGCAGCATACGCTTTTCATTTCTGATAATGATATCGGGGGCATTGAGTTCTATCAGTCTTGCAAGACGGTTATTTCTGTTGATAACACGTCTGTAGAGGTCATTAAGGTCGGAAGTGGCGAATCTGCCGCCGTCAAGCTGTACCATCGGACGAATATCGGGCGGAATAACGGGTATTACATCCAATATCATCCATTCGGGGCGGTTGCCTGACTGACGGAATGCCTCGACAACTTCAAGACGTTTCAGAATACGGACTTTCTTCTGACCTGCGGCAACTTCCAGTTCACCTTTCAGGTCTGACGAAAGCATATCAAGGTCAATGTTTTTAAGCAGTTTCTGGATAGCCTCTGCACCCATCATGGCTTCAAAATCGTCACCGTATTTTTCTTTCATGTCCATGCATTCCTTTTCGGACAGACACTGCTGGACAGACAATTCACGGGCAGCATCGCTGTCGGGATTGATGTCCGTCACAATGTACATGGCAAAATACAGTATCTTTTCAAGAGTACGGGGAGAGATATCAAGAATCAGTCCCATTCTGGAGGGAATGCCCTTGAAATACCATATATGTGAAACAGGTGCGGCAAGTTCGATATGTCCCATGCGTTCACGTCTTACTTTCGATTTGGTGATTTCAACACCGCAGCGTTCACATATCCTGCCTTTGAAGTGGACTTTTTTATATTTTCCGCAGTGACATTCCCAGTCCTTCTGGGGACCGAATATCGCTTCACAGAACAGACCGTCTTTTTCGGGTTTGAGTGTACGATAGTTTATGGTTTCAGGTTTCTTGACCTCACCGTATGACCATTCTCTTATCATATCGGGAGATGCAAGACCTATCTTTATAGATTCAAACTGATTAAATTCCATTTGCGGAGTCCTCCTTGTCAAATTTCGCTGTCATCAGAAAAGTTGCTTATGCTCTTAAGGAACTCGTCCATGTCATTATCGTCCTCTGCCTGATAGTTCTCCTCCTCACTGTCAAAGCCATCGCTTTCACCGTTTTCATCAAGTGTCTGATAGCTCTGATTGATGTCATCGGTAACCACCATCTTTTCATCGAAAAGCTCGCCTGAATGAGGATTATCGGATTCATCGTCATCTATCACGCTGATATCGACTTCTTCTCCGTCTTTATCAAGGACTTTGATATCCAGTGCAAGCGACTGCAATTCTTTGATAAGAACCTTGAAAGATTCGGGGATACCGGGCTTGGGTATATTCTCGCCTTTTACGATTGCTTCAAAGGTCTTGACACGTCCCACAACGTCATCGGATTTAACTGTGAGTATCTCCTGAAGTGTGTAAGCGGCACCGTAGGCTTCCAGTGCCCAAACTTCCATTTCACCGAAACGCTGTCCGCCGAACTGTGCTTTACCGCCCAGAGGCTGCTGCGTTACGAGAGAATAAGGACCTGTTGAACGTGCGTGTATTTTATCATCAACAAGATGATGCAGTTTGAGATAGTACATATAGCCGACTGTAACAGGATTATCGAAATATTCGCCTGTTCTGCCGTCTTTCAGTCTGATTTTGCCGTCCTCATTGATGCCTGCCTCACGGAAACATCTGATAATATCATCTTCATGAGCACCGTCAAAAACAGGAGTCATAATCTTATAGCCAAGAGAATTGGCTGCATAGCCGAGATGCACTTCCAATACCTGTCCGATATTCATTCGGGACGGAACGCCCAACGGATTCAGAACGATATCGAGCGGAGTACCATCGGGAAGGAATGGCATATCTTCTTCGGGGAGTACACGGGATACAACACCCTTGTTACCGTGACGACCTGCCATCTTGTCGCCAACCTGAATTTTACGTTTCTGTGCGATATAGCAGCGGACTACTTTATTGACACCCGGTGAAAGTTCATCGGCACTTGTTTCTTTTGTGAATATCTTTACATCTACGATAATACCGTATTCACCGTGAGGAACTCTCAGGGAAGTATCACGGACTTCACGGGATTTTTCACCGAAAATAGCCCTGAGCAGTCTTTCTTCGGAAGTAAGCTCTGTTTCGCCTTTAGGGGTGACTTTTCCGACAAGGATATCACCTGCATGAACCTCTGCACCGATATGTATGATACCGTTTTCATCAAGGTCACGGAGCTGATCGTCACCTATATTCGGGATATCTCTTGTAATTTCCTCGGGACCGAGCTTTGTGTCACGAGCCTCAATTTCATATTCTTCAATGTGTATCGATGTATAAACATCATCACGGACGATTTTTTCATTAAGGAGAACGGCATCTTCATAGTTGTAGCCTTCCCATGTCATAAAGCCGATCAGGGCATTCTTGCCCAGAGAAATTTCACCGTTGCTTGTAGCCGGACCGTCTGCAAGGACTTCATGGTCAACGACACGCTGACCTACACTGACAATCGGCACCTGATTGATACAAGTACCCTGATTGGAACGGGTGAATTTCGTTACGACATAAGTTTTCTTTCTGCCGTCATCGTATTTCACGGTTATCTTGTCTGCACTGACGTATTCCACAACGCCGTTGCCCTCTGAAAGTATACATACACCTGAGTCAACGCCTGCCTTGTATTCCATACCTGTGCCGACAATCGGAGATTCTGTTCTGAGAAGCGGAACTGCCTGTCTTTGCATGTTCGAGCCCATCAGAGCACGGTTTGCGTCATCATTTTCAAGGAACGGTATCATAGCCGTAGCGACGGATACGACCATTTTCGGTGATACGTCCATATAATCTGCCTTTTCAGGCTCTGTTTCAATAAATTCGTCACGGCATCTGCCAACGATTTTCTTGTGTACGAATCTGCCGTTTTCATCAAGGGGTTCATTTGCCTGTGCAACAATAAAGTTATCTTCCAGATCAGCCGTCATATATTCTACCTGATCTGTAACAATGCCTGTTTCCTTGTCTACTTTTCTGAAAGGTGCTTCAATCAGACCATATTCATTGATCTTTGCAAAAGTTGCAAGATAGGAAATCAATCCGATGTTCGGACCTTCAGGCGTTTCGATAGGACACATTCTGCCATAGTGTGTATAATGAACGTCACGGACTTCAAATCCTGCACGATCTCTGGAAAGACCGCCTGGACCAAGTGCCGAAAGTCTTCTTTTATGTGTCAGTTCTGCAAGCGGGTTATTCTGATCCATGAACTGTGAAAGCGGTGATGAACCAAAAAACTCTTTAATGGCTGCCGTCACGGGACGTATGTTAATCAATGCATTCGGTGAAAGATTATTGATATCCTGAGCATTCAGCGTCATTCTTTCACGGATAACCCTCTCCAGACGGGCAAAGCCTATTCTGAACTGATTCTGTAACAATTCACCTACGCAGCGGATACGTCTGTTGCCGAGATGGTCAATATCATCTGTCACGCCTATGCCGCAGGCAAGGGAATTCATATAGTTGATACTTGCAAAAATGTCATCTATGATAATATGCTTCGGAATCAGCTCATCTCTGTGAATTCTGAGTTCCCTTTTGAGCTTGTCTTTGTCTTCTGTACCGATGTTATCCAGTATATCACGAAGAACCGTAAATCTTACTTTCTCGTTGATGCCGATATCATCGACTTTAAAATCAATATATTTCGAGATGTCCACCATGCCGTTTGAAATAATCTTGACAGCCCTGCCGTCAGCAGCCTGTACAAATGCAACCGTAACACCTGCATTTTCCATTTCAAGAGCACGTTCCTTTGAAATGACCTCGCCCTCATCTGCCAGTATCTCACCTGTAACGGGATCGGCAACGGGCTCTGCAAGAGTCTGATTGGCAAGTCTGTTGGAAAGAGAAAGCTTCTTGTTATATTTATATCTTCCCACTCTTGACATATCATATCTTCTTGCATCGAAGAAAAGAGAATCAAGGTGAGCCTGTGCACTCTCCACGGTAGGCGGTTCACTCGGACGGAGTTTTCTGTATACCTCTTTGAGAGCGTCATCCTTGTTTTTGGTGGAATCCTTTTCAATCGTAGCGATAATTCTGTCATCCGTTCCGAAATAATCCAGTATTTCCTGATCGGAGCCAAGACCTAATGCACGGATAAATGTAGTAACGGGAAGTTTTCTGTTCTTGTCGATACGGACATAGAAAATATCATTGACATCATTTTCATATTCGAGCCATGCACCCCTGTTCGGGATAACAGTTGCACTGAAAAGTTCCTTGCCCGTCTTGTCATGATCCATTTTATAATAAACACCCGGTGACCTTACGAGCTGTGAAACAATAACTCTTTCCGCACCGTTTATGACAAAAGTGCCGCTTGGTGTCATCAGCGGAAAATCGCCCATAAATACATCGGAATCTTTGTGTTCACCCGTTTCCCTGTTATAGAGCGAGGCTTTTACACGAAGCGGTGCAGAATATGTGACATCCCTTTCCTTACATTCCGCAATAGAATAGTTGGGATGTTCCCTGTCCAGCTTGTAGTCGAGAAAACTCAGCACAAGATTCCCGGAGTAGTCGGTTATGCCCGAAACATCTTCAAAGACCTCTTTCAAGCCCTTTCCTAAAAACCATTCATACGAATCCTTCTGGATTTCAATAAGATTCGGCATCGGGATAACTTCACTGGTACGGGAAAAATTCACTCTGTCGGTTTTTCCGAGCTGCTCGACCTTATATTCCTTGCCTCCGATATGAACGGTTTTTTTGCCGTTTACCATGCAATCAACTCCATTCCATTTTTTAAAGAACACCATGCAAAAACCAAAACGAAAATTTACAAAAAAACTCTTGATTTTTTTCATAAATTATGTTAATATTCGATACGGATTAATCTGAGAGATTGACCGCTGAGCTGTCCGAAAAGGACAGTTTTCTACTATGGTGCATTATACAAGTATACTACTGCAACGGATTTTTGTCAAGAGTTTTTGTCAAAAAATCCGTAATTTTTTTTATTTTTACAAAAATCCCGACTCTGCCCTCCAAAAAACACCCGACAGCGTGTATACAAATTCAAGCTGTAAAAAACGTCGGAACAGTGAATCCCTCACCGTTCCGACAGTTTTATTATTTTGCAACGATATTTACAAGTTTGCCCTTTACATAAATTTCTTTGACAATATTCTTTCCATTGATGAATGCTGCCACTTTTTCGCTTGCTTTTGCAAGAGAAACTGCCCCCTGCTGGTCGATGTCAACCGGCACTACAATCTTATCTCTGATTTTGCCATTGACCTGTACGGCAATTTCAACGGTATTTTCAACGCATTTACTTTCATCGTATACAGGGAATTCCGCTACGGATACAAAGCCTTTTCCGAGTTTTCTTTCACTCCATACTTCTTCCGCTGCATGAGGTGCAAACAAACTCATGAGCTTTGTGAATATCTCCAATTCTTTTCTTGTAATGCTGCCTGTCGCATAAATGTCATTGATAAGCGACATCAATGCAGCAATCGCTGTATTGAATTTGAGATTCTCGACATCTTCACCGACTTTTTTGATGGTCTTATGGAAAGTACTCTCCAATTCGGGACGAATTTCATTATTTTCCGTCATGATATCGGTCAAGCCCATGAATCTCTCAATGAATCTGCGGCAGCCCTTGATACTGCTCGAACTCCACGGAGCAGCGTTTTCAAAATCGCCCAAGAACATTTCAAATGTACGCATGGTATCTGCACCGTATATGTCTACGATTTCATCGGGATTGACGACATTTCCTCTTGATTTACTCATTTTGCCGCCGTCTTCACCCAATATCATGCCATGACTTGTACGCTTTGCATAGGGTTCGGGAGTCGGAACAACCTTGATATCATACAGGAATTTATGCCAGAAACGGCTGTAAAGCAAATGCAAAGTCGTATGCTCCATACCGCCGTTATACCAATCTACAGGCGACCAGTATTTGAGAGCTTCAGGACTTGCAAGGGCATTGTCATTATGGGGGTCCATATATCTGAGGAAATACCAGGAAGAACCTGCCCACTGCGGCATGGTATCCGTTTCACGTTTTGCGTCTGCACCGCATTTCGGACATTTTACATTTACCCAATCCGTCATCAAAGCAAGCGGTGATTCACCGTTATCTGTCGGCTCATAAGATTCTACATCAGGCAATTCCAACGGCAATTCACTTTCATCAAGCGGCACAAATCCACAGCAGGGACAATGTATAATCGGAATCGGTTCACCCCAGTATCTCTGACGGGAGAACACCCAGTCACGCAATTTGAAATTGACTTTGGCATGACCTTTGCCTGTTTCTTCGAGCTTTTCAATAATCTTCTTTTTAGCGTCATCAACGGAAAGTCCGTCAAGATAATCGGAATTAACGAGAATACCTGTTGCACAGTCGGTGAAAGCTGCTTTCTGAACATCTTCGCCGCCTTTGACAACTTCAATAATCGGCAAATTGAATTTCTTTGCAAAATCCCAGTCACGTGTATCATGTGCAGGTACTGCCATAATCGCACCTGTTCCATAAGATACCAATACATAGTCAGATATAAATATCGGAATCTGCGTATTATTAACGGGGTTAATAGCCTCGACACCCTCTATTTTAACGCCTGTCTTATCTTTAGCCACTTCTGTACGTTCAAAATCGGATTTCTTTGAAGCGGCTTCCTGATAAGCCCTTATCTCGTCCATATTTTTAATTACAGATGAGAGTTTTTCTATAATCGGGTGTTCGGGGGAAATTACCATATAAGTTGCACCGAAAAGCGTGTCGGGACGAGTCGTATAAACTGTCAATGTATCGCCTGTGGTCGTGGTGAAGTCCACTTCTGCACCTGTTGATTTGCCTATCCAGTTTTTCTGCTGAGCCTTGACTCTTTCGGGATAGTCCACCAAATCCAAATCTTTTATCAATCTGTCGGCATATTCCGTAATTTTCAGCATCCACTGTGACTTTACTTTTCTGACGACTTCACTGCCGCATCTCTCACAGCCGCCGTTGACAACTTCTTCATTTGCCAATACACATTTACAGGACGTGCACCAGTTGACAGCCATTTCCTTTTTATAGGCAAGACCGTTTTTGAACAACTGCAGGAATATCCACTGTGTCCACTTGTAATATTTGGGGTCAGTTGTATTGATTTCCCTGCTCCAGTCAAATGAAAGTCCGAGGGACTGCAACTGGCTTTTGAATCTTGCAACGTTCTTTTTGGTAACTTCTTTCGGGTGAACATGATTTTTGATAGCAAAGTTTTCTGTAGGCAAGCCGAAAGCGTCCCAGCCTATCGGATAAAGCACATTATAGCCCTGCATACGCTTTTTTCTTGAAATGATATCAAGAGCCGTGTAGGAACGGGGATGTCCTACATGAAGTCCCTGTCCCGACGGATAAGGAAATTCTATCAAAGTGTAGAACTTTGGTTTCGTGCTGTTTTCTTCCGCATGGAAAATACCGTTTTCTTCCCATGCCTTCTGCCATTTCTGTTCAATGGACTTGTGTTCGTATTTCATTTTATTCCTCTCCTTTTTCTATATCAATGACCTGTCCGTCCTGCCAGAGTCTTTCAAGGTCATAATATTCTCTTGCCTCTTCCGAAAATACATGGACTATTACATCAACATAGTCCAATACAATCCATGTATCCGAACGGTGTCCGTCAATGTGAGTGACACTGATTCCTGCCTCGTCAAGCTTGAATTCCACTTCTTCCGCAAGCGTTTTAACGTGTGTATTCGAGCCGCCTGCCGCTATAACAAAATAATCCGCTATAGATGATATATCCGATATTTTGATAATTTTAATGTCAATGCCCTTTTTGCTGTCAAGGACTCTTGCCGCAAATTTCGCTGTTTCCAAAGATGTCATTTTCTTTCCTCCTGAAATTTATTTTTTTGATTTAAGAGCTGCCATATAATTATACCCTGCAAAAGTATCGGGGGCAATAGTTACTTTTCTCTGTGCAAGGTCGGCTATGGTGAATGCCATTCCCTCAAGCACCGCTTCATCAAGGTCTTTATCGGCGATTTTACGCATTTTGTCAACGCCTTCATAATCCCTGTCCGCTGATGTGAAATCCGCTACGAATATCACTTTTTCCAGTACAGTCATATTTGCCCTGCCTGTCGTATGATAGCGTATGGCATTGATGATATCTTCATCTGTAATTCCCAGTTCCGTCTGTACAAATGCACTTCCCGAAATGGCGTGCCACAGCTTGCGTGATGAATTTTTCATTTCAGCCGATGACAGTCCTATTTTTTCCATCAATGCAAGCTGTTCATCATCGGGCGTTTCCTTTGTAGCGTCATGCAGGATACCTGCAATTTCCGCTTTCTGCACGTCTGCACCGTATTTTTTGGCGAGCCTTACAGCCTCTTTTGCAACATTTTTGGAATGTTTCAGACGTGCCGATTTCATTCTCTTACCGATGATTTCCTCATAGTCCTTTACAGTCAATTCTGCTCAACTCCGTTTTTTAAACTTTAACACTAATTATATCAATAAAACTTCCGTCTTTCAAGACTATTTTCAAAAAACTATCCGCCTATAAACATAAATACAAGCAAATCATATATCATGTGAAGTGCAACAGGCACCAATATATTTTTCGTTTTCAGAAAAAGCCAGCTGAATATGCCGCTCAATAAGATAATTCCGACAAATGCAAAGCTCTGAATATTTCTTGCAAACACACCCTCATATATCCATATCGGGAAATGTATCAGCAGAAACATCACTGCATTGATTCCTATGGCAAGCCATTTTTTCCACTCTTTATCGGCATTTTTCAAAGTGCTGTTCAGAAGCCAGCCACGAAATACCATTTCTTCCGTAATGCCCACAAAAAGAATGATAATGATTTTTCCCCAGCCGAAACTTTCCGCTATCGACCAATCCCATTTTTTAATCACATCTGCAAGGGCATATATGACACACGCTATACATACAGGCAGGATATCCCATATTTTCACCTTTGTCGTGAACATCTCTTTCAGCCCGACATACATATCTTTTTCAAAATGCTTTACAAGCAGAAATGCAGGAAAAGTCCATACCAGATTTTTTATTATCCCCGTTCTGATAAGCTGTATGATAATTTCACTATCCGTCCACACGGCAACGTAATTTCTCAGAATTACTCCTACCAGTGACCATGCCGTATAAAACAGTATACAGTAAATAACGAGGGCAGATATCAACTTTTTATTCTTAATCATTATTTTACCTCAATACATAATCGTCACTTACATTGAAAAGCATATCCGTCAATATCAGATTTTCCAATTTGCTTCCGTCATTCAGGGCGTTATTGATTGCATTGAAACTTGCACTCGATTTCAACAAACTTTCAAATACACGCTGTGTATTTTTCAGGCTATTCTTGCCAAGCACCCATGCAAAACCCGTCCTCATCGGATAATATGCCGCCAACTGCGATTTATAAAAAGTCCTGATATTCCCTCTGTAATTCATCTGCACCTTTTCGGAAAACTTCATATCCTCTATGGCAAATTCCGCACATATTTCAGGTATAAAATTATAAATATCCTGTGCCAATGAACTGTCTCCCAGAAATTCTTTCAGCACATCAAAATATAAAGCTTCCTTGCCGTCATTCATGACCTTTTCATACAGCATAAGCGACTTTTCAACAGCGTCATATATATCTGTATTGTTATACGGATATTCTTTTAAAGTTTCCTTGTCCTGCTTCAGAATGAAAAACTGCTTATGTGACGCAAAGTTTTTATTTTTCCAAGTCCTCGCCATATCCTCTATCATTTCACTCAGACTGTCAATTCTGTGGTCATTGATACGACATTCCCCTGTGACAAATTTTCCGTCACCGTCGTTTGCAGCATATATTTTGATATAGCAGATATCCTGATTCCCCAATCGCTTTGCCAATTCATCTTTCAGTACATTCCAATACATTTTCATATCATTGACGGCAATTTCATTACTCATGGCAACAATATTTCCAATATACAGCTTCCACTTGTGCAAGCCGTTGAAATCACTGTCAAATTCCTCTGCATTCTCGTCATTCACCATAGCCTGTACAGTTGCCATGATACCGAACATGAAATCCCCCTGTGCCATTCCGACAGCCGTTTCCATATCCGAACCGAGTGCAGCCGCTGTTTCAAATATTTCATTTTTCCATTCAGGTGAATATATATGATAACCTATCGTTGCCATTTGCTCTTTCAGCTGATATATTTCAGGCTTTACCGCTGTATTGATTTTCGATAAAACTACCCTGTCACCACTGATAAAACTCCCCAGTCCTTTATATTGTCTGTTCAAGTCCTTGATAATATAATTATTGTCAATTTTCAAGTTCATCTTCCTCTCATACAAGATGTTTCTATTATATAACTCTCACAAACATTTTTCAAGAAGGCAAAAAAGCCCTTCCAAAATATTTTTGAAAGGGCAAATTTTATTTTCCATGTATCAAAATATCTTCGGCATTTTTAATCTGTTCGGCAGTCGGTATTTTTGCATTTTCAAGCGGATAGGCAATTCCCAGTTTTTCCCATTTTGCCAAGCCGAATGAATTTCCACTTTTTCAACAGTCTTTAAAGACGAAATGAAATCATGCATTTCTTTGAGAGAATCATCTGTCAATTCAGGCACTAAAACGTGTCTTATCCACATTTTCTTGTTATGTTCCGAAAGCCATCTTGCAAAGGCAAGTATATTTTCATTTCCGAAACCTGTCAATGCCTTATGCTTTTCACTGTTCCACTCTTTCAAATCAAGTATCACTAAATCCGTCACGCTCATCAATTTTTCAAAATCTTCACTTTCGGAAAAAGGCTGTCCCGATGTGTCTAACGCTGTATGAATACCGTCTTTTTGGGCAAGCGTGAACAATTCCGTGACAAATTCCTTTTGCAATAAAGGCTCTCCCCCACTCACTGTTATACCGCCGTTATTTCTCCAATATGTCTTATAGCGTTTTGCATGGTTATATAGATTTTCAGCAGTCCATTCTTCACCGCCCGACAAATTCCATGTTTCAGGATTGTGACAATATTTACAACGCATTTTGCAGCCCTGCAAAAATACCACAAATCTCACGCCCGGACCGTCTACCAATCCGAAAGTTTCCAATGAATTGACACGACCTGTTATAACTCCACTCTCCACTCTCAACTCTCC
>CADCJK010000031.1 GCA_902801715.1 uncultured Ruminococcus sp. | reverse complement strand
GTATATGAATTTGAATTCAATGAAGTGGCAGATGAAAAAATCGTCAAAATGATAAGGAATGTCACCAAGAAAACCATGAAAGCCGAAAAGCTCTCGATAGATGTGTCATTCGTTCCGGAATATTCTTCATCGAAGCTGAAAGCGGAGAAAATCAAGTCGAAAGTGAAGCCTGTCAAGCCGGCAGTTCAGCCGTCCGAACCCGCTAAAGCGGAAGATATCAGCAATGATGCCAACAAGCTGTTCACGGCTCAGAGATATGACGAAGCCATAGAGATATATAAAAAGCACATTGAAGAAGGCAGGGTCGAAGAAGGATTTTCGGGATGTGCCCAATGCTATTTGGCACTTCTGAACAAATTCCCCGAAAATCATGAGAAATATAAAAGAGAGGTCATTGAACTTTCGGAGAAATACCGTGATACAATGAGCCTTACAGTGAAATCGGGAATTGCACTGATACAGGTATATACCAAATTTGAGAACTGGCAGGCTTGTGTCGATATCATATCGAAGATGGAAGAAAATAACGTATTCAAGGACGATAATCAGAGATTTCATCACATGGGCATGAAAGCCGGTGCCTATAAGAGAATGGGCGAATATGAAAAGGCTATCAATGTATATCTCGACATGGAGAAGTTTGTGGAGAAAAATAAACTCTACAGCAAGAGGTCAACGATTAGAGATGTCAACTATGTGGAGATATCGGAATTGTATCTTGAACTCGGCGATTACGAGCAGGCTAAATATTTCTATGACACGTCGGGGGAAAATACCAGAAAATTTGAAATAAAAAGAAGATTGGACCAGCTTGCCAAAAATAAAAATAAAATAGATGTCGTGCAGGAACTGTATCCCGCCCCTGAAAACAGTGTTCCGGCTGATGAAGCGGAAACGGATGAACCCGAGGAGGAAATGCAGGAGGAATATGTGCAGACAGCGGAATATGAAGATGAAGAGGCATTTGACAGACTCGTCACAAGCGACAGGGAGATATTGGAAACAGCCTTTGCATTTGCCCCCGAACAGCTTTACTGTACTCTGACCTATCTGGCAGCGGCAGCAAGGATATGCGAAAATGCCGAAAGTGAAAGAATATCCGACTATTCCGAGATACCGCTGACAAATTCCGTGATATCCGCCAACAGACTGATGGATTCCGCCTATGCGGCATACGGATTTTCCCATGAACACAATGCCGATGAATTGTTCATGGATTTTGCCAACTGTCAGTTGTCAATGCCGCAGTACAGTGCCGATTTCTTTGCGGCGGCTCTTTTGAGAGAGGATTTCGGAAATGCTTCCATGCAGTCCTTTGAAATAGAAAGGCTTATTGCCGAATTTGAGAAAACCGAACCAAGTGAATATACGGCAACGGTTTCCGCATTGGCGAAAGCGTTCAATGAATTCAGGGAAAAAACGGCATATCCGATGGATATGTTTGCAGATTACAACAGGAAAAATGCTGCCGTGGAATCCGTTATCAGCGATGCAAAGGAATGTGCCGATTACATTGACCAGAGAGTGAAGGCAATCGAAAGTCAGGGCAGAGTAAGACGTACAAGAGAACTGATTTTCCATGATGAAAACAGTCTGATTAAACAGGCACTTGATATCGTATGTGCGAATGACGTTTCCAAAGCCGCAAAAATCAGGAAAGCCATGACGGAAACTTTCATGAGAAATGACGAGGATTTCAGCATTGAAAATACGGATATCAAAAAGATGGATAAGTTCATGGACGACAGATGGGAACAGTCAAGAGAAATGATACTTGCCGAAAAGAGAAATGTTGCCAGACCTTATGACAACTTAAAGGGCGGCAAGAGAAATAATATAGCCGTCATGCTGAAAAGAGTCATTGATTGTGTATGCAGATGGGTGGAAGTATCGGCAAGTGCGGATATCATCACGAATAAATATTATATACAGGTATATGAAGAATATCGTGATTATATCATTGACAATCTGGAAAAACTGGCTGAACTCACCGAAACAAGCCTTGCGGAACGTTTTGACTGGGGCATTTGCAGCGTGAATCTTGCGGCGGAAGAACTTCTTGCAAAAGTCGAGGGAACGTATGACAAAGCCGAAAAGAAATATATGTATATTGATTTTCTCAAGAGCGGTCATGTGCTCCTTGATGATAACTATGTACCCGATATTTCGGCAACGTTCAGCGATTTGCCTGATTTCAATATATTTGAGAGAATCAAAGCTCATGCACAAATGAAACTGCCCGATTTCAAATACAGGGTACAGCAGATATTCAGTGACAATATACATAATCATGATTTCCGTGCGGTGAATCTCATCAGGGACTATGCGGAATACAGGAATGACAGGGACGTTTCCGAACATTCGTCTTTTGAATATTTCGATGCGTGTGTAAGGCTCAGTCAGCAGAGGACAACGCATTACTATAAAGATTTCAAAAATGAACTGGAACTCTATGAAAGCTATGGCAGCATTTCCAATATCACGGGTTACAAGAGCTTTATTGCCAAGAATATTGATGCATGGTATGCCCTTTCGATGTCAAGCTGCGATTTCGGATTTTTCAGCGATATCATAGAGGCATATAAACAGAATATCGCCAAAAATGCGGAATCCACTGCCAACAGGCTCATGCAGCAGCTTAATGACATTGCCAATGATGAAAAATATGATTTCGGTATCTACAGCAGGGAGAAAATCAAGGAATATATCGAAGAAAGAAACTTTTCTGTAGCGGAAAATATTCTTAATTGTATCAGGCGTGGAGATATCAAGAGTATCACGGATTTCTCGAAAGAGCCGCTGGAAATGTTCAGAAATTTCATGGCGGAATATGAAACACTTCATAGGGCTGTTTCATCGGATGCCAACAGCAGTCTGCAAAAGGCACTTTGTTCCTATTACAATACAAGGAATGTCGAAAGGGCTTTGCAGAAAGCAAGTAATATGTATGGTGTCAATAAAGAATTGCGTGGCGGTGTTTCACTGATACAGAACTGGCCCGCTTCCAAGCCTGCTACAGCTGACAGGATTTCCAAAATAGTGTCACAGCTTGGTTTTGCCGTGGAAAGCGTTTCGGAAATTACTTCCACGAATGAAGATATGTATACCGTTACTGTCAGGAAAAAGACAGGTAAAGTCAATTATCCTCACCCGATACCCGCATTTGGTTCACTTCCCGAAAATGAGGGAATAAGAGTGCTTTTCCTTGACGGCAGATTCAATACCGACCAGCTGATAGATAAATTCCGTGAAGTGAACAGCGTTTCGCAGAATACGATAGTTATTCTCAACTGGGCTTTGAGCAAAGAGGAAAGAAGACGCTTTGCCAGAAAAATCAAAGAGGAAAAATCGCTTTCAAAGACATTTTTGCTTATTGACAGAGTGCTTTTGCTGTATCTTGCCAAGCACTATCAGGCAAACAGTATCAGCCGTATGCTGATGGCGGCAGGTATGCCCTTTGCCTGCAATCAGCCGTTTTGTCCGAAGCCGAATGCGGCTATGCCGCCCGAACTCTTTACGGGCAGAAAAACCGAACTCGAACAGATTGAACTTTATAATGGTGTCAATCTTGTATACGGCGGTCGTCAGCTCGGCAAAAGTTCCCTGCTTAAAATGGCAGCCAATGAGATAGATAAAAATGAAAATCAGAGAGCCATTGTTATCAGCATAAAGGGCAGGAATTATACGGAAGCGGCTTTGCGTGTATCGCAGGAGCTTGTCATGAATGACATTCTCCCCGAAGGTTCGGAATGCGGTGATTGGGATATGCTTTCCATGCACATCAGAAAACGCCTGAAAGACCAGACTTCCGAAAATCGTATTTCTTATCTTTTGCTGATGCTTGATGAAGCAGATGACTTTATTGCCAGCAGCAAGGAAATTGACTATCGCCCGATTACTCTGCTGAAAGAAATGCTTTCACCGAATTTCAAATTTGTGCTTGCCGGTCTGCATAATCTTTCCAAATTCGACCATGAATTTTATGCCAATAACTCAGATTTTGCCCATTTGGAATCATGCGTTATTTATCCGTTCAAGCGTCCCGAAGCGACGGAACTTTTGACACATTCACTTGCTTATCTGGGATTCATATTCAGTGATGAAGTCATCAATCTGATTCTGGCGAAAACGAACTATTTCCCCGGACTGATACATCTTTACGGACAGAAACTCATTCTTGCCATGACGAATGACGATTATGCAGGTTACAGTGAAACGGAAACGCCCTGCTATGAAGTGACGGAGAGCCATATCAAGAAAGTTCTTTCCGATCCGAATTTCAAAGATGAAATCAAGAGTAAATTAAGAATGACTCTCGAAGTTGACGGCAAGGAAAACAGTCCTTATTATGTGATTGCCTTGATACTGGCATATCTTTATTATGACGAGGAAAATAAAGACGAGAATGAAAGAAAAACAGGATTCGGCATTGAAGAAATTTTGAATAAGGCAAAAAGTGATGAAATCAATATTCTGCTGGAGTACAGCAGGGAACAGATGACGGAACTTTTCAAAGAGATGTGGGATTTGAATATACTCACTTCCAAAGATGACCTGTATATGTTCTCGACAGAGGGATTCCGTGAATTGCTGGGTACAAGGGAAGATGTCAACACGGAACTGTCAAAATATATGGGGGGTAAGACGGAGTGAGATTGGAGGAAATATGGTGGAAACGTCTGACAAATCCCCTGAATTTTGCGGAAGATATCATATATTCCGTACTTGACGGGAAAACGGTGTTTGTCCTGTATGAAAAGGAAATGGCATGGAAAGAGGAACTGATACAGGATATCGTTGAGAATATCGAAAAAGACAGTCCCAATATGAAAACGAATTTCCGCATTCCCGAAAAATATGCCGAGCCGTCGGAATATATCATGACAAAATACTGCAGTGACGAGGAAAGGAATCATTACTGGCCGTCAGCGGAAAATACGGTTGCCGGATTTCTGGCAAAGAGTACAAAGGCGGCTTTGAACAAGAGTAATGTGATACTTGACCTTTCCTCATGCGGAGAGCCTGAAAAATGGATTGACTTTGCAGAAGAATACCATTCCTGTTTTGATGAATATGACGAACACGGAGTATTTGTATTTTTCATCAGGGATACGGAGAAGCGTATCAGGGAATATATCAAAGAGAATGAATGTCAGTCGGAATGTATGAGTTATGATGACAGTATACAGGATTTTGATATGCTGATGTTGTGCATGACGATATTGTCCGAGCAGAATTGTTCCATTCAGCAGAAGCAGTATATAGCGGAAACGGCGGCGGCACTGGCGGAAGATGACGTGGAAACAGCGGGAAGGCTTGCCGAATACAAAGGCAGTCTGCCCGTGAATACCCTGAATATCACGAAAAAAATATTCAGGGAACACGGCATTTCCTGCGAAGATATCGAAACGAGAGTGAAAAAAGCCCTCTGGAAAGCTCAGGTAAAAGTATTGTTTCCGATAATCGAGCAGTTCAGGAGCAGATTCATTTCCGAGAATATTGATATTCTGAAAAAATATCCGCTGAATATCTATAAAACGCATAGTATTTTTGAACTGGAGATTGGTCAGTTGTATCACCTTTGTTACAGTAATCAGATACTGTCGGGCAAAGAGCTGAAAGTCCTTGAAAAAGTCAGGAATGCCAGAAACAGTCTTGCCCATCTTGATGTAGTGCCTTGCAATGATGTTTCCTATCTGATGGAGATAGGGCAATAATAAAAAAAGCGTACTTTGATTGGTTTCAAAGTACGTTTTTTGTCATTGATTCATTGTATATTTTTAATCGCAAATTATTGATTGTCAATTACTCATTGCTCATTGCTCATTGCTAATTGCTAATTGAATTTGTCATGCCATTCGGGGCAGGAGATTTTGGCGATTTCTTCAATGGTGTGATGAAGTTTTTGAACCATAGGGGTATCGGCTGCACGATAATACATTTCCTTGCCGTGACGGGTGGCGGTAATCAGACGGGCATTTTTGAGCAGTCTTAAATGGTGTGAAACGGCAGGGCTTGACATATCGGTAGCAGCGGCGATATTAATGACACATTCCTCACAGTGACACAAAAGCCAGAAAATACGCAGACGGCTGGGATCGCCAAGCTGACGGAAAGCGTCTGCAACGGTCTGAACCGTGTCATCGGAGGGCATTTTTTCCATAATTTCATTTTCTTCCATAATTTATTCCGTACTTCCTTTGAGCTGCAGGGATTTCACGCTGTTGACAGGTTGAACAATTTCTGCCGAGAGAACGGCATTTTTTCCCGATTCAAGAGAAGTTATTTTCAATACATCTGTCCAGTTTTTTCCGTTGTCGTCAGATACTTTGATAATATTGTTTTCCGGTTTGAACAAGCCTTTGTATTCCATGAAAGGCTTGTCTTTGTCGGGGCATTGTGCCGTGAACAGCATATTGCCGTCTTTTTTGAGTTCCAGAGAATAGACGGCATTGTTTCGGGAGCAGTCGGAACAGTCCAGAGCATCGCTTTTCCAGACGGCAGATTCCTTTTCCGTGGCACCGCCGAGCAGGGCGATAAGTGTTTTGATATTTTGCAGTCTTGTCTGAGCCTCTGCATAATCGGGAATGGAGCGGTATAATTCGATTGCCTTTCCGTACCGGCATTTGCCATAGGACGAATTGCCGAGAAGATAAATGCATTTGCTGAGGAGTTCGGGAGATTTTTTATAATTTCCGAGATAGGTAAGCTGTTCAAAGGCAGCGGCAAGGTTTTCATCGGCATTGGCAACGAGATTTCCCTGAGCCTCTCTGTAAATGCGGCTGAAACACTGTTTTTCGTTTGCGGCGGCATTCGGATAATCGCCGAGGGCATGAAAGGTTTTGGCAGCTTCAAGATACTGACCTTCATGATATTGTTTTTCGGCAGATTTGAAACGTGCTTCAAGAGCTTTCTGCTGAGCGTCGCTGTAATTTTCCAGACTCCCGAAAAGCTGAGCGGCTTTTTCGTAGTCACCGGAATTGTAGGAAGAAAATGCATCGCCATAGACGGCTTTCAGATAGAGGTCGCTGCTGTCGAGAAAATTGCCGAGTTCACGGAATTTTTGGGAAGCATTGTCATAGCGGTACATTTCCATGTCGGTCATAGCCCCCTGATATTTGAGATAGGGCAGACCGAAAAATACGATTCCATCGGCTATTGCAGCGAGTACGACAAGTATCAGCAGGATAATGATAACCACTTTGGAGCTTTTCCGGAATTTTTGTTTTTTGAGCTGTTTCTGATAGGCATTTTTTCTTTTGGCGAATTCTTCGGTCTGGATATTGTTCTTTTTTTCATATTTTTCAAATTCGGCATATTGTGACCGAAATTCTGCCCGCTGCTGTTCTGCAAAGCCGGATTGTTTCTCAAGGACTTCGGGAGAGGTATTTTTTTGCAGCCATACCTTTCCGACACCGCATTCACAGCACACTTCCTCATGAGCCCAGTTAAAGCTGCCGCAGCCGCAGAGCCAGAATTTTTCATTGAAAACGGGCTGCAAAGAAAAAACAGTGCCGTCTATGCCGCTGCGGGTGCAAATTTCAAGAAACTGTTTGTTAAGGTCACCCTGCACGCTGAAAATACTTTGCTGTTCCAGTGCGGTATCGAAATGTTTGCTGTCGGTATTTATCCATGTATGCCCGTTGGAGCAGAGGACTTGTTTCAGGAAAAATTCCACGCTTCGTGTCTGCTGATTCTTGACGGGAACACGCCTGTTATAGCCGAATTCCGTATTTCTGGCAACGTCAAAGCCGTTATAGGAAACGTCACAGACGGTATCGATGACCTGACGGTTGGCATCATAGCAGATGATATCAAAATAAATATCTTTGAGATTGTCGGGCTGGAGGTTCAGCAGTTTGAAACACGCAAAGAACTCCGTCTTGTCGATGTCGAGAGCCAGTTTTTGAGCCAGTACCGCCACGGGAGAATCTTCAAACCACAGGTGTATATTTTTTTCTTCAAGGACTTTGATTTTTTCTTCAGGCATAAATTTCACCCCTGTTTATTAAACGATTGTTTAATACTATTTTAATACCATATCATTACGGTGTCAAGTAAATAATCTTTGTTCATGAAAAGTTTATAGTTTATTTTAAAATAAAAAATTTTGTGTATTGAAAAATTTTTATGGGTTTGGTATAATATTGTACATAGGGGGCGTTCTTTTATGGAATCATGTTCACAAATGTACACAAGAAAAATCGTTGATTCAATTATACACGGTCTGGAACAAAGACACAGCAGTATCTTATTTGTAAAGCATTATAATACACTCAATGTTCCCGTTGAAAATATTCAGACGGCGGTTGCCCTGAGTACCAGCAAGATTGAGCTTCTGTATCATGAGTTTGGTGCCGGTCGTATGCAGGAAGCGTATGAGCCGTTTCTGGGATGGATTAAGCAGTTGTATTTCAAATTTTACTTTGATGTGCCTGTTGATGAGTTTCTGGCAAAGGCAGATGTCTATTATCAGAGCCGTTCAGCGATTGCAAGCTATATCATGACGGGGGAATGTACAAGAAGTGAAGATATTATCGTGGTGGAAACGGAATATGAGAAAAAACAGTTTGCGGTATCGCTTGTGAAGATATTTTCTTATATTTCGGTTGACCATACGCTGCTGCTGGTGCTGAACAGGCTGCACCTTGCGGAAGATTCCACTCTGGATTTTCTTGTGGAATTCATCGGAAGTCATTATGACAATATTTCTTTTCTGGCAAATTACAATGAAGCCTATACCGTTCCGTCATACACGGCAGATACATGGAAAACGCTTGTCAGAAATATTGAGGAACTCAATTATATGCTGGACTGGAATATGCAGGACGTTCAGACGACTGCCAATATCAATGAGAGTTTTGAGCCGTCGGCATCGGAGTTTCCGAATTATCTGGTGCTGATTAACAATATGATACAGACGCTTGCCATCAAGCAGGCAATGCATTATCTGAAAATTGTCTACAGCAAGATACCCATTGAAAAGGCTGTCATCAGTGCCAAGAACAAGGCGAGGTTTTTTGTCCTTTATGCGACGGCTTCACTGTATGACATGAATATGACGACTGCCCTGATGATGTGCGACAAACTCAAGAATATCAATAACAAGCATCCGAACATGGTTTATGCTTTCCGTTATTATTATCTTCTGACGCTTTGTCAGGTGTACGGCGGTCAGCCGAACCTTGCCAAGAAAAATCTGGAAAAGTGCATGAAAATCGCTCGGAAAAGCCAGTCCGACAGATATGCATTTTCGGCTCAGATGCTGAAGTATATCTGCAAGCTCGACGGCTGGAACAATTCCTATCGCTGGGACAGAACCATCGAGGGAAAGGAACTGGACGACTTTATCGAAAAGGCATTTGAATATAAAATGTATAATCATCTGGCACATATTTTGTTTTTCGGCTGCTGCAACTCCAAGGAGAATTTCATTGACGATTCTCAGAACTGCGAGGAACAGGAGAGCTTTAAAAAAGCAATGGCGATTGCCAAAATGATTAAAAATGACCGTCTGATTATTGCGGCATTGATGAAGAATGTCTTTCTTGCACAAGGTTACGGCTGTTTTTCATACGTTGATTATTATTATAAAAAATGTCTTGAAATTATCGAGGGACAGAATAATATATTTGAAGAAGCATCGATTTATAACGGTCTCGGATTCAACAGAATTGTCAGCGAACAGTTCGGACGTGCGAATAATTATTTTAATGATGCCCTTGAATTGTTCTATAAGCAAAAGGATACTTACTATGTATCCGAAACGTTGTATAATATGGCAATCAATGCGATTCTTGCGGATAAATATGAAACGGCTTATAATTATCTGATTTACTGTATCAAGCTGCTGAAATCCATCAAGCAGCAGAGAATGAGAGTCTGCAATATGTCCAAGCTGTACGGCATGATTGTTTATTGCAGCTATAAAATGGGAATAGAGTACAATGCCCATTTTTATTTGAATAAAATGTACTATGTCATTTATCATGTGCTGCATTCCGATGCGGAAAACAGATTTTTCCTCTGGGATGACGATATGTTTTTCTATTATTTCTGCAGCGGTCTGCTGGAAAAGGCGGACAATCCCAAAAAGGCTCAGGGATATTTTGATAAGGCAAAGTATCATATGCTGCGGACGGAAGGCTTATGGTTTTTTGTATATACCATGTTCGCCATGGAACAGGCGGATTTGTATGAACAGTGCGGAAAGCCCGATGAAGCTGAAAAAATACTGGAAGAATGTATGGAATTCTGCAATAAGAATCACTATAAGCATAAAGAGGAACTTCTTTTTGCCAAACTGCATAAACATCCGATGATTCCCCCGAAAAACAGTGACCTGATACTTGAGAAAGTTTCCAAGTATCAGATAGAGGAACTGGTGCAGCATTCGGAAATGAAAATGGCTCTTGCCGACAAGACAAAAGGCATTGATTTTCTCGTGGCATGGCAGGAACTGCTCAATAAGGAGAATTCCTCTTACAGTGATATCATCGAAAACTGCATGACCGCCATGCAGAATAATTATAATATCGACAGTATACTCTATATAGAAGTGACGGCAGACAAAAAGCCTGTGATCCGATATAACAGCGGTGAAATCGAGATAGAGGAAGAAATGCTGAATGATATTACAGCTTATTTCTCGAAGCATAAAAAAGAGGTCGTTTCATCACGCTTTGACAGGGAGTTCTATGAATATACGGCAATTCTTTCTTTGTACGGAGTGAATAATATCGTATCATTTGTATGCGTGCCGCTCTCTCAGGGAGATGAGCTGACAGGTCTGATGATTGCCACGATAGAGCTGCATGAAAATATGACAGGCGGTATTATTTTCCTTGACAGAAATGACCTGACGATTTTCAAATCCGCCCTCAATCAGATGACGAATACGCTTTACAGACTCAAAGCCCGTGACGAAATCAGTCAGATGAACAGGAAACTCCAGCAGAGTGCCGTCACGGACTTGCTGACGGGACTGCTCAACAGACAGGGATTTGCCAAAAAAGTGGATGACTATACCGAACTTGTCAGAAAGGGCAAAAGAAAAGATGTCTGCTTTACGCTTTTGTATATTGACCTTGATAACTTCAAATTCTGCAATGACACATTCGGGCATGATGTCGGTGATGAAATCCTGATAGCCTTTTCAAGATTGTTTGAGCGTGTCACCAAGAATAACGGTTACATAGTCAGATACGGCGGAGATGAATTTCTGATTGTCATGCCCGACCATGCCATAGATGACGGCATTGAGCTGGCAAAATCCATTTATAAAGCCATTGATAAAAGCAATCACTTCATTCCGGAAATACAGTCGGCAGTGGGGGAAAAGGTGAGCGTTCCCGAAGATCATCGTGTATCGTGTTCGATAGGCATTGCCTATGAAGAAATCTATGACCAGGAGAGAATGAATATTGCCCTGAAACACGCTGATATGAAGCTGTATGCCGTCAAGAAGAATCAGAAATCCAATTACAGTGTCTGGCGTAACGTCGGATGATTATTCACTGAAAAAAGCACATATATTTTCAAAAATTTCAACGAGTCTGAATTTCACTTCATACTGTCCGGAATGGGAGATGACATCCATTTCGGATTCATCAAGTGAAGATTCGGGCTTGTTTTGCTGTGCAGAGGGAATACAGAGGGACGGATAAATCATGCACCACCAGTTATGTCCGTTTCCGCTTCCTATCACGATACGCAGGGCATCATATTTTCCGGCGGGGAGGGTGAAATTTTCATATACCCGTGTATTGAAATTCATTTTAGTGGTATAAACTTCCACGCTGTAGTCAAAGCCGTTTTCCCGTATGACTTTCCGACATTCCGCTTTTATCCTGTCAAGATGTTTTTCAGCCGTTTCGAGAGCTTGTTCACGGCTTGTGCAGTTACGGAAAATTTCGGCTGTATAGTCAAGGATACCGTCACGGACTTTCAGTTTGAGAGTCTGGTCCTGTACGGAATCGGAATTGGCTAAAATATGCAGGCGGAATACGTCTTTTCTGAGATTTTCACACACACTGCAAAACCCTGTCATAGAGAGGATACAGGATATGACAAGACCGCAGACCATGCTTTTGAATAACAGTTTCATATATGTAATCATTCCTTTCAGATTTGTCAATGAGAATATCGGCTGAAACAATGTGTTTTATGCAAAAAAAAATAAACTCCGTTTCTGATTTTTCGGAACGGAGTTTATTTCTGTCATAGGCTTTGGGATTTTTTTCACGTCTTGTCACGGGATTTGTCATGCCCCATGTATTTCTTTTTGCCTTGTTGAGTTCTTTTTTCTTTTTCTTTGAAAGCTTTTCAAAGGGAATGAATTTTTCCATATACAACACCTCTTGATAATATATTTCAAAGATATTATAAAGATTATATATGGATTTGTCAACTATTCACTTCCGATTTTTTTAACCGGCTTGTCCGGAGCGGTCAAGTTCCTCAACGAATTCTATCAGCGTTTCCATTCTTTTTTCGGGATCGGTTTCTCCCTCTCCGCCACACACTTTATCGTAGGGAGCTGTTCCCGCTAAATTGGAATCAAGATAGACATCAAAAGAACCTGCCTGAAAAATAATATACATTCTGTTGCCTATCGTATGCTTCATGACCGTATCGAGAGAAAACAGTCTTTTGACATCTCTTGCTTCCGGAATGTTGAACTGTTCGACAGCCTGTTCCGGCGTGAGCTTTTCCTGTGAATTGATTTTATCAAAGAACGGCTCATCGCAATAGCCCATAACTCCTCCGCTCATTATATAGCCGTCTGCCCTGACGGATACAAATTCACCGTTTTCTATGGGCATGATAGCGGAATACTCCTTTGCATGACTCTCTGAATCAAAAACGAATTTTTCCCTGTAAAGACGATCATGTGTTTTGAAAAAAAGAAATGCCTTGTTTTCAAATTTGGGTGTATAAAGTGCATCGCAGTCATCGTCGTCTTCCCGGAATTCATAAGAACTTTCTGTCCCGCTGATTTCCGATACATCTTGTGATACAGAGCTGACCGGATTTTCATCGGAAATTTCTTCAGGCTGATAAGAGCTTTCTGTTCTGCTGATTTCCGGTATATCTTCTGATACGGAACTGACCGTTTCACTGACACCGGTATCATTTTTTGACTCGGAACAGGCGGCTGTACATAACAATAATATTGCCATCAAGATAATTGCTGATGGATGTTTCATCTTTATCCTCCTTTACATTCTATATTGAGATAAGTATACTATGTCAAAAACCGGTTGTCAATGGAATCACTTGTTTCCTGCATAAAAAAATCAGTAATTATCATTGTTTAAACGATTTGAATATTTAAAGAAAAAAATTGATTGTGTGTAAAAAACCGCCTGCAAGGACTTTAAAATCCTCACAGGCGGCATTATTATTTATACATCTGATTCACTCTTGCCTGCAAGGTTATTTTGTCAAGATGAAACGGAAAATGTCAACGGAATGCAGAAATTTTTTGCATTGGACAGCAAAACCGCATTGTTACTTGATTTTTCAGTAACAATGCGGTTTTCGTAATGGTGGAGGCGAGGGGAATTGAACCCTTTTAATTGCTTATAAAATTATGTT
>CADCJK010000030.1:14428-28671 GCA_902801715.1 uncultured Ruminococcus sp. | reverse complement strand
TTTGTCTGTATAGCTTCGTGTCTGATACTGATTGGTATCACTGGGCTTATCTCCATTTTTAACTATCTTACTTTCATGAAACAGCTTTGTGCCGTCTTCGGCAGAAGCCACTATTTTGGCATTCTTTATCCTGTTGAATGACTGACCGCCTTTTCCCATGTCAGTAAATGAAAGGAAATCGCCTGCCTTTACTTCTATTTCACCCGTATAATTATTACCACTGGGATTATAGTAATTGCCTCCCGGGGTATTGGCATTTCTCGAAAGCCTTATCTTGGTATTATCAGATGTCTTGAGAGTATAAAGATAATTATTGCTTGCAGAGAAGGAAGGAAGTTCCTGCCATGAAGTGTCATTCGGTGTTGAGAATAAGTATCTGTTTGTCATCAGTGGTAATAGCTGAAACACTGTTGCCGCTGCTAAAGCCATTGACCGGCAACAAGCCCCCTATCATCATAAAGACTAACAAAAACGCTATCCAAGCTTTCCATTTCAGCTTTTTAATAACAGTCATTACTATCTACCTCCGATTTATATAACAATTGATCATTATCATTCAAAGCTTTTATCTTTCCCCGACTTTAACAATTTACTAAGATAATAACACTTTAATAACAATTTGTCAACAGATTTTATGTAAAAAATATCCAAAAAATTTATTTATTTCCAAAAAAAATAAATAAAACGCTGTATTCATGAGTGTTTTAGACATTTATAGAAAATTATGTAAAAATTTTTGTTAATTTTGACGAAGATTTTTTCTCATATAAATAATATCATAAAAAATACTATCAAAACATTCAATGCTCTGATAGTATTTTTTGTATTATTTTGTCCTTGTCAATAATAATGCTCCGTGCAGCTCTTGAAAAAGTCCGGTTTCTCCGTTTTTTCGACAAGATTCATATTTTCTTTTCTCTTTAAACAGCATTATTTTTGTTTGTTTCTTCTTCCTGAAAACAATATTACCGAAAGACCTGCCGAAAGTAATGCGATGGCTGCACCGATTGCTGTCATGGTACTGCCTGTATCAGGCAAAGCACCGATACCCGATAAACTGCCTGTATTTTTACTTGCTTCTGAGGAATTTTTTGAAGTTTCCACTGAACCTGTGACATTGATTTTGACAGTGATATTGCCGTCATCAAAAATGAGCTTCAATTCATTTTCACCGTCATTGAGCTTGCTGAGAAATTCAGGCTCCATCGTAACAATGCCGCCGCTTATGGAAATATGTTTTTTATCAGAGGTTGAAAATATCTTTCCGCTCTGACGTACAGAAATACTGTCAGATTTTGAATTGGTATGAATGGAAATGCTGTCGGAACTGTTTCTGTCCCATGTAAATTCGGTCTTATCAGCCGTAATTTCTGCCGTATCGGAAGAATGTCTTTTATCCGTAACATTTACAGTTATGTCAATCGTGCCGTCATCAAATGTCAAAGTAAGATGATTTTCACCGACATCAAGTTTTTTCAATATCTTTGCAGTAATGCCGACTCTGCCAAGAACGATATAAACGCCCCTGTCATCATTTGAGGCAAACAATTCACCAGCTTTTGTAATGGCAACATTTTTGGAATCGGAATTTGTATTCACGGCTATCCCAATCAGGTCGCTCTTGTCCCATTCAAAGACTGTTTCCTTGGCGGTTATTTGATTTTCTTCAACAGGCATCTCCGTCTGAGAATCCGTGACATTCACGGTAATATCCAGATTTCCCTCTTTCAGCATGAAAACAAGGGCATTTTCGCCATTGTCAAGTTCCTCAAGAAAATCTCTGCTCAAATATATTGTACCGTAGTCTATCACTATATTCCTGCTTATCAGGCTTGAAGAATAAGGAATACCATTTTTGATTACAGTAATTGTTTTTGAAACAGAATTGGTTTGAATCGTGATACCCGTATCACTTGCCCTGTCCCATGTAAACTCTGTATTGTCTGCCTGAAGAATAAATTCTTCTTCAGAATTTTCCGCAGATAAACTTTCCTCACCTGTATCCGTATTTTCGCTGTCCGTCTGTCCGACTTTTCCAAGATAATTATCCAAAATATCCTTATAAATCTTTTTCACGTTATCGGAAATGATTTCTTTTTCGGAATCATCATCTGAACCGAAAACGGCTGCAATTCTGTCACTGATTGCCGCATAATCATATTTTTTGTCAGTTTCTTTGGCAAACGCTGTCACACTTGCGGAACTTGCCACCAGTGCCGATGAAATCAAAGCCAATAAAATTTTTTTGAATTTCAATCCAAAAACCTCCTGATATCAATTTTTTATCAAAAGCATTTGAGCAGGATTCTGTTCATTTGCTCTTTCATATAGTATTATAACATACCATGTCCAACAAATATCCAACAAACATATTCCCAAGCCGTTCAAAAATCTTCTCTTTGCGGAAGGGTTGATTTGCAAACTATCAACTTTTACAGATTATGTGAATTTTCCGAAGAACTCTTCCGAGTATTTTCCCATGCATTACTTTTCTCAAAAAGGTTAAGTACCTCTTTATCAATACTGCCTTCCTCTGCCATACTATGAAGAATATTCAAAGCATTTTTTACAGGGACCGGTTTTTTATATGGTCTGTCATTAGCCGTAAGGGCTTCAAATATATCAAGAATCGTCAGCAGCCGAACCTCTTTCGGAATATCATCACCGCATCTGTGTTCAGGATAACCTTTGCCGTTAAGCAATTCATGATGTGACTGTGCCCATTCACAAACCACCTTGTATTCATCCGGAAAATCAACTTTTTCCAATATCTTTTTCGTCAGAATCACATGACTTTGCATTACTTCCCTTTCCTTGTCCGTCAAAGTTCCCTTCCGGATGGAAAGACAAGTCAGTTCATCACTTGTCAGAAAAGGCTTTTCGATATTATCTTCCGTATAATGCTGTCGGGACAGTTCCGATATTTTCTGAAAATCCGCTTCGGAAAGAAATGCCGCTGTATTGATACGCTGAATAAATTCAAGCCATGACCGTCTGTTTTTTTCACGGGATTTCCATTCTTCACGGCTGATACTGCCCTCCAGTAATGCAATACGGTCAAGCAAACGGATACGCTGAAATCTTTCTTCAATCCTTTCAATTTTGGTACCAAGACGTGTTGCCTTATCCATCACCTCAAGCGGAACGGACAATTTTCCCACGTCATGCAGCCATACCGTCATCAGAAAAGCGTGTTTCTTTTGTTTGTCAAATTTCCACGGGTGATCCGTTACATCAAGCCAATTCAAAAATGTTTCGGCTATCTCCACCATATTTCTGGTATGATTGGCACTGTAGTGGGAACGTTCATCAATGGCAACCGAAATTGCCTGCACGAGTGAGTCAATCAAAGTAATCATGCGCTGAGTATGATTCCTTTTCATTAAAACCAGGTCTGTCATATCATTCAATATAACAATGACGGCAATTTTTTCTTCCCCTTCTTTCAGCAAAGAGGTCATGACATAAATCGTTTTGACATCCCTGCTGCCGCAATACTGCACCAGATTGTAATGAGGAGTTGACAAATCACTAACCGCATCCAATACTGTTTGACTAAACAAATCATTTTTATCGCTGTCGAAAAAAAGTTCCGCAAATTTTTTACTTGACAGTTCTTCTTCAGTCTTATCCAGAATATCCACTGCCGCACGGTTAAAATACAGGATATTCCCGTCCAGTCCGATGGCCATGACGCCTTCTGACATATCTTTCAGAATACTCTCTTGTATCAGTTCAATTTTTTCCATCATATTCGGAAGCCACTCCACTCAAAAAAAATCAGCCTGTCTTTATGATTCCGTCAAAGCCTTCTGTATAAGATTATATAACTTTATCAATTAGTCTGTCAACTGTAAATTCCAAAAAAATTAACCCCGACATCAAAAAACACCGAGGTTTTTTATTTCTTCTTTTAGATACCGCTTTTTTACAGCTTTGCAGATTGATCATTTTATATTCTTTTCTCAGAATCCACACGGATTTTTGTCTGTCAAGTCCATTCATAATAATAATAAAGTGTGCAGGTCATTTTTTCTGACTTGCACACTTTCATTTTCCCCTTCAAAACAGTTTTTCACTGACGGCTATAAAGTTCTCCAAGCGTCACAGACTCAAATCCCAATAATAAATTATATTCTTCGATTGTTTCTCCCTCATCAAAAAAGTTGATCGTTCCGTCGGAAATATTATAGACATAATCATAGGGCAATTCATCTGCAAATTGTTCCGTAAGACCGGCATAATCAATAGCGTCCTGAATAGTCAGTTGATTGGCTGTTTCACGTTTTTCGGCAGTGGTACTGTCCGGTGAAGGAAGTTTTCCTGCATCAAGATATCCAAGCTCTTCCGCAGATGTTTCGGAATTGAGCAAGCCTGTTACGGTACCTGCATACAAAGTTTTACAAGCTCCGTCAAGTGCAGATGCATTGGATTTCTTCATAGACTGATTAGCACTATTGATAATGCTGTTGTTCATCATATTGGGAAATGCAGTTTGTATTTCCTGCTCTGTCAGTTGGAAGATATTCTTCTCAGCCCCGAAAGGAACGATATCGGGAACAGCGGAAAGTTCCAGATTCCAGCCTGATTCCCCTATGGATACCTTATCGCTTGTACACTCAAAGTTGAATTCCGCTGTATAGTTTTGTTCAATGGCATATGAATTGAAAAGAATCCTGCTCAATGGGATATTTCCCATATTTTCACTATCCTCGCCCGCATAGTTCGTGATTTTCATTTTGGAAGCTTTCTTGTCATATTCACAAGTCAGTGAACGGTTTTTGGAATTTGGAGAAGTACTGTTTGTCAGCCTGTAGATAACCGTATCATCTGTTGACTGCTTTGTCAGTTCGAGAACATATTCTGTATCACGGTACTTGTCACCGCTGCTTGATGATTTGAAACAGAAAACAGTTTCGGACTCGGGAGGAAGTTCCAGAGATACATTTCCCATATTTCCCGCTTCCGTCTGAGTGTAGACAGCCTTTAACATCTGCTGACTATCAGGCGATATGTAGAATTCAATTTTTATTTCAACGTCCTGAGGAATGGAGTCCTTTGCGGAATCTATGGAAGAATTGATTTGTTTTTCAATATCTTCGGTACTTACATTATCATATTGGAAATTAACATTATATTTTGTAACATACTCAATAAAATAGTTTTTGCATTCATCCAACAGCTTATTTAAATCCCCGTACTTGAAATCGTATGTCACCACATCGGCGGAATAGTCTTTTTGACCTATATTTACTTTTTCGCTCTTCACTTCCACATGACCGTTGGTTTCAAAGCTCTTGAATACCTGTGAAACGGTTTCTTCAAAGTCTTTTTTCATTTGACGGTCATCTTTGACAATATCATAGGACTTTTCAACATTATTGATGATTTGTTCCAGCTGCTCATTGTAAAGAGAACTGTTTTTGTCAGCGAATACAGAACCTTCAAAATCTTTTTTAAGATTTGTGAAATCAATGAAATAACTGCCCTTGCTGCCCATAGCGTCATAATCTACATTAAAAGAATTGACATCAATATAAGATTTAACGCTTGCACTTTGTTCTAAACCCATTATTTTCATTTTACCCGAAGCGTCAATGTAAGCCTGTTTTTTATCGGAGTCATATCCGGCATAAGCTGAAATTTCCGTACCGTCTGCATTGTAATTGAATTTCAGACCACCCGTTTTGTAAATACTCTTTGCAAAATTGTAAACACCGTTGTCTTTTTCATTGACATCGAAATACTTTGTTACGGAACCGACAAGATATTTGGTAGGATTATTTTTAAGATACTGTTTTTCAGTGCCGTTTCTGACGGCAAGAAAAACCGGAACACCGACAGCTACTGCCCCTGCCACAGCAACAGATGTGATAATAACGGCTTTTTTATGCGATTTTTTAGCAGGCTTGCCCTCCACGGCAGACGATATGCCTGCTGTATTCTGAATATCGGTAAACTGATATCCGCACTCGAAACATAAGACGGTATTTTCGGGTAATTCTTTACCGCAATTAGGACATAACATAAAAAACACTCCTCTTTAAAAATTCAGTAAAACCTCATCAATTGTATGGTTTCCGTGATCCCGATATTGCAATTCATTATGTTTTATCATTTGTTCGGGGATTTCAAATTGAAAAACCCTGATTTCCGATATGTCATCCAGACGTTCCTGTGCACTGATTTTTTGGGAATAATTGTAATATAAGAAAAAGGGGATTTCCTCTCCGGAATGCACAATAGCGTTGATGACAAGTGAAAAATTCGGATAATCTGCGGGATAGGGTTTCCATACATCAAGAGATTTTTCAGACCTTTTCAATTCAACGATTTTTGCTATCCTGTTTTCTTTATATTGTATCATATCCAGGTCACATACTGTGATTCTGCCTAAATTATTTCTCTGCCAGTCATGATAAGAGCTTGACAGATACTGATTGACAGCTTTCTTGGCTGTTCCGGCTTCCACGACACCATATTTTTCAAACAAATCTCTTAACCGGTCGTAAGTAAGATTTTTCCACGTTTTCGACTCCCAGACCGAAAGCTGCTCATTATGGGGCATAAAACGGACACACATAAACGGCAGTTTCAAAAAATGGGCAATCTTGCAGCCAAGGTTGATATTGTATTTTTCTTCCTCCGATGCAGGACTCATATTCTCGGTTTTGTTGACAAAAACCAATAATTTAGGGATACCGTCGGAATTTCCGTATAATAAAAGCCAGTTGTCTTTCAGCGAACAGTAGTAATCCGAATTTGTTTGCATTACATAATCGCATATTGCATTGTCGTTATATTCGGGCATAAAAAATTCCTCCTTCAAATTATGATTCAAAATTGAAGTAATCCTCTGTATTTTTTTCAAATTTATCCATATCTTCCCCATAAACTTTGACACCATATTCAAGCTGCAGCATTTCAGCGGTATGAGCCAGCAATTCATCATGAAGCCTGTCACTGTCTTTGGCGATAAAATCCGTTCTGTAATATTTCAGATTGGCGGGAATACCCTCGGAATACCTGTCCCCATTCTTTTTTTTGCCCGTAATGACTGCTTTCATGCGTGGATAAGTGACATTTTCGCATATACGGTTATCATTGTTCGTGCATAAAATGAAACGACGGTTACCGTTATCGGAACGGTTCATTTCCAATATTGCCTGCCCCGTAGTGCCGGAACCTGCAAAAAAATCAAGAAATACCTTTGCATTCGGCTGTATGCAGGAACAGACATATATCGCTTCACTGACAGGTTTCGGATATTCAAACTCAACGCCCAGCTTCAAAAGCAAATCATCGGCACTGTCCGCATTTTCATAAATGGAAGGGACATTTTCATACATATTTTCATCAAGATAATATTTTCTTTGTGGCTGCTTGGTTTCATCCGAACCAAAAAGGATACAACCGCTTTCCAGAAGATTTTTCATGGTAGCCGGAGAGTTTCTCCAGCCCCTTTCGGGAACGGGACAGGGTTTATGCGTCACGGGGTGAATCAGCGGAATAAAATAATCATCAGGTGCCTTTTTTTTATTCGGCCATGCCATTGACACGCCACGATAAATTCTTCCCTTGTCATCTATGAATTTATAGGCTTTTTCCCCGTTTGAAAAATGCTGTTTTGAAAGCCAGTTCTGAAATTCCTTATTGATGAGCTGCAAATCGTAGGTAACATAGAAATCTTTTTTAATATCATTACTGTAATCAAAAGGTTTAATAGCAGAAAGCACCTCTTCGGGAATGGATTTTTTTCCCAATTTGGCAAATAATTTTTTCGCCTTGTGAATCATGATTTCCGCATTTCTTTTTTTCCTGATACAGACACGGCGGTTTTTAAAAAAAGAAATTCTGTCTTTACAGAAACAAAAAATCGTTTCATGCATTACGGAAATGCCCTTTGCATCTCCCTTTGGATTTTGCTTGTTCCATATAATTTCACCAATGTTATTTTCTTCCCCGAAAATTTCCTGTAACAAACACATCAGTGTATAAGATTCATGTTCATCGATATTGATAATAATAACACCGATATCCGAAAGCAAATCTTTGGCAAGATTCAGTCTTTTTTCCATGAAAGAAAGCCATTTTGAATGTTTGTACCGATCTTTTTCCGCAACGAAATCATCATTGTATCTGAAATTATTTTTTCCCCTGTTATACGGAGGATCTATATAAATCACATCTATTTTTCCTTTATGGGTTTTCCTGAGCAGATTCAATGAATAAAGATTATCGCCTTCGAGAATGAAATTGAAATTTTCCGCATCAGGATTGCCCGTAATTTCCCGTTCCTTACACTCCGTGAATACAGGAATATGTGTCTTCATTTTCACTTCTGCCGGTTCTTCATGTTCTTCCCATACAAGCCCGTATTTTTTGAACATAATTTCCTGTTCTATCCGATTAATCACGCTCAATGACTCATCATGACAGTGTTCTTTCAGATTTTTCAGGAATTCAAGCATCTTATCCCTTTCCGCCTGCGACAAGTTAGCCATGATATCCTCCGTTACACTTCAAACTCTTTTTTCCTTTTTACGCATGAATTTTCAAAACGCAATTCCAATTTATTACTATAAATGAGCAAATTTCTGAAATTTCGTGAAACTGCATCCGTCAAAAATTGACAATTAAAATTGTCAATTTTTGCCACCTCCCCTTTCAGGGGAGGAAAGCCGAGTTTTTGATTCAAAATTAGTTTGTGATAAACCCAAATTATAAAAAATCAATTAAAATGCGGATGGCATCCTTGCCTCCCCTGAAAGGGGAGGGGGACCGCCGCCGCAGGCGGTGGTGGAGGGGTCGGGATAGCCAATTATTTTGAATTTGCGCATTTTTCAAATTTGCTCATTTATAGTTTATTATTTATATTTTAACACAAAACGACCAATTATTCAATCGTATTTTCGACAAATTTTCATTTTCGGCTGTTCAATGGAAAAATCGTCACATATATATTTTTTCACAAATTGACAAATACGATTCAAAGTAGTAGAATAACAAACGAAAATACAATAAAGAGGGGATTTTAATGGAATTTGATGTAATCAATATTCTGTATTACTGTGCTGTGATACTTCTTTTCACGAAATTGTTCGGTATCATTACCAGACATTTCGGACTTCCGCAGGTTGTTGGCATGATTATTGCCGGTCTGCTCATCGGTCCCGCCATTATCGGACAGCTCGGATTAGGCGATTTCAAGGGACTTGTCACACCCAATCCGACAGAAATGGACGTACTGAAAAGTTTTTCACAGATAGGTGTCGTATTCATTCTGTTTTCAAGCGGCTTGGAAACGGATTTCAATGAACTCAAACGCAGCGGTGCCGCAGCCACTGTCATTGCATTAGCCGGTGTACTGATACCCGTCTTGTTTGGTACGGGAGTATCACTTCTTTTCATGGGCGGGGAATTCAGTCAGGAAAAACTGATGAATGCCATTTTTGTCGGCATGATACTTGCCGCAACCAGTGTGGGAATCACCGTGGAAACGCTCAAAGAACTGGGAAAACTGAATACCCGTGTCGGTACAACGATACTGAGTGCCGCAATCATTGATGACGTACTCGGCATTATTTTATTAAGCGTTGTCACCAGTCTGAACGGCGGCGGAAACATTGTCACTACATTACTGAAAACTGTCGGTTTCTTTGCATTCACCATCGGCATTGGCATATTGCTCCGATTCGTATTCCGCTATTTCAGCAATAAATATCCCCATAAACGCCGCACAGGTATATTTGCCCTTGCCATGTGTTTCTTTTTTGCATTCTGTGCAGAAAAGTTTTTCGGCATTGCCGCCATTACCGGTGCCTATATGGCAGGACTCGTACTCAGCGGACTGAATGATACAGAATTCGTTGACAGAAAGGTCGTTATCAGCGGCTACATGATTTTCACACCGATATTTTTTGCTTATATCGGTATCAGTGCCGATTTCAGCAACTTCAAAAGCTCCGGTCTGATTTTTGCACTGATATTCGTGGCAGCAGGCATCATTGGAAAGATATTCGGCTGTTCGCTTGCAGCGAAACCGTTCCGCTATTCCAACCGTGAATCACTGACAATCGGCTGCGGCATGATTGCAAGAGGAGAAGTCGCTCTTGCCATTTACGCAACCGGACAAAATCTTATCTACTATGAAGGAAAGGAACTTATCGGCATTGATCCGCTTGTTCCCACGATTTTACTGATAGTGATTACCTCTGTTTTGTGTCCTGTTTTCCTTAAACTCGTATTCAAAAATCAGAAGCATGAAACCATTTCGGGAACCGGCAATATGACCACTATTCATTCCGAGGCGATTGAAAATTCCGCCGGTGAATCCTGAATTTCCGCATAAAAAAAGCCCTGAACTGTTTCAGGGCTTTTTCTTTATGATTCTTCACCGGGACTGGTTTCTTCAACGGGAGTGCTGCTTGTCGGTTCAGACACTTCAACGGACGGTTCTTCCGAAACTTCAAATTCCGCTATGCAGTCATCTATCTGCTTTTTAGTGCTTGATACCATGCTTTCAACTGCACTGATTGTTGTCAGTATCCTGTCGTCCATGATGGTTGCCTTGGCACTGTTGATAATGGTTTGAAGTTTGCTTTTTGCCGCTGCCGGATAATCGTCAAGATTCACATAGGATTCTATTTCCGCCACGGCTGCATTTCTTGCATTTTCCAGTTCCTGTGCAGACCTTTCCGCTGCTTTTCTTTCTTCTTCTTTTCTGCTTGCTTCTTCAGCGGCTTTTCTTGATGCCTCCTCGGCAGCCTTCTTTGATGCTTCTTCGGCAGCCTTCTTTGATGCTTCTTCGGCAGCCTTGCTTTCTTCCTTGTTCATCTCCTCAGCCGTTTTGATATTCGCAAGAGCCTCAATGCATTTCTTTTTGAGTTCATCTATCTCATCGATATCTTCCGATGCATTGATCTGCTTGGAATACGTTTCCATGATTTTTGTCACTTCATCCGCCTGCTTGATTCTGTATTCATTACCGGCAATGGAGCTTCTTATTTCGGAAACGGCAGACTGCTTTTTCGCTTTCAGTTCATTCTGAGCCTGTATGCTTGCCTGTTTTTCGGCTTCTCTGCGGCTGTTTTCGGCTGCAAGAGAATTTTCCGCATCGACCTGATCTTTTGTCTTGATTTTTCTGATTTCGGTGATGGCTTCATTGTAAAGGCTGTTGACTTCCGAGGCACTTTCCGCTGTCTTGAATGACTCAATATATTTATCCACCAATCCCTGCACGATTACTTCCTGTTCATAAGCATATTCGATTTCCTCGACAAATGCCCTGAGCATATTTTCGGCATTCTTCTTGCCCTCATTCAGTACTCTTGCCAGTTCCTCATCATCATTCAAAGACCACTGTTTTTCACCGTCATACCAACTGATTTCTTTATTGTTATAGGCATTCTGGAAAGACGTTACATTCGGTCTGGTTCCGCCGAAAGTCTTATACCATATATCAGGATAAAGCGGTGACGGATTTTCGGCAGCCTTGGAAACATCTACATCGGGGCTTTCACCGTCACGGACTTTTCTTGCCACGATAACTGTCCTGAAATCTTCAAAGTCATAGGAACACGTTGAAAGTGTCAGTATCGTGTCATTTTCATTGACGTCAACAGGGCAGTCCACCAGTGAACGCACCCTTAAATTATACACAAAATCAAGGAAATCATAGTCACTGACAAAATCTCCTCTCAGGTAATTGAACGGCACTCCCTGAGATTCCAGTGTATTTGTCTTGAAGAAAGATATGATTTTCCATTTACTCTTTTCATAGATGGTATTAAAAGTAAATACAGGCGTTTGCTTATAGAAATTGATGCCGTAGCTGTCGCCTCTTTCAACGTACTTGGCAAGGTCGGCAAACATTCTTCCGTCATGCATATGATGTCCGTGTATGATTAAATTCTTGGAATCCAGTGAACTCCTGTAATCCATGAATACCGTTCCGTATTTGGAATAATTTCCATAGAAATCCCTGTGAAGATAATATTCACTGTCAACGCCATCCTGCGGCTTCACGACAACGAAATCAATAATCGTATTCGGAACATTAATCCAGCCTATCGTATCGGAATTGGCTTTCAGCAGCTGCGTGAAATCGGATATAACACCTTCCGAACCGTCTGTCGGCAATTTCGATATTTCCTTTCGGGGCGAATTGACATCCACTTCCCCCTCGGTAGTCGATACCAGCAAATCTTTGATACCGCCTGTTATCTCGTCATTGGCAGCCGGCTCCACAATTACCATCTGTATCAAAATATAGGACGATACCACAAAAGTGCATATCGCAAGAATTAAAATGATTTTTCTGACAACATCCAATGGTCTGTCACCTGCACAAGGAATAAATCTTTTCCAGAAAGCCTCTTTGGAACTCGGATTCGCAACCGCACTGGCAACACTGTACAATTCCGCCGTGAAGTCAATACTCAGCACATCATATCTCGGCAGAATGACAAGCAGTTTATTGTTATACTCCACTGCATAGGCATATACAGGACGGTTTTCAATCGTTACGATACTTTGTGATATATCTATCAATTCAGCGGAATTTTTATCTTTTCTTGATTTTTTCTTTTTCTTTCCGGACTGCTTTACAGAATTGTCACTTTCACTGCCGTCACCGGACGGATCGAGATATTCCGCTTCAATACGCTGTATCTTTCCCAGTATGCCCATCTTTTCAAAGAACTCCTTTGCCCTTTCGGGACTGTCCTCCGAAAGAACATCGGCTATCATAATCAGACCGATATTTTCATCGCCTGATTCCGATACCCTCAATGCCTCTGAAATGCTTTTTTCGGTCAGGTTCACTTCCGTCTTGTAAATGATATTGACATTTATTTCATTGAGCTTTCTGACGGTATCTTCAAAACTCTTTTCGGCAGTCTGTCCGAAAGACTTTCCCTCCCGTGGAAAGTATATTTCCGCATTCATTCCGTTTCACTCCTATCATTCAATGTTTGTCAGCCTGACACCCTCGACAGCTCTCTCCACAAGTCCTTTACAGTCAAGTTTTTCCTGTTCCCTGATGACTTCCGCAAGGACAGGCTTTGTTTTGGGGTGTTTCGGTGTGAATACCGTACAGCAATCTTCATAGGGCTGTATCGACACTTCAAACGTGTCTATCTTTCTCGAAACAGAAATAATTTCTTCCTTGTCCATGCCAATCAGCGGTCTGAATACGGGCATATTACAGGCATTATCCGTACAGCCTATGGCAAGCAGCGTCTGACTTGCCACCTGTCCCAGACTTTCACCTGTAATCAGTGCATGACAGCCGTTTTTCTTGGCAATTTCCTCGGATATCTCCATCATGAACCGACGCATGATGATAGTAAAATAATCTTCCTTGCATTTCTCTCTTATCTGTTCCTGAATCTCCGTAAAAGGCACTGTAAACATTTTTATCCTGCCGCTGTATTTTGCGACTCTTTCCAGCAGTTCAGCGACTTTTTCTTCTGCTCTGATACTCGTATAAGGCGGACTTGCAAAATGTACGGCTGTCAGTTCCAATCCCCTTTTTGCCATCATGTAAGCCGCTACGGGACTGTCTATGCCGCCTGATATCAGTACACAAGCCTTTCCGCCCGTTCCTACGGGAATACCGCCTGCACCCCTTATCAAGCCTGCCCTTATATATGCACCGAAATCCCTTATTTCCACCGTCACGGTGACATCGGGTTCATGTACATCTACAGATATATTAGGAAATTTCTCCAATAAATAACCGCCCACTTCATCACATATCTCAGGCGATTTATACGGGAATTTCTTGTCTGAACGCTTGGCTTCCACTTTGAACGTTTTCGGTGAATCAAATACATCTGCCAGATATTCCCCTGCCGCCTCTTTGATTTTATCAAGGTCTTTTTCCGTGACGCAAGCCCTTGCAAATGCCGCTATGCCAAACACCTTTGAAACGCAGTCTTCCACTTCGTCCATATCAATATCATCATGAACGGGACTGACACTGATAGTAGATTGTGCTATCTGCACATGGAATTCTCCTATTTTTGCCAATCTCCTTTTGAGATTCCTCATAAGGCTGTCCTCAAAATTTCTCCTGTTGAGTCCCTTTAAAACGATTTCACCCAATTTTATCAATATAATTTCTTTCATCTATGAAAATCTCCTTAAAAATACATCTCCCAAAAGTTTATCACGTTTATTTCGTTTTTGCAAGAGTATTATTCGCATTTGAAACGGCTTTTACCAATTCATCAATATCG
>CADCJK010000030.1:0-14383 GCA_902801715.1 uncultured Ruminococcus sp. | reverse complement strand
ACATGGCTTTTCTTCCCCTTGGCACACGCTGAACCGCTTGATATATATATCCCCTGTTCTTCCAGATAATGCAGCATGGTTTCCGACTTTATCCCAATCACCGAAAAATTCAGTATATACGGCAGACAGCTTTCCTCTGAATTGATATGCACATTCGGGATATCTTTCAGTTTCTCACGGCAATATATATTCAAATCACGCATGAATTTCATTTCCTCATTCATATCGGGCAAGGCTTTTATCGCTGCACCCATGCCGCATATATTCGGCAATGGCTCTGTTCCGGGACGGATTTTCTTTTCCTGTTCACCGCCATAGTGCAAAGGCACTATCCTTGCCCCTCTCCTTAAATATAAAATTCCTGCTCCCTTTGGTCCGTGTATTTTATGCGAACTTGCCGTTAATATGTCTATCCCCCATTTTTTCGGCTTCAGCGGAATCTTTCCGAAAGCCTGTACAGCGTCAACGTGAAACAATGCAGGCGAATCTGCCTTTTCAATGATTTTCTTCACTCTCTCAATGGGATTTATCAAGCCCGTTTCATTGTTCACCGCCATCATACTCACAAGTATCGTATCTTTTGTGACAGCTTTTACCAATTCATCAACGGAATGGATATATACCACTTCAAAGCCGTCTTTTTCCAATTTCTGAACGCTCTCTATAACCGAAGAATGTTCCGTTGAAGTCGTGATAATTCTCTTTCCACGCCTTTTCAATGCCCCGACTGCACCGAATACAGCCGTATTATTCCCTTCCGTGCCGCCTGATGTGAAATAAATTTCCTCTTTCTCCGCTGAAAGAAAATCGGCAGCGGTCTTTCGTACATCTTCCAGTTCCTTTTGAGCTTCATAGCCTTTTCTATGCAGAGATGACGGATTGCCGTAATTTTCCGTCATCATTTCTATCATCTTTTCAACAGCCTCTGAACATACTTTTGTAGTGGCACTGTTATCCAAATAAATCTCTTTCAAAAATCAACACTCCATTATCGAATAAATCAAAAATAATCGGTCAAAATGATATTTAGAGTGGAGTGTGGAGAGTGCAGAGTGAAGCTGAAATCTGCCCCACTCTCAACTCTCAACTTTCCACACTTCACAAAGGAGACTTTTTTTATGAATATATCGCAAAACGAATATTCCAATATGGTTGACAAGGTTTCGCCCAAAAGCAAGGTTTTCAAAAACTGTATCAATGCTTTTGCCGTGGGCGGCTTTATATGTGTAATCGGTCAGGCTCTGACGGACACTTATCAATATGCTCTCGGCATGGATATTCAGAATGCCAGATGCCTGACAAGCATTTCTCTGATATTTTTAAGTGCTCTATTCACGGCTTTAAGCTGGTACGATAATATCGCCAAATTTGCCGGAGCCGGTACACTTGTACCCATAACGGGCTTTGCCAATGCCGTTGTATCTCCTGCCATGGAATTCAGAAGTGAAGGCTATATCGGCGGTCTTGCCGCCAAAATGTTTGTCATCGCCGGTCCCGTTATTGTCTATGGCACTGTTGCCTCTGTTATATACGGCATTATTTTTTTCATGCTAAAATAAAGTCTTGGGAATGTGGAATAAAAATCTCTCATTCCACATTCCTGTTTTTATAAATTTTCTCTTGTAAAACGCTTTGAAATATGGTATTATATTCTAAAAAAACAAGGGGGAAAAATTTTTTATGTATGACAAGATATTGACATCGCTCTCATACGGAATGTTTGCACTCGGCGTAAAAGGCGACCATGCCCCGACTGCCTGTATTGTAAACTCTGTTGTGCAGGTGTCGTCCTATCCTACAACGATAGCCGTCAGCGTGAACCACAGCAATTACACCAATGAATGTATCAAAAAAACAGGTCAATTCACTGTCAGCGTACTTTCCGAAAATACATCGGGTGCCGTCATCGGTGCACTCGGTTTCAATTCGGGACGTGACGGCAATAAACTCAATAACGTGAAACATAAGATTCTCATGGAGGGTGCACCTGTCATTCAGGAAGATATCTGCTGCTGGTTTTTGTGCAGAGTGGTCAATTCCGTTGAAACGATAACACACACCATTTTCATTGCAGAACCTGTTGCCGGCAGTGAGAAAATCAAAGGTACTCCCATGACTTACGCTTTCTACCGCAACAAGATTAAAGGCACTTCACCTTTGTATGCACCTACATACATTCCCGAACATGAAGAACTGCCTGAAAAATATACCTGCACAATATGCAAATATCAGTACAGAAATTCACTCATACCCTTTGAAGAACTGCCTGAAACATGGTCGTGTCCGATATGCAATGCACCGAAATCCGTTTTCAGAAAAGAAGATTGATTTCTACGCTTGATATTTTAACACATCTGTCAGAGTATGTCAAGCATACTTGTCAATTTTCCCTTTAAACTTGACAATTTTTTATAGATTGGAAGATAAAAACATGAATATCAGAGAAGTACAGGATGAAATTATTCGTCTTAAAAAAGAAAAGGATATCTGTATCCTTGCCCATAGCTATCAGGCAAGGGAAATTCTGGAAGTTGCCGATTTTACAGGCGATTCCTATGCCCTGAGCAAAATGGCAAAAACTGCCCCCAATAAAACCGTTTTAATGTGCGGAGTACGCTTCATGGCGGAAACCGTCAAAATGCTGTCCCCCGAAAAAACTGTCATTCTTTCCAACAGTATTGCCGCCTGTCCCATGGCGGAACAGTTCGATAAAGAAATCATTTCCCAGATGAAAGAAATGTATCCCGATTATACCGTAGTGGCATACATAAATACGACTGCGGAATTAAAAACGGTATGTGATGTATGTGTCACATCTTCATCAGCCGTTCAGATTGTAAAGCAAATTGATAATAAAAATATTTTATTCATACCTGATTGTAATTTGGGTGCATTCGTGGCAAAGTCACTGCCTGAAAAAAATATCAAGCTTTTGCAGGGCGGCTGTCCCGTTCATGCGGCTGTCACAAGAAAACACGCTGAAAATGCCAAAGCACTTCACCCTAATGCAGAATTGCTCGTTCACCCCGAATGCAGACCTGAAGTAACAGAGCTTGCCGATTATGTAGGCTCAACGGCAGGTATCATGAATTATGCGAAAAAGTCCGATAAAAAGGAATTTATCATAGGCACTGAAAACAGTATTGCCGAGCATCTCCAATATGAATGTCCCGACAAGAAATTCTATTTCCTCTCCAAGTCGCTTATATGCGAGAACATGAAGTCAACCACTCTCATTGATGTTCTTGACTGCTGTAAAGGCGAGGGCGGAGAAATCATAGAACTTTCCCCCGAAACTATCGAAAAAGCCGTTAAATGCATTAACAAAATGATAGAGTTCGGCGGCTGATAATCTCATAAAAATTCAAAAAACGGAACAGAATTTCTGTTCCGCTTTTTTATGTCCGTCATACTCCGAAAAATTCACCGAAATCCGCTGTATCAATTTTCTGTACAAAACATTCTCCAATTTCTTTGAGAAAAACAAATTTAATGCTTTTGCCTGTACTCTTTTTATCGCCACGAGTCGCATTGATGATATCAGACAGAGGAAATTCTGAATTTGTCGGCAAATCGTACTTTTCAAGAAGATTTTCAATTCTTTGAGCAGTGCCGATTGCCGTCAAGCCGTGACTTTCCGAAATGCGTGTGATAATTGCCGAACCTGCCGAAACCGCTTCCCCATGAGTTAAATTTGTATAATCATTCAGCTTTTCAAGGGCATGACCAAGCGTATGACCGAAATTCAATATAGCCCTCTCCCCTGTATCTCTTTCATCTCTTTCGACGACATCTCTCTTTATCGACACACATTCATAAATAATATCGTCAATGAAATCTTTTGCATTTTCGTTTTCAAGCCTTTCAAAAAGACTTTTACTTCTGATACAGCCGTATTTCACGACTTCACCCAAGCCGTCTTTGAAAAATTTTTCGGGCAATGTATTCAGCGTATCGGAATCTATCAAAACCAGTATCGGCTGCCAGAATGCACCCACTAAATTTTTACCTGTCGGCAAATCAACAGCAGTTTTTCCGCCTACGGAAGAATCCACCTGTGCCAGCAGACTTGTCGGTATCTGTACAAAGTCGATACCCCTTAAATAAGTCGCTGCCGCAAAGCCTGCCATATCGCCTGTGACACCGCCACCCAATGCAATGATAATATCCGTCCTTGTGATATTATTTTCAAAAAGATGGGTATACATCTTTTCTATCGTGGAAAGCCTTTTGGAACTTTCGCCCGCTTCAAAGACAAATACAGACGTTTCAAAACCGCTCTTTTCAAGAGAATTCTTCACTCTGTCGGAATATATCGGTGAAACATTCGTATCGCTGATAATAACCGCCCTGATAGCCTTTGTGAGCGGTCTGATATATTCCCCTGCATTGTCGAGAATACCGTGTTCAATGAGTATTTCATAAGGTCTGCCTGTCTTTACGGAAACCGTTTTCATTCCCCTAACATCTCCTTTATCTTCTTTCCCTTGTTCAGCAGTTCAGCCAATTCCTGTCTGTCGCCCTTTTCAATGGCATTTCTTATCTCCGTTATGTTATTGATAAATGTATCTATTTCAGCCAGTAAAGGCTCTTTATTCTCTATAAAAAGTTCAGACCACAAAACACCGTTGATATTCGCCACTCTTGAAACATCTCTGTAACTGCCTGCCGAAAAGCCTTTATGTTTCGGACAGCACGGGCTGAATACATATCCGCAGGCTATCACATGAGGCAACTGAGATGTGAAAGATATCATTCTGTCATGTTCTTCGGGCGTTGTATAAACGACTCTGCCAAAGCCTAATTTCATCATGAATTCCGATAAAAAATCGACTTTTTCTTGAGGTGCATGACACGGCAATATAATACAGCTTGCATTCCTGAAAAGCGTTGCTTCCGATACGTCAAAGCCATTTTTTTCCTTGCCTGCCATCGGGTGACAGCCTATAAACGTGAATCCGTATTCTTCAGCGATTGCCGACAGTTCGGGACATATCTTTGACTTAATGCCTGAAGTATCCGTCACAATGCAGTCTTTCGGAATCCTGTATGCATTTTTGCGGATAAATTCAACTGCCACTTCGGGATATACTCCCAATATAATCAAGTCGGCTTTTCCGAGAGAATCCAATGTGCCTATCTCATGGATAGCACCACATTCCATAGCCTTTTGAAGTGCCTCGTCACTTCTGTTAATGCCGATAACGTGACAGTCTGTATATTCCGAAACAGCCTTTGCCATTGAACCGCCGATAATTCCCAATCCCACAACTACTACATTCATTTATATAAATCTCCTCTTTAACTGATTTGAAGATATTATATAACATTTCAAATGTATCGTCAACAATACATTTTATAATTCTTTATTCGCACAATGTATAGTCTGTATAGTTGACACATACTTTTTATATATTTTTGAAAATTTGATTTTTTTACATGAAAGGTTAGTACAACTATACACAACTATACATTTTTCTTTAAAAGAAATATAAAGGCTAATTACTCATGATTTCGTCATAGGCTTTTTTGAGGGCGAAAACCTTTTTGGCAACGATATCGAACTGTTCGGGAGTCAGTGACTGTGCACCGTCTGAAAGTGCGTGTTTGGGATCGTTGTGTACTTCTATCATCAAGCCGTCAGCACCTGCCGCAACTGCTGCAAGCGACATCTGTTCAACAAGTGAAGATTTGCCTGTGGCATGGCTCGGATCGACTATCACGGGCAAATGTGACTTTTTCTTTATTACAGGTACTGCCGACAAATCCAGTGTATTTCTTGTAGCGGTTTCGTATGTCCTGATACCTCTTTCACACAAAATAACTTTATTATTACCGCCTGCCATGATGTATTCCGCACTCATCAGCCATTCTTCTATCGTACTGGAAAGTCCTCTTTTCAACAAAATCGGCTTGTCGATTTTGCCCAATTCTTTGAGAAGTTCAAAATTCTGCATATTCCTTGCACCGACCTGTATGATATCCACACTTTCAAACATATCAATATGCGATGCCCTCATAATTTCCGTCACGATAGGCAAGCCTGTCACTTTTCTTGCACCTTTGAGCAAATCCAATCCCTCCGCTTTCAAGCCCTGAAATGAATACGGTGACGTTCTCGGCTTGAATGCACCGCCTCTCAAAAAAGTTGCACCGCTCTCTTTCACTTTCTGAGCAACGTAATTGATTTGTTCCTCCGTTTCAACGGAACAAGGTCCAGCCATAATACAGAGATTGCCATCACCGATTTTCTGACCTGTCGGAAGTTCAATAACGGTATTGTCGGGGTGAAATTTACGGTTCGCCTTTTTATACGGCTCCTGCACACGCTTGACGTTTTCAACAACGTCCTGAGCGTATACCCAATCTTCATCAATGTGAGTGGTATCGCCTATCAGTCCGAGTACAGTCGATTCCACGCCTACCCAAGTGTTAACCGTAACTTTGTACTTTTCTTCCAAAGCATTTTTCAACAGCAGAATTTTTTCCTTTTCGGCATTCGGTTTCAGTACGATAATCATTTCAATGACCTCCAAAAAATTTTTTTAATAAAATATAAAAAGACGGAACCCTCTGCGGATTCCGTCTGATATACAAATTCAGTATGTATATATCTAAATACACACGGACTGAGAACAAGGAATGACCGCTTTTTTATTACTGCACAAGTGACTTGCCCATGTAAAAAACCATGAGCGGAAGCTGTTAAAAAATCGTGCAGACAAAGTTTTCACGGTAACATTTCCTTTCTTTAAGAGAATTATTGACAAGAAAAATAATAATACAAAAAATGCAATTTGTCAAGGAAAAATTTTATCACTTTAAAGCGTTGCATTAAATATTGGAAATAATCTCCATGCAGACCTGCATAGGTGCATTTGCCGCATTCACGACGATATCAGCCGCACTCCTGTACAGCGGCAGACGCTTTTCATACAATTCACGCATGACTTTCTCCTTGTCGGGACGATTCAAAAGCGGACGTTTTGTATCGCCTTTCAGACGCTTTGCAACGACTTCTACGGGTAAATCAAGCAAAATAATCTTATTATCCGCATTTTTGAGAATATCGACATTCTGCTGAAAGGTCAGAGTGCCACCGCCTGTCGCAAGGATAATGCTTTTTTTATATGCCAGTTCTTTCACGGCATCTCTTTCAAGCTGTCGGAAATATTCTTCGCCGCTGTCGGCAAATATCTGCGAAACGGATTTATTTTCCTTTTTCTCTATGTAAGCGTCAAGGTCAATGAATGCCATGCCCATCTTTCTGGAAAGCAGATTTCCGATAGTACTTTTGCCGCTCCCCATGAATCCGCATAAAACGATATTTTTTCTTTTCATTTCCCATTCCTCATTTATAAAAAATTTTTTTCATTTCCTTTGCACTGTCCTCAATCAATTGGTTGATGTCGTCAATATGATAAGTACTGTTGTCCCATATCTCATGGGCGGCAACAGCTTGCCATACAAGCATAGACATTCCCCCGACTGCATTGGAACCATTAGCCTTTGCCTTTTGTATCAGCACCGTTTCAAGCGGATTGTATATCGCATCAAAGACGTTCTTACACTTGGCAAGAGCCTTTTCACTCACGGGAATATGATTGGTATTCGGATACATTCCTACAGGCGTTGCATTTGCCAGCAAATCAAATTCTCCGTTTAAATCGGATATCAGACAGGTATTGATATTGGCATTGGGTATCTTCTGTACAGCCTCTTTTGCAAGGGAATCCGCTTTGCCGATATCACGGGCAACAAGGGTTATATTACAGCCTGCAAGGGCGGCTTCATAGAGAAATGTCCTTGCCGCACCGCCGCAGCCTATGATAGCAATATTGCCGCTGAAACTGATATTGGCATATTCAAGGGCTTTGAGAAAGCCATTCGGATCGGTTGTGAATCCGACACATTCAGAACCGTTTTTCACGGTATTGACAGAACCGTATAAAGCAGCTTTTTCATCGAGTCTGTCAAGATACGGGATAATTGCCTGCTTGTTCGGAATGGTGATGTTATATCCCGACAGCTCGTTAAGATTTTTTATTTTGACGGGCAGTTCATCAGGCGATATATCAAGAATGGTATATTCACCTTTTTCATGGGCGAGTTCAAAGAGTCTTTTGTGAATAAACGGTGACATAGTATGTCCGATAGGGTGACCTATCACGGCAAATTTTCTTTCAGGCATGAAAAATCTCTCCTTTTGATTATGTGAAATGCATAAAATATTAACAACTTGATAATAAAATATGAACAAACAGTAAAATTGTCAATTTGATATTGACAAAGCGGTCAATAACTAATAAGATTGAATAGGTAGAAAAAGTTGTGCGTTACATTCGGGCATTTCCGCTGTAACATTTTAACATAAAATATGTGCTTTTGTCTACAGCTGAGTTGATTGCCTGCACGATTTTTTATATTTTATTTTGTAGGAGGAGTTTACCTATGGTACTCGAGAAAGTAAAGAAAATTTTGGCAGAACAGTTCGATGTTGAAGAAGAAAAGATTACAGGCGACACTTCCATCATCAATGACCTCGGTGCAGATTCACTTGACGTTGTAGACCTGCTCATGTCCATTGAAGACGAGTTTGAAGTTGAAGTTCCCGATGAGGAAATCGAAAACATCAAGACCGTTGAGGACCTCGTTAAGTACATTGAGAATAATCAGTAATATTTCGGAAGTCCTGCAAAGATACTTTGCAGGACTTCTTTTTTACTGTCTGTCAAAAAAATCAAGACCGCCGGTTTTCATTCACCGACGGTCTTTTTTATGTCACTTAAATTTTAGTCATTTTCTTGCTGCTCTTCTTGAGATACCTCGTGAAGAAGATAACGAGAACAGATGCAGCAACGAGAACGGAACTCAATACGATAGTATCTTTAGCAGGATTGCTTTCCTCTGTTGTATCCACATCGATTGAAATACTCTTGCTGTCAGCGATGCCTGCAAGAGCTTCATCGGAGATAGCGGCTGTTTTCAGAACGATTGCTTCACCGATATGAGCTGTTTCTTTCTGAGCCTCTGTCTTGATGAGTTCAAGAGTCTTTTCATCAACATTACCTGTAACGTCCATGTTGTTGTCACTCTGGAATTTCTCGACAGCCTCTACGACTGTATTGTTATAGACACCGGAAGTCTTGCCGTCATAGTAGTTGAGGGCTGCCAGTCTTGACTGAAGTTCTGCGACGTCATCGCCTGCATAGCCGTACTTGAGTACATCGAAATCAGGGGATTTGATAGCCTTATCGGAATAGAGAAGTTCCAGCTGTTCCTTTGTCATCATGTCTGATTCTTCAAAGCCTGCTGCTTTCTGGAAAGCGTGAACGGCTTCAAGAGTAGAGTCATCAAATTTTTCGCTCACGATACCGGAAAGATAACGGAGTTCCACCAGTCTTTTCTGCATTTTTGTTACCAATACACCGCTTGCACCATATACGGCACTGCCGGGATTGGGATTTTTCTTCGCTTTGCTGCTGAAAATACGCAGCTGTGTATCAACGTCTGCAATACCTGTTGATTTGATTTTGTTATCTTTCTGGAACTGTCTTACGGCACTTGCCGTCAGTTCACTGTAAAAGCCTGTGATATCGTCATAGTAATATTCCAGTTCCGTCAGTCTTGTCTGGAGAGAGGCAACGGGAACTTCACCTGCTTCATCAAATGTGCTGTTGGAAAGAATACGGAAATTGTTCTGTGCTTCATTTGATTTGAGTACTCTGTAAGTCTTGCTGTCAACGATACCTGTGACTTCAAGGTCATTCTTTTTCTGGAAAAGCATAACGGCACTTACCGTTGCATCATCAAACCTGCCTGTTGCCTTGGACTGTATGTAACCGAGTTCATAAAGTCTTGTCTGGATAGCCGAAACTGTCTTGCTTTCGTTACTGTCCTGATAGCCGTACTCTGCAATCAGTTCTATCACTTCTTCCACTATAGAAGATTCTTCTGCTTTGCTTTCTTCTTTAGGCTCCTCTTCCCTGGAAGATTCCTCTTTCTTGGATTCCTCTTTACTGGATTCTTCTTTCTTTGATTCTTCCTTGGAAGATTCCTGTCTGCTTTCTTCTTTTGAAACTTCCTGAACGCTCACTTCCTGCACAACGGAAGGCTGCTGCACTTCGGGTTCAGGTTCCTGTGAGGGTTCTTCATAGTAATAGCTGATTTCCTGACTGCTTTCTTCAACATAATAGTCGTTATTGTCTTCATAAACAGGTTCTTCATAGTAGGAAGGCTGCTCCTGAACGGGTGCGGAATAATCTGTTTCGGAATAGGCACTCTCCGGCGGATTGATATCGGAAACGCCTGCCCAGTCAAATGTATATGTCACACCGTCAAGTGTTCTTGAAGTGTTGGCAAGATACTGACCGTTTTCATAGTAGAAAGATTCACCGTTCAGACGTACCCAGCCCTGATAGGGATACGATACACCGTAAATCTTGAACCACTCTACCCATGAGGCACTGTATGCATTGTGATAGCCAATGCCAAGACTCGGGCTTTGTGCATCGATTGCCATGCCGGAACCTACATATACGCCTACATGACCGGGGTGATGAAGTCCCAGACCATGTATATTCGGAATGCCGTTATATACATAACCCCATTCATCAGAAGCTGCAAGCATATCCGTTCTGATACCGCCCACACCGTTGTAACTCCAGATGAGTCCCGAACAGTCAACGGCACCATAGGAACTTGCACCCCATACATAACTCCAGCCTTCTCTGTATGCCGTGAAACAGTGGGCACACAATCCAATATTGGAACTTCCCTCAGCAGAGGCAGGCATTAAGCCTGTTACGGTTGTGAGAAGTGCTATGGTCAGTGAAAGAAATATTACGATACTTTTTTTTACGATTTTCATTAAGAAATACTCCTTTGCTTTGGAATAACGATTTACAATTTTTTTACCGTCTTGCTTGAAATAGTTTCAAACTTGTAACAAATCCTTAATGATAATAACATCTCCTGTAATAAAAATCAAGTCTTTTTTCGTATTTTACATAAATTTTTCCAAAAATTCGGCACTTTGCACAAAACATTTTCGGTGATTCAGTGAAGTTCTAAAACATCAAATATCAAATTATAATTGCAAGAGAGTAAAATATATGTTATGATAATACTTTGTAAGGAGATGTATATTATGAGTAAAAAGAAAATCGCCGTAATATTCGGCGGAAAGTCCTCTGAACATGATATTTCAAGGATTTCCGCTTCGTATGTCATCAGCCAGATTTCAAAAGAAAAATATGACATTTTCACCATAGGCATTACAAAAGAAGGCAAATGGCTTTTGTATTCGGGTGATATCGACTCCATCAAAGACGGTTCATGGGAAATGCACCCCGATAACAAGTCGGCTTTCATTTCGCCCGATCCGTCAATTCATGGCATGATAGTCATGTCCGACGGCAAATGTGAAACTATTCGCCTTGATGTCATTTTCCCCGTCATGCACGGTAAAAACGGTGAGGACGGTACCATACAGGGACTCTTTGAAATGTCAGGTATTAATTATGTAGGCTGTGGCGTTCTTGCTTCCGCTGACTGCATGGACAAGGTAACAGCTAACATTATATTTGCAAGTCTTGGCATTGACCAGGCAAAGTTTACATGGTGCTATGCAAGCGATTTCAAAAAATCCCCCGAAAAAGTTATTTCTGCAATCGAAAATGCCATTGACTATCCTATATTTGTAAAGCCTGCCAATGCAGGTTCTTCTGTCGGTATCAGCAAGGCTCACGACAGAAATGAACTTCAAAAAGCCATTGAAACCGCTGCCAAAGAGGACAGCCGTATCCTGTTTGAAGAAACCATTGTCGGCAAAGAAGTCGAATGTGCCGTTCTCGGCAACGATGAACCTTTTGCTTCCACTGTCGGTGAAATCGCCCCTGCAAGCGAATTCTATGACTTTGATGCAAAATATAATGACGCTAATTCCCTTTTGTTCATTCCTGCAAGAATAGAAAGTGAACTCATTGAAAAAATCCGTGAAACTGCCGTCAAAGCATATCGTGCCATCGGTTGTGCAGGACTTTCAAGAGTCGATTTCTTCGTTACGGCTGACAACCGTATCATGCTCAATGAAATCAACACCCTGCCCGGCTTCACTTCCATCAGTATGTATCCGAAACTTATGGAAAAATCAGGAATCAACGGCACTCAACTCGTTGAAAAAATTATTGAACTTGCATTTGAAAGGACGTAATTGCTATGATGTCAGACAGTGCAATCGGAATTTTCGATTCGGGACTCGGCGGACTCACCGCTGTCAAACAGCTTGAAAAAGTCCTTCCCAATGAAAATATCATTTATTTCGGAGATACTGCCCGTGTTCCCTACGGCAGCAGAAGTGACAAAACCATTATCCGCTATGCCGAACAGGACGCTTCTTTTCTGCTTTCAAAGGGCGTTAAAATGATTATAGCCGCCTGCGGAACGGTCAGTTCCGTTGCGACTGACCTCGGAAATGTCCTGCCCGTACCGTTCACGGGAGTCGTGCAGCCTACGGCACAAGCCGCTGTCAATGCCACTAAAAACGGCATTATCGGTGTCATTGGCACTTCCGCTACAGTTGGCAGCAAATCCTATAAAAAAGCCATTCTCGCCAAAGACAAGCGTTTCAGAGTATATCAGCAGGAATGTCCCCTTTTCGTATCTCTCGTTGAAAACGGCTTTATTTCCGAAGATGACAAAATCGTTCAGCTTATCGTTGAAAGATATCTCGAAAAGCTCAAAAACATGAAAATAGATACGCTCATACTCGGCTGTACGCATTTCCCGATTATCGCAAAGGCAATTCAGAATTATCTCGGTGACAGCGTTACTCTCATTGATTCAGGCAAGGAAACCGCTGTATATGCCGCTGAAATGCTCAAAAAAAATAATCTGCTCAATCCAAATACCGATAAAGGCGAATCCGTCTACTATGTAAGCGATACCGTAGAGGATTTCAGAAAAACCGCTCAGATTTTTCTCGGTCACAGCGATATCGAAGATGTCTATCATATCACGCTTTAAAACGGAAATTTTTTTAAGACAGGAGAAAACAATGGAAGAAAATTATATTCTTTCTGTTGAGGGAAAACAGACGGTTGACGGTCATTCCGATAAAATCGACCTCAAAACAAGGGCTGCCTATATGACCAAAAACGGCAGCAGATATATTTCCTATACGGAATATGATACCATGAACCCGAAACAGACTTACAGAACTACTATAAAAGTATCGCCTGAAAATGTCGTGACCGTCATGAAGGGCGGTACGGAAAATCATAATCTCATGCTCGAACAGGGTGTCAGACACAAGTGTGAATATATCACCGCTTTCGGCATGATATCACTCGGTATTTTCACCGACAGCGTGAAAGTCAATCTTAACGACAAAGGCGGTACTATCAGAGTACACTATACCATAGATGTACAATCCGAACTGGCAAGTATCAACGAACTTAACATTAAATTAGAGGAGGTAGAAATGAATGCCGACAGCCATTCAGACAGTAAAGAATCTTAAACAGGCAATTATCAACGCTTTTGCAAAAGCTCAGGAAAAAGAATTGCTTTCCAAAGAAGCTCAGATACCCGATTTCACGATTGAAACTCCTGCAGACCGCTCTCACGGCGATTTGGCTACCAATGCCGCTATGGTATCTGCAAGGGCTTTCAGGCTCGCACCAAGAAAAATTGCCGAAATTATCACGGATAATATCAGTCTTGACGGTACCAATCTTGCAAGATTTGAAATTGCCGGTCCCGGATTCATCAATTTCTTCTATGACAGGTCTTTCTATTCGGCAGTTCTGGAAGAAATCAAAAATGAGGGCAAAAATTACGGACGTGCCGATTACGGTCAGGGAAAGAAAATTTTAGTGGAATTTGTATCAGCCAATCCGACAGGTCCCATGCACGTTGGTAATGCCCGTGGCGGTGCATTGGGCGATACCCTTGCAAGCGTACTTGACTATGCAGGCTATACAGTCGAAAGAGAATTCTATGTCAATGACGCAGGCAATCAGATAGAGAAATTTGCAACTTCCCTTGAAATACGCTATATGCAAATATATAAAGAGGGCTATGAACTTCCCGAAGATGCTTATCACGGTCAGGATATCATCGACCATGCAAAGAACTTTGCCGCTATTCATGGTGATAAATTCGTTGAAACTTCTTCCGAAGAAAGAAGAAAGGCTCTCGTTGCCTACGCTCTCCCGCTCAATATAGAGGGCTTGGAAAGGGATTTGCTCAAATACAGGATAAAATATGACAACTGGTTCAGGGAAAGCACTCTGCACAATGACGGCTCTGTTAAAAATATCGTTGCACTCCTTACGGAAAAAGGTCATACCTATGAAAAAGACGGTGCAATATGGTTCAA
>CADCJK010000029.1 GCA_902801715.1 uncultured Ruminococcus sp. | reverse complement strand
ATATGTACCCGTACGTTAGCGGGGAATTTAAGCCTTCGGAGTGTCATATCAAACATGAGTAGATTTATTATCAAAAGTGGACACGGTGAACAAGGAATGGAACGTAAAAGTTGATTTTATAACTTTTTATAAGTTTTCAGTAACGGGATTATAATGCAGTCAATAGTTGTAAGTGATGATATCACTCTGATAACGTTGCAGAACATACCGGCAGATATCAGTTTTGTATCGGAAGTATTTGAAAAGATAGCGGAAATGGGCGTAGATGTAGACATGATATCGCTGTCACCGGTGCAGAGTTCCATGACAAGCCTGTCATTCACGATAAATGATGATGACCTGATAAAGATATTAGGTTATACATCAAAGCTGAATGACGGCAGTATCAAGCCGATTGTCAGCAGCGGAAACTGCAAGATATCTGTCAATGATCCGGGCATGGAGAATTGTCCGGGCGTAGCGGCAAGGATATTCAGATGTGCGGCAGATGTCGGAACGGATATAAGACTGATAACGACAAGTGAATCGCAGATATCGCTTTTGGTAACGAAATCTGATTTTGATTCGGCATACGCAGCAATACAGAATGTGATATGAAATTAAAATGCCTGTCACTGAAATTTTCAGCGGCAGGCATGATTTTTTTATTTTACAGCGTCAAGGAGAGCCTGAATTTTATCTGTTTTTTCCCAAGATACGCCTAAATCTTCACGTCCCATGTGACCGTAGGCGGAAAGAGGAGTATAGATGGGTTTATTGAGCTGAAGTTCTTTGATGATAGCGGCAGGGCGGAGGTCAAAGACTTTATTAACGGCATTGGTGAGGACTTCATCGGAAACGACACCTGTGCCGAAAGTTTCAACGAACACGGAAACGGGCTTTGCAACGCCTATGGCATAGGAAAGTTGAATTTCACATTTTTTGGCAAGTTTAGCGGCAACGATATTTTTGGCAACGTAACGGGCGGCATAAGCGGCACTTCTGTCCACTTTTGTAGGGTCTTTTCCTGAAAAGGCACCGCCGCCGTGACGTGAATAACCGCCGTAAGTATCGACAATAATTTTTCTGCCTGTCAATCCGGAATCGCCTACAGGACCGCCGATAACAAATCTGCCGGTAGGATTGACGAGGATTTTTGTATTTTCATCAATGAGATTTTCGGGAATAATGGGATTGATGACATTTTCGATAAGGTCATTTTTGATAGTGGGAATGTCCACATCTTCGGAATGTTGGGTAGATATCAGAACGGTATCGATTCTGACAGGGGTATCATTTTCATATTCAACAGTCACCTGCGTTTTGCCGTCGGGACGGAGATAGGGGAGAGTACCGTTTTTGCGGATATCGGTAAGACGTTTGGCAAGTTTATGTGCGAGTGAGATAGGAAGGGGCATAAGTTCGGGAGTTTCGTCACAGGCAAAGCCGAACATAATACCCTGGTCGCCTGCACCGATTTTATTGAGTTCATCGGAGTCATCTTCACGGGATTCAAAGGCGGCATTCACACCCATAGCGATATCGGCAGACTGGGAGTTGAGGGAAGAAATGACGGCACAGGCATTTCCGTCAAAACCGCTTTCGGGGGAGTCGTAACCGATATCCGCCATAGCTTTTCTGGCGATATCCTCGACATTGACAGAGCCTTTTGAAGAAATTTCGCCCATGATGTGAATAAGACCTTTAGCGGCAGTAACTTCACAGGCAACGTGGGAATTAGGATCCTGTGCAATCAGTGCATCAAGTACGGAATCAGAAATTCTGTCACAGAGTTTGTCGGGATGTCCCTCTGTAACGGATTCAGATGTAAATAAGAATTTTGCCATTTAAAAAACTTCCTTTCAAATTGATATTCCTTAATGAAAAAAGCTGTCCGACAAAGCCGAACAGCTATATAAAATGCTCATCTTTCGGCAAATACACCGCAGGATTTGGCACCTTACAAAAAAGCAGGTTGCCGGACTTCAAAGGGCCTGTTCCCTCAGTCGCTCTTGATAAGTAGTATTTATTTAATTGACAATGGGATTATATCACATAATTTTTGAAAAGTCAAGAGATTTATTCAAATTCAAGTAAAGGATCATAGCGTATGCCGTCATAGCGTGTTTCAAAGTGGAGATGGGGACCGGTTGAATAGCCGGTTGTACCGACATAGCCGATGACCTGACCTGCCTGCACCTGCTGACCGGGTTCAACGATGATACCGGAGAGATGTGCATAAACAGACATTTTGCCGCTGCCGTGGTCAATCATGATGTAATTTCCGAAACCGCCGCCGCAGCCGCAGCTTGCCTCCTTGCCGTAATCATGGGGGCAAATCATAGCGGCATAAATTACGGTACCGCTTGCACAGGCTATGACATTGGCACCGTATATGCCTCCGCCGGCGATGTCGATACCGCCATGTATGCCGTAATATCTTTCTTCATCAAAGAGAGCAGTCAGATAGGAATAACCGGGGCAGGGCCAGACGTATTCATCACCGACAGGCTGAACGAGTATTTCAGGGGGAATATTGTTGGCTCTTGCCTGTCTTTGCAGTTCGAGCATACGGGCGATACGTTCCTGACGGGCTTTTTCCGCCATTTCCTTGTTATACTGGTCAAGAGCTTCTTCAAGAGCTTTCTGACGAGCCTGGTTTTCTTTCATGTCATCTCTGAGGTCACGGTTTTCACTGATCAGTTCTTCAATGAGAACCTGATTTTCACGGGACAGGTCATTGACTTGTTTTTTATTTTCTTCAAGGAGTTTTTTTTCTGCTTCAACGTCAGCCTTATCTTGTTTGAGCTGTTTTTGTTCTGCACTGATAGCGTCCATTTTTTTCTGAAGACCGCTTATCAGATTGGAGTCGTAGTCGGAGATACTTTTTATCATCTGAGCCTTGTCGATGAAGTCATCGAAACTTTTGGCACCGAGGATAATTTCAAGGGAAGAAGTATCGCCGGCCATGTAGACAGCTCTGAGTCTTGTACGGAGAAGTTCAAGGCGGTCAGCGATTTCCTTGAGTTTTTCATCAATAAGACGCTGTTTTTCCTTGATATTTTCATTGAGAGTTTTGATGTGCTCATTACTTTCTTTTATTTTTTTCGTAAGTTCTTGTATTTGGTGTTGAAGTTGTTTGCTGTAAGCCTGTTTATCTTTGATGTCTTTTTGATTGTTTTTGATATTTTCAAGAATTTCGGAATTTTCCTGTGCAATTCTTTCTCGTTCAAGGGAGTTTTCTTCAACGTCAAAGGCAAGGGTATTTTTCATGGCGGATACGGAGAGTATCACGGAGATTGCCGCAAGAGCTGACGTGAATTTGATAAATTTACCAGCCAATAATTTCTCCTCCTTCTTTGTTAAGATAGCGGGCGATAGAGATAGAACCGCCTATCAGACCGATAAGGACACCGACTGCAGACATAACCGCAAAAATCGGAAGCATAAGCTGATCGACAGTGAAAGTGGATTCGGCAATAAAGCCGATAATGCTTGCAGCGGCAGTTCTGACAGGCATATAAACACCGCATATCACACCTGCGGCAGCAAGACCGGATACAAGACCAATCACCATAGCTTCGATGATAAAGGGCACACGGATAAAGGCATTAGTGGCACCAACGGATTTCATGATGCTGATTTCATAGCGTCTGGAATACATAGTCATTTTGATGGTGTTGGAGATAATAAAGAGAGTGACGATAGCAAGAATGAGTACCACCCATGAACCGACGATTGTAACGAAATAGTTGAGTTTGGTCAGTTTGCCTGCAATATCGCTTCTGTCGCTGACGGAGCTGACGCCTTCAATTTTTTTGATTTCCTCGACAGTGGATTGGTATTCAGAGAGGTCTGCCAATTTGACTTTATAGGCATTTCCGAAGGGGTTGCCGTCGTCCTGCATACTTTCATAGATATTTCCGAGGATCTCTTCATATTGTTTGATGGCATCGTCCCTTGAGTAAAAGCTGTATGATTCGATATTGGAGATTTTAGAGAGCTGTGAACCGAGTTTGATGGATTTCAGGTCATTCAGGTCATAGTCAAGATAGACTGTAATTTGGTCATCATCACTGATTTTGGAAATAAGAGTGGTGACGTTCAGGGATATGAGAGAAGCCGCACCTGTAATGATAAGGCATGAAACGAGGACAACAACTGATGCAAGGGACATCATGCGGTTTGTCCAGATATTTTTGAATCCCTCTTTAATCAGATAGAAAATTTTCATGTTTTGTTTGCCTCCGTTTTATGATATCTGGCAGGATATTTTTGATCGCTTTTGATCTCGCCGTCATCAATGGTAATGATTCTTCCGCCGAATTCTTTAACCAGGTCATGTTCATGTGTGACGATAATAACCGTTGTGCCGGTGTTGTTGATTTCGACAAGGAGTTTCATGATATCGAATGAGAGTTCGGGATCGATATTTCCGGTAGGTTCATCAGCGATGATCATATCGGGTTGATTGACGAGAGCACGGGCAAGACTTACTCTCTGCTGTTCACCGCCTGAAATTTCATTGGGTTTTCTTTTTTCCTTTCCTTCCAGACCGACAAGACGAAGGACTTCTTTCACACGTTTTTTGATAATCCTTTCGGGAGAGCCTGTCACACGCATGGCAAAAGCGACATTGTCATAGACATTCATTTTGGCAATGAGCCTGAAATCCTGAAAGACGATGCCCATTTTTCTGCGGAGATAGGGGATTTTTCCACGTCTTATCTTCATAAGGTCATAAGAGCCGACTTTAATTTTTCCGGAGCTTGCCTTTTCCTCACGGATCAGCAGTTTCAAAAATGTACTTTTTCCGGCACCGGACGGACCGACAATAAAAACGAATTCCCCGTCATCGATATTCAGGGAGATGTTTTTAAGAGCCTGCGTGCCGTTTGAATACACCTTTGAGATGTTTTCAAGATATATCATTTTTTCTTTCCTTCCTTTCGGCAAGATTCAGCCGATTTAATCATTATACTCCATATCATTGTTTCCGTCAAATGCAAAAATACACCTGAATGAATATATTTCGGGAAAATATTTTAATAATTCTTAATCATGCAGGAGTTTTCTGTCAGTTTCTGCATCAAAGGGAAAAGCGATATCTTTGGACAGGAATTTTTTTGATATATCGAGAGCTTTGAGTGCATTGGAATAGAGTTCTTCATAGGTTGTGCCGTCACGTGGGAATATGCTGATACCGGCTTTGCCGAAAATTTTGACGGTTGCATTTTCGGATTGATAGTTATTTTTGATAACGGCACATATCTGTTCAGCTTTTTCAATCAGTTTGTCACAGTAGCCCATTCCTTTGGCGAAAATCAGAAATCTGTTGCCGCTGCTTTTGCCTATGATATCGGTATCACGGAAAAGTTCACGGATATTTTCAGCGGTTTCTTTGAGGACGGCATTGGCAAAAACGGAACCGAGAGCATTTTCGAGTTCATCATATCCTTCAATTTCAGCGATAATAAGGGAATTGCCGGTGAAGGTTTTTTCATCATAAAGGCAGCTTTTAATTTTGTTTTCCGTGACACGTTTATTATAGAGATTGGTAATAAAATCGGTTCTGTCCTTTCTTTTTTCGTCAAGGAAGGTTTCGCTTTCATCGGACATATCTGCAAATACTGCAATAATTTTTACAGGGATATTGGCAGTATTGCGGATAGCGGCAAATTTGACTTTGTTCCATGAATAAGAGCCGGTTTTTTTGCTGTAGATACGGATAAATGTATCGGAGCAGTTAATTTCGGAACGTGCGGAATTGATTTTTTCAATGAATTTGCTTACATCGTCATGATGAATGAATACGGAGTCTTCAAGATTTTTGATAAAGTCGTCAAAATCGGGTTCATAGCCGTAGAGTTTACGGAAAGAGCCGGATAATTTGATTTTATCGAGCTTTGGAGTCCATTCCATGATAAAAGATTTGGTTTGTTCAAGAACTGTGTCATACATTTTTTCACTCAGGACGAGAGAGGTATTTTCATGGCTGAGTACAGGGTATTCGACAACGGCAGAGGAAGACTGCATTTGCTTTTTGAAATCTTCAAGGGGTATGAACTGCTGTTTATGGATACCGAAATTGACAGAAGTTTTTTGCTTTATGATTCGTATCAGTTCATCACTGATACCGGAAGGCATTTCGGTGAATATGCCTATTTTTGCGAAATAACTGAGGAAATAGACCATGAGGTCAGCGGGATAGATGCCGTCGGATATGCCGGAGAGAAAGTTTTCGGAAAAAATGATTTTATCGAAGAACCTGTCTGCAAAGCACTTGATATTGAAATTTTCTGAACCGAAATTATAGACACCTGTTTCAAAGCCCAGATTTTTGATTTCGGCAAAGAACAGGGAAAGGGTATTGACGGACATATCATCTATCATGCTCTGAGGGAGCATAAGGCATATATTATTGTGTTTAAGGGGATATTTATGCAGGATTTCATTGAGGGCAATGATGATATTTTCGGTATCGCCGCTTTCAAAAGAGGTAATCAGGGAGAGTTTAGGGAGAATGATATTATTTTCCTGCATGGCATGGATTTCGGATATAAGTCTGCCGATGCTGCTCAGACTGAAAGCGGAGATATTTTCACCTGACAGGTTGTATATATAAGAAAAGTCGTTTTCATTGTTTCCGAGGGTTTCAATGAAGTCATAAGCGATGATTCTCCCGTTGGAAGAATTGATTACGGGAATGAGATATTTTTGAAAATTGATTGTAACAATGTTGTTTTCTTTTTTGGCAAGGTCTGATACGGGAGATTTTTCTATTTTCCAGTTGTCTTTCATGTTGGGGTGATAGAACATATACATATTTTTGCCATTGAGTTTCACGAGTTCAACGGTTCGGGAGGCATTTTCAAAGAGCGTATCGAAATCCTCTCCATCGGAGGGGTAACGTACGGCACCGACAGAAGAAGTGGTATGAACGGAAACAGTGTCATTGTATATGAAATCCTGACGGTATGCCCTGAAAATATCCTCTACTGCCAGCAGACATTCTTCTCTGTCGGGACAGTCCTTGATGAATATGAGAAAGTTATCGTCTTCCACACGGGCAATCAATGCATTGTCAGGGATTTGCCTGCGGAGTTCAACGGCAAGTCTGGCAAGTATTTCATTTCCGAATTTATAGCTTGTGGACTGATTGATTTTTTTGAAATCGTCACCGTCGACGAGTACCATAAGGTGATAGCCGTTTCTGCCTGTATGTTTGAGATAGTCGTCAATTTCCTTTTTAATGCCGTTGAGGTTCCATAAACCCGTTATGGTATCGTGATTTTTGGAAGTTTTATATATGTTATTGAACACTGTGTCATGGAGTTCAATCATGCTCAGGAATATTCTGGATATTCTGTCATTTTCGCATACAGGGACAGCGGCAAGACGGACATTGGAAAAATTTCCGTCTGAAAGTTTCATAAGACATTCAAATATAACGGTTTCATTTTTAATATTGTTGAGTCTGAATTTTTTAGGAAATTCATTTTTATAGTCATTGGAGCAGTTTTCGGACATCAATTTGACAGCTTCTTCATAATTTTTGGGGATATATCCGCAGATATCTTTGATACTGCCTTTTCTTTCATGCACGGTATCATGAATCAGGTCAAATTCAAATATGTAATCCGTACCGGCATAGAAAACATCGGTATCTTTCTGATGAGTTTCCCGAAGCAGATTTTTCTGATGTTCGATCATGCCAATCAGGTCATCACGGCTCATTTTGGAATAGATATCGTTTTGATTGTCGGATATATATTTGCTGATGGTATTTTCTTTGGGAGGGATATCTTTATCGGCATATTTGAAAGCAAGTTCCTTGAATTTCGGCAGAACCATGCCGAAGCAGTCAAGAATTTCATCGGAGAATGTACCGCAGGCACCGTCTCTTATCATTTCAACGGCTTTTTCATGGGAAAAGGCATCTTTATAGGAACGCTTGCTTGTCAATGCGTCATAGCAATCGGCAATGGCAACAACCTGAGCCCATATCGGAATTTCATCACCTGCAAGTCCGTCGGGATAACCTAAACCGTCATATTTTTCATGGTGATAACGGCATATATCATAGCAGTATTTATAATAGTCATTTTTTTCAACGGAATCTATCTGTTCAAGGATTTCACATCCCTTGGCAGCGTGTTGTTTCATGATTTGGAATTCTTCGGGAGTAAGTCTGCCGGGTTTGAGCAGAATGGAATCGGGTATGGCGATTTTACCGATATCATGCATAGATGAAGCGGAAGTGATAAGTGCAATTTTTTCTTCATCGAGGTGATATTTCGGATATTTGTCGGCAAGAGCATGAAGAAGTACATTGGTAAAATTCTGTATGCGTCTGATATGTTTTCCCGATTCAACGTCACGGTATTCGATAACCATGCTGAGAACATCGAGCATATCATTATTGATGGTATTGATTTTTTTCTGTTTGTTTTTGAGAGCCTCGTCCTGTTCAAAAATTTTTTTCATCTGTCGGTCAACCCGATTTTCGAGGGTTTCCTTGATGTGAAAAAGCTCGGTAAGGTTCTGGACACGTCTTTTGACGGTATAGGGATTCACGGGTGAATGTACCACGTCACTGAAAGGCATGAGAAGTCTTTTTTTCATGTTGGAATGTCCCTGATTAAGAATAAGTATAACAGGGGTATTTTTGAAAATTTTAAGTTTTTCACAAAGCTCGATTTTTTCTGCCGGGATTTTTTCAGCGATGTATTCATTGATAAGGATAACATCAATTTCCTCTTTATAGTGCATAATCAAATGCATGAATTCATCATTGTTGTTGGTCTGTATAATTTCATATTCTTTCCCGAATATCTCGGACAGAATGATTTTATTCATTTCCAAATTATCTGCAAGAATCATTTTCTTCAAAAGTATCAACTCCTTTTGAAAGTATTATACACAATTTTTTAGGATTTGTACAGAGTTTTTTTATATTTTATCTTTCAGATAGGCAATCGTAAGGTCAACCATGTTGCCGTAGCTTTTGATGCCGTCGGATTGGGAGTTGGATTTAAGATAGGCATCGTTTATATTGGCGGCTGTTTCCGCAACGGGAGATTTGAATTTTTCCCAGTAAGAAGATTGTGCATTCAAGTCCCTGATAACACCGTCATTGAGATATGATATGAAATCGGTGTATTTATTTTGGTCTGCCTTGTAGAGTGCATTGGAAGCATATATCATAGCCATAGTATAACCGGAATAAGCAAATTCATAGTCATTGGAATGAATACATGATAAAAAGGCGATAAAATTTGCATCATCTTCCCGCATGATACCGTTAACGTGTGCCAGTTCATGACACATTGTGGCAGGTATGGAAAAATCGGGCACATCTGTATTTACATTCGCTTCCGGAGTAAAAGGAAAGTATACACCCGTTATATTAAGATAAGACATAACTTTTGAAAAAATCACATTCTTAGGTACAGAACAATTAGCATGAAGAAATTGATTGACGCAGTTTTTGGCACGTTCATTTGCATTATCGGAAAGAATGGTTATACCGTTTTCATCTTCATGGAGATATTTTCGTATATCAGAGGCTTGCTGTGCAAGATACACACAAGTTTTATAAAGTTCATCTGTCGAAACGGGCTGTATATGGATATGCATGGAGTGTGCGACATCGGAAGTGTAGTAATTGATACCGCAGTTGGCTGTGAATGTAAAAAATATGGCAGACACCACGCAAAGCAGATTCAAAAGGCTGTTCAGGATTGATTTGAATTTTTGTGCAGATTTCATTGTTTTTTTGACAGTGAATAGGATATAGACAATGAATACAAAAGGCAGAGTAATAAGAATTATTTCAGCGAGTGAAAAGGGAAATATGCCTGTGATATGATTGAATATGAGTGAAATGTACTGATATATATGAGTGCGATAAAAATCGGCAAAACCGCTGATATATTTAGCAGAAACAATCAGAGCGACTGAAACAGGCATAAGCATTATGAACCAAAATTGTTTTGTTTTGAGAAATTTTTTCATAGCGGACAGTCCTTTGCTTTTTTATAAATTTTATCACACGGAAAAGATATATTCAATGGGAATGAAATTGCCTTTCAAGGAATTTTTATGGTATGTTTCCAAAAAAAATTAATTGCAAAAAGGGGTGTTTTTTAATATTATATTAAGAGAGAATTATATTTGGAGTGAGCTGTGATGAATATTGAAAAGATTGACACCTCAAGAATAATCATTTCACTTTGTGCAGGAGATATGGAAAAATATGATATCACATTCGAGAGCCTGAATTTTTCGGAAACACATTCAAAGACGGTACTGAAAGAGATAATGGCTTGTGCATCGGAAAAAACCGGTGTTAATTTTAATAACAAGAGAATCATGATAGAGGCATTGAAATATGAAAAAGGCTGTTTGCTTTTAGTTACGCTGTCTGCAAGGAAGAAAATATATCGGGTGAAGTATTATGACAATTCATATATTTTTACATTTTGTACAGCCGAAAATTTTCTTTCATGCCTGAAAGCATTGTATCGTATGAAAAGGGATAAATTTTTCAGTTCGGCATATTGGTACAGAGAGGAATATTATCTTGTGATAAAATCGCCTTCACGGCTGAAGGCAAAGTATATAGATATTTTAAATGAATTTTGCGATGACTGCAAAAAGGATAATTTGCTGAATGAATTTCTTTCGGAACACGCTAAAATATTGAAACTGAATGACGCAGTGCAGAGTATCGGTTGTTTTTGAAGGCAAAAAAAGACCTGAGCAGAAATTCTGTTCAGGTCAGGGACTTATTTTTTGTCTTTGGAAAATTTTTGTTTGAGTTTTTCGTTGCCGAAGATGAAAGCGACAGCAAATCCGAATAAGAGAGAGATAATGGCGGCAATACCCTGAATGTTGAATGCGAAGCCGGAATTGTTGTATATGGAGAGAAGTGAACCCAGCATTAAGCCGAGGATTGCGGCAAAGGTCATTTGAGGGAATTTTTTAAGGCATACATCTATGAGTTTCACGCCGCCAAGCAGTCCGACTACAATGCCAAGACCGGCAGGAATCAATATCATGACACTACCGGAGAAATTTTTGAAGATATCGGCTACCGCACCGAGAACGGTTGAATAAAATCCGAATATCATAAGAATCATGGAGCCGCTGACACCGGGAATAATCATGCACATGGCGGCTAATGCCGAAACGAAGAAAAGATATATCCAGTTAATGAAGTCCAGCTGAATCTGAGTGGAAGATGAATTTTCGGTATTGAAAAAGGACAATGCTATCATAATGCCGAAAAATACAGCGAAAGGAATGAGAGTGTACGCATTGAATTTTTTCTTACCGTCAGCCGAAGTGATGATTTTTTTGAATATCAGAGGGACAGTGCCTAAAATAAGACCTATGAAAAAGAAAAAAGTCGGCATGGGGAAATTTTCGAGGAGATATTTGAGAAGTTTGGAGAAACCGAAAATTCCGAGACCGCCTCCTATGGCAACGGGTATGAGAAAAGCAAGACTTTCTTTGACGTGTTTTTTAATTCCTATGACGGAATCAATGAGTTTGTCATATACGTTGAGAATCACAGCCATAGTGCCGCCGCTGACGCCGGGAATGATATTGGCAACACCGATAATACAGCCGTAAATCGCATAGAGAATGAATTTCATTGAAAAGCTCCTTTACATTTGTTTTTTCACGATTTTGTATTCGTCATCAGGGCTGTAGTAAGGACATGATGACATACTTCCTGAAATGAATTTGGCGTATTCGTCTTCATCGAGTCCGACAAGACATTCATAATATTCAAAGTCCTCGTTATATACATAGTTTGAGCAGCTGTCGCAGCCTGAAAATTCGGACATAGGAATATTTCCCTCCTTTCTGACGAATAAAATATTAGCATATAATCGGAAATATTGCAATATAAAAATTTTTTTGAAAAAACTATTGCAATTTTGGAAAATAGTTGATATAATTAACTGTACGCAAGTGGAAAGAGGAGGTGTGTATGTACTATGCCGAATATAAAATCAGCTAAGAAGCGTGTAAAGGTTGCTGCTGCAAAGACTGCTGCCAACAAGATCGTAAAGAGTGCGCTCAAGACAAGCCTTAAAAAAGCAGAGGCTGCTGTTGAAACGAATGCTGCCGACAAAGATCAGGCTGTTCGTGTTGCAATCAAGAAGATCGATCAGGCTGCTGCAAAAGGTATCCTCAAGAAGAATACTGCTTCAAGAAAGAAGTCATCTTTGGCTCGCAAGCTCAATGCTTCCGCATGATGTCCGGAGAAAATTCAGATGTTTTAAAGCAGGACAGTGTGTTCTGCTTTTTGTTTAATTAAAGCAGCCTTGCCGGATATGTATTTGTCCGGCAAGGCTGCTTTCAGATATTGTTTTTATCGATATAGGAACGGTATTCTTTGGGTGTCATGTTATATTTTTTGCGGAATATGCGGTTGAAGTACGACAAATTGGTAATGCCTATACTCATGGCAATCTCCGTTATCTGTAATCTTGTAGTGATAAGAAGATTGGCGGCTCTGTTAAGGCGATAGTCGTTTATGTATTCGATACAGGTCGTTCCCATATATTTTTTGAAGAAACGCATGAAATAGTGCTTGCTGAGGGATACCTGTTCCGCAAGTTCATCTATGGAGATGGTCTTTGCATAATTTTCTGCGATATAGTCAAGGATGATTTTGATATTTCTGGTAGTGCTGTCCTTGATAGGCAGATTTCCGTTCTGACATTTAAAGAAATATTTGAAAAGTATGAAAAATAATTGATAGAGTTCCGATTTTATCTGTAACTCATAGAAATTTCCCAGCTTGGCATGAGTAGAGAGAATTTCAAGGATACATTCACGAAGCTCGGAATAGTGTACATCTGACGGTGAAATGATTTTCGGGGAAGTATAATTTCCTTCCAGAAAGGGATTGAAATATTTGATTGAGCAGGCGTCAGTGGTATTTCCTGTCAGCATACTGAAATCAAACATGATTGTTTTGAAAACGGTTCTTTCATTTTCGTACTGTCGGAAAGAGTGCAGTACACACGGAGGAACAATGACAATATCACCTTTTTTGACATGATAAGTTTCAAAGTCAATGGTTTCCTCAAATTCTCCGTTTTCGATGTAAATAATTTCCATTTCCTGATGCCAGTGCATAGGAAAAGTAGTGTAGAAATCAGGCATGACCGTTCTTGAAACAACAAACGGCAGCAAAAAATTGCCTTTTTTGCCTGTTTCCTTTAAGCTCATAAATTCTTCGTGCAGCATAAATCTTGCCCCTTTTCTATTAGTTTTAAAGACAGTAAGCTAAAATTCCGGGGGGTTCTATACTTTGTATAAATATTCATTTTTGACACACAAACCGCTCCTTAATTGTATTATAATACTATTTTTTCGATTCATCAATAAAAATAAAATGTTTTATATTAACATTATAATAGCTTTGGTTTATATTGTAAATACAAATATTATTTTTCGTCAGAATTAAAAGATTTGTATTGTATAATTATAAAAAATATGTTATAATTGCCATTATGTTATAATTGCCATGCGGAAGTCCCCGCAAAGAAAGGATAAAGAAGGGAATGTATTTTTATGTATAGGATATTGAGGAAAGAATCACTTAACCCGACTGTATCTCTGATGGATATACAGGCACCGCTGATTGCCAAAAAGGCAGAACCCGGTCAGTTTATCATTTTAAGGGCAAAAGAGGACAGCGAAAGAATACCGCTGACAATAGCGGATTTTGACCGTGAAAAAGGTACTGTAACGATTATATATCAGATTGTGGGCGGCTCGACGATGGAGCTGGATACACTGAATGAGGGAGAATGTCTGCATGACTTTGTCGGACCTCTCGGCAAGCCCAGTGAAACGGACGGTTTAAAGAAAGTGGCAGTGATAGGAGGCGGTGTCGGTTGTGCAATAGCATACCCCATTGCGAAGAAATTGTCAAGTCTTGGCTGCGAAGTTCATAGCATTGCAGGTTTCAGAAATAAGGAACTTGTCATATTGGAAGATGAATTCAAAAAAGTCAGTTCAAAGCTTTGTATCATGACCGATGACGGCAGTTACGGCACAAAGGGACTTGTAACAAATGCCCTTGAAGAACTGATTAAAGAGGGAAATCAATATGATGAAGTCATAGCGATAGGACCGCTTGTGATGATGAAATTTGTCTGTCTGCTTACCAAGAAATACGGGATAAAGACCATTGTGAGCATGAATCCTATCATGATAGACGGAACGGGAATGTGCGGAGGCTGCAGGCTTACAGTGGGCGGTCAGACGAAATTTGCCTGTGTAGACGGTCCCGATTTTGACGGACATCTTGTTGATTTTGATGAAGCAATGCATAGGGGAACGATATACAGAGATTTTGAAAGCCATATGAGAGATAAGAATTGTAATCTGATGAAACAGGGGGATAAATAAAATGCCTATCCAGAGAAATATGAACCCGAAGAAATGTCCTATGCCCGTACAGGAACAGGATATAAGAAAAAACAATTTTGATGAAGTGGCACTCGGATATACTTATGAGATGGCTGTTGAAGAAGCCAAAAGATGTATGAATTGTAAAAATAAGCCATGCCGTTCAGCGTGTCCGGTGTCAATAGATATACCTGCATTTATAGAAAGAATCGTTAATGAAGATATGGAAGGGGCTTATGAAATCATATCGCAGTCAAGTTCACTTCCGGCAGTGTGCGGCAGAGTCTGTCCGCAGACTATCACAGGGAACATTCCAAAGAAAAACCGAAAATGCCTGTTTCCAATGGTCATAGAGTGGCAATCGTAGGTTCGGGACCAAGTGGTCTTGCCGCTGCCGGCGACCTTGCAAAAATGGGATATAAAGTTACTGTATATGAAGCACTGCATCTGGCAGGCGGTGTGCTTGTCTATGGCATACCGGAATTCAGACTTCCGAAAATCATTGTGCAGAATGAAATAGATAACCTGAAAGCCATTGGTGTAGATATAGAAACCAATATGGTGATAGGTAAAGTTCTGACAGTTGACGAGTTGTTTGAAATGGGGAATGAAGCTGTATATATAGGCAGCGGAGCGGGCTTGCCGAGATTCATGAATATTCCCGGTGAAAGCCTGAAAGGAGTTTATTCCGCCAATGAGTATCTGACGAGAATCAACTTGATGAAGGCATATAAAAAGGATTCCAAGACACCTATCATGCACAGTAAGAATGTTGCGGTTGTAGGCGGAGGAAATGTTGCAATGGATTCCGCAAGGTGTGCCAAAAGAATGGGTGCGGAAAATGTATATATCATATACAGAAGAAGCCGTAATGAAATGCCGGCACGTAAAGAAGAAGTGGAACACGCAATAGAAGAGGGCATTATCTTCAGAACCCTGACAAATCCCGTTGAGATATTGGGTGATGAAAAAGGCATGGTGAATGGTGTCAAATGCGTGGAAATGGAATTGGGTGAGCCTGATGCAAGCGGAAGATGCAGACCTGTTGAAAAGCCCGACAGTGAACTTGTCATTGATGTTGATACGGTTATTATGGCGATAGGTACAAGTCCGAATCCGCTGATAAGAACGACTACACCGGGATTGGAAACAAATCAGCGTGGCTGTATCGTAACAGACGGTGACAGCGGCATGACAAGTCGTGAAGGTGTCTATGCAGGCGGTGACGCTGTAACGGGTGCGGCAACGGTCATATTGGCTATGGGTGCCGGAAAAGCTGCCGCAAAAGCCATTGATGAATATATAAAAAATAAAAATTGAATATTGACAAATTCATATATGTATGGTATATTATCTCATGCAGAGTAAATTTGTGTTGCGTTAAGTGTCAGGTGAACGGGGAGTTGTCATCTGAACGAAAAGAGCGATTCTTGCGGTACACGGATTGCATCCCGCTGTAAACGATAATATTAAGTGGTATATTTCAATGCCTTCTTATTATTTCAGGGATTTCTGCAAGTAACAAGGAGGTATTTTTTATGGTAAAAAATCAGTTTGAAAGAAAAAGGCTCAATATCAAAAGTTCTGTTCAGACGATTGCAGTGATTGCTGTACTGATGGCTGTACAGGCAGTGCTTGGCATACTGGAGATACATACAGCAACTATCAAAATCAGTTTGTCATTCATACCCGTTGTCATAGCCGCAAGACTTTACGGCGGTATGGGCGGTGCATTGGTGGCAGGTTTCGGTGATATCATCGGCTGCATTATACATCCTGTCGGAGCATGGTTTCCGCCTATAACGATAACTTATGCCTTGTCCGGATTGATATACGGCTTATTTCTGAAAAAAGGTACGGAAATATGGCGTGTACTTGCTTCTGTAGGTATTACGCAGCTTATTGTCAGCTTGTTTATAACAACTATATGGATAGCATATCTCACATATAATTCACAGGACAGTATGTTCATTGAGTTTTATTTTACAAGAGTAGGTATGAGAATATGGCAGGTAGTTATCATGAGTGCCGTACAGATTGCAGCAATACCGCCTATGCTTAAACTCATGGACAAAATGAAATTGAATACAAATCAAAATACGATATAACCCCGACTGAGCAGTTGTACTTAATGAAAAATAAAAGTATAACTGCTTTTTTATTTGACTGTTTTGAAATGTTGTGATATGATATACGGAGAATTCAAGAAAAGGGAAGTGGAGAGTTGGGAAAGGTAAGAGTAAAGAAAAGCAGCCTTTGCGGAACGATATCCATGCCGCCGTCAAAGAGTGCGGCACACAGGGCAATTATATGTGCGGCACTGGCAAAAGGCAAAAGTATTTTATCGCCTGTTGATTTATCAAACGATATCAAGGCGACGATAGAGTGTATGCAGAGATTAGGTGCGGATATCGAGTTTGACGGAAAAGCACTGTCGATTGACGGAACAAATACTTTCCGTAATAAAAAGGTATGTCTGGATTGCGGTGAAAGCGGTTCTACACTGAGGTTTTTGATACCTGTATGTGCAGCAGGAGGAATCAGTGCCGAATTTATCGGACACGGAAAATTGCCTGAAAGACCGATAGGGATATATCTGGAATGTCTGCCTGAAAAGAATGTGGATTGTCAGACGAAAGGCGGTTTGCCGTTAGCAATATCCGGACAGCTTGAAAGCGGAATTTATAAAATAGCAGGGAATATCAGTTCACAATTCATAACAGGGTTACTTTTAGCATTACCACTTTTAGAGGGTGACAGTGAAATTATATTGACAACTGATTTACAGTCATCTTCCTATATTGATATGACAACGGATATTATGCATGAATTTGGTGTTGATGTTGAAAGGACGGAAACAGGCTGGAAAGTATCGGGAAATCAGAGTTATGAACCACGGTGTTTTACGGTAGAGGGTGACTGGTCACAGGCAGCATTTTTCATGACAGCAGCGGCACTTGATGGAAAAATAACAATCAATAATCTTGATATCAATTCCCGTCAGGGTGATAAAGAGTGTGTTGAGATATATAAAAGATTCGGTGCAAGGATAACGGAAGATAAGGGAAATATTATCATAAAGCGTGGCGAATTGAAAGGAATAGAAATAAATGCGGAGAATATTCCTGATATGGTGCCGGCATTGGCAGTTACAGCGGCATTTGCGGAAGGTGAAACTGTCATAAAGGGTGCCGAAAGGCTCAGGATAAAGGAATGTGACAGGCTTGCGGCAATGGCTGATGGCTTGTCAAAGCTTGGTGCAGATATCGAAGAAACGAAAGACGGATTGATTATTAAAGGCGTGAAGTCCCTGCATGGCGGTGAAGTCAAGGGATATAATGACCATAGGATAGTAATGTCAATGGCAGTTGCAGGAATGTGTGCAGACGGAGATGTTATTATATCCGATAGGGAAAGTATCCGTAAATCGTATCCGAAATTTTTTGAAGATTACAGGAAATTGGGAGGTGTGGCAGATGTCGTCATGGGGGAATGATATAAAAATATCGATATTCGGAGAGAGTCACGGAAACGGTATCGGTGTCGTGATAGACGGCTTGCCGGCAGGTGAAAAGCTGGATTTGGAGGAAATATATTTGCAGATGGGCAGACGTGCCCCCGGAAAAGATAAAGCAGCTACACCGAGATTGGAAAAAGATTTTCCGGAGATATTGTCGGGAGTATTGAATGACACGACAACAGGAGTGCCTTTGTGTGCAGTAATAAGGAATACAAATACACGTTCACAGGATTACGGAAATGTCATGTCGAATCCCAGACCGGCACACGGAGATTATACGGGATATGTAAGATATAACGGTTTCAATGATATAAGAGGCGGGGGACATTTTTCGGGAAGATTGACGGCACCGCTTGTATTTGCCGGTTCTGTATGCCGTCAGATACTTGAAAAAAGAGGCATTAAAATAGCGGCACATATTTCGTCAATAGGCAATATCGAAGATGAGAGATTCAATGCAACGGATATTTCCGATGAACTGATGGAAAGACTTTCAAAGAAAGTATTTGGCTTAATAGATGAAAGTAAGGAAAAGCCAATGCGTGAATTGATAGAGGAATGCAGAATGTCAAATGACAGCATTGGCGGAACGATAGAATGTGCCGTTACGGGAATGCCTGTCGGAGCAGGTTCACCCATGTTTGACGGAGTGGAAAATGTCGTTTCATCAATCGTATTTGGCATACCGGCTGTAAAGGGCATAGAATTTGGTTCAGGCTTTGACGGTTCAAAGCTCAGAGGAAGTCAGAACAATGATGCATTTTACTATGACGGGGATAAAGTGAAAACAAGGACAAATCACCATGGCGGAATATTGGGAGGTATTACATCAGGAATGCCAATCATATTCAGAGTTGCCGTGAAGCCTACACCGTCCATTTCACGAGAGCAGCATACAGTTGATTTACAGGAAAAGAAAGACAGTGTTTTGGAGATACACGGCAGACATGATCCGTGTATCGTAGTGAGGGCAGTACCTGTAATAGAAGCAGCAGCGGCACTTGCTATGGTGAATATACTTTCGGAGGTACATAAATTATGAGTTTGAAACCGATAAGAGAGGAAATTGATAAAATAGATGAACAGCTTTCAGAACTCTTTGTGAGGAGAATGGAGTGTTCCAAGAAAGTTGCAGAATATAAATTGGAACGTGGAATGGAAGTTGTGAACAGGGACAGAGAGGAAGAAGTACTTGCCAGTGCCGCTGAAAAAGCCGGCATTTACGGAAATTACGCAAGGCTGTTGTATGCAACGATATTGGATTTGAGCAGGGCATTGCAGTATGACATGACAGGCAGCGGAAATAAACTCAAAAATGAGATATATACAGCGGAAAGAACTGTTCCAAAAAATGACAGTGTAAAAATAGCTTGTTTTGGTGTAGAGGGAACGTATGCCAATAATGCAGGTATCAAAGCATTTCCGAATGGTCATATTAATTTTTGTTCAACATTTCAGGACGTATTTTCGGCAATATGCAGCGGAGAAGCTGAATTTGGCATTGTTCCGATTGAAAACAGTTCGGCAGGTTCTGTTACGGAAGTGTATGATTTGATGCTGAAATACAGATTATATATATCAATGGCAATAGATATTCCCGTCAATCATGTTTTAGCAGTCAAAAAGGGTGTAGATTTTTCAGAAATAAAGGAAATCTATTCACATCATCAGGCATTGTATCAGTGTTCACATTTTCTGAAGAATTTCAATCATATCAGTGCAAAGACCTATTTAAGTACAGCGGCAGCGGCAAAAATGGTAGCTGAAAGTGATGACAGCCCGATAGGTGCGATATGTTCGGAAGATGCAGCGGAAAAATACGGTCTGGATATCATCAGGCGTGGCTTTCAGAATGACCCGAATAATAAAACGAGATTTATCGTTATATCGAAAAAAATGTATATTTCGGAGCAGTCGGGAAAAATCAGTCTTTGTTTTTCGTTGCCGCATAGGACAGGTTCACTGTACAGTGTGCTTTCGAGATTTGCCGCAAACGGTTTGAATCTGACGAAAATAGAGTCAAGACCTATTATGGGAACCGACTTTGAATATTTTTTCTATCTCGATTTTACAGGAAATATCAACGATAAGAATACGATAAAATTGATATGTGCTTTATCGGAAGAACTGACGGAATTTTCGTTTTTGGGGAATTACGAAGAAATATTATAAAACTTCAAAAAAAATCTTTACAAGTAAAAAATATTGTGATATAATAGTCTGCGGTTGATGCCTTTTTCTCGGTTTTCGGGATAAGCCTTTCGGGGAATCCACAGCCGATTACTGAGATTAAGGATTGATTAAATTTTTATAAAGGTGGATAAATAAAATGTTGAAATCCGAAAAAGAAGCTATCATCAAAGAGTATGCCACACATGAGGGCGACACAGGTTCTCCCGAAGTGCAGATTGCAGTTCTCACAAAGAGAATCAATGACCTTACCGAGCACCTCAAGACTCACAAGAAAGACCATCATTCCAGACGTGGACTTTTCAAAATGATCGGTCAGAGAAGAAGTCTTCTTAACTACCTGACAAAGGTTGACATTGAACGCTATCGTTCTATTATTGCAAGACTCGGTATCCGTAAGTAAAAAATGTTTCGGGGCAGTCTGTAAAAAAGATTACGGGCTGCCTTGTTTGCGTTGAATCAACAGAGGAAATTTCGGATTTTAGCAGTGAAACGAGAAAATAATTTTTTTATTTTTTGGTTTAATTGCTAAGCCGGAATCCTCAAAAAATTTTTTGGAGGTAAAGAAATGTTCGAGAATTACAGAGTATTTGAAACAGAGTTTGCAGGTCGTCCGCTTGTAGTGGAAACGGGAAAGACAACTCAGCTTGCAAACGGAGCTTGTATGGTAAGATACGGTGAAACAGTCGTTCACGTCGCAGTGACAGCAGCACCGAAGCCCAGAGAGGGTGTAGATTTTTTCCCGCTGTCAGTTGACTATGAGGAAAAGCAGTATGCACTTGGCAGAATCCCCGGTGGTTACGGCAAGAGAGAGGGAAGACCTTCCGAAAAAGCAATCCTTGTATCAAGAGTAATTGACCGTCCTATCAGACCGCTTTTCCCGAAAGATATGAGAAACGATGTTTCCATCGTTTGTACAGTAATGTCTTATGATCCCGACTGTCTGCCTGAAATAGCGGCTATGGTTGGTACTTCTATCGCTTTAAGTATATCTGATGTGCCGTGGAATGGACCAATATCGGCTGTATCTGTCGGACTTGTTGACGGTGAATTTGTCATCAATCCGAACAAGGAACAGAGAGATGTTTCCAAAATGGCAGTTACCGTTGCATCTACAGACGAACGTATTGCTATGATAGAAGCCGGTGCAGATATCGTGCCTGATGATGTAATGTATAACGGAATCATGGCAGGTCATGAAGCTAACCAAAGTATCATTACATTTATCAAATCCATACAGGCAGAAATAGGCAAGGCTAAATTTGAATATCCGAGCAACGATCCCGAGCCTGAAATGTTCGAGGCTATCAAGGCATTTTCTATAGAAGATATCAAATTTGCCCTTGATACAGATGATAAAGTGATAAGAGAAGAAAGACTCAAGCCTATTTATGAAGCTGTTCATGAGAAATTTGATGAAATCTATCCCGAACAGGCTGAAAAAATAGATGAATGTCTTTATAAGACACAAAAATATATTGTACGTCGTTGGCTGCTTGATGAACAGAAACGTGTTGACGGCAGAAAGATGGATGAAATGCGTCCGCTTGCTTCAGAAGTAGGCATTTTGCCGAGAGTGCATGGTTCAGGCTTGTTTACAAGAGGTCAGACGCAGGTTTTGACAGTAACGACTTTGGGACTTGTCAGTGACCAGCAGGTCATGGACGGCATTGATGACCAGACGACAAAGAGATATATCCATCATTATAATTTCCCGTCATATTCCGTTGGTGAAACAAAGCCTTCCAGAGGTCCGGGCAGACGTGAAATAGGTCACGGTGCATTGGCTGAAAGAGCTCTTGTCCCTGTCATTCCATCGGCAGAAGAATTCCCGTATACGATAAGACTTGTATCTGAAATTCTTTCTTCCAACGGTTCTACGTCGCAGGGTTCTATATGCGGTTCTACGCTTTCACTCATGGATGCAGGTGTACCTATCAAAGCCCCTGTTGCCGGTATATCATGTGGTCTTATCACAGAAGGTGACCGTTGGATGACAATGGTAGATATTCAGGGATTGGAAGATTTCTTTGGCGATATGGACTTCAAAGTTGCAGGTACACATGAAGGCATTACTGCCATTCAAATGGACTTGAAAATAAGCGGTCTGACACCCGAAATGGTGAAAGAAGCACTTTACAAGACACATAAAGCCCGTGACTATATCCTTGATGAAGTAATGCTCAAAGCGATTCCAGAACCGAGAAAGGAACTTTCAAAGTATGCTCCAAAAATGATATCAACAGTTATACCTGTTGACAAGATAAGAGAAGTAATCGGTTCAGGTGGAAAGGTAATCCAGAAAATATGTGCCGAATGTGATGTCAAGATTGACATAGAAGAAGACGGTCATGTATTTGTCAGTGGTCTTGACCTTGAGAACTGTAAACACGCTATGGAAATTGTCAATACAATCGTAAATGATCCCGAACCGGGTGCCATATATAAAGGCAAGGTGACAAGAATCATGGATTTTGGAGCATTCGTGGAAATTGCTCCGGGTAAAGAGGGACTTTGCCATATTTCACAGCTTGATGTGAAGCGTACAGAAAAAGTTACCGATGTAGTTAACGTTGATGATGTTATTATCGTAAAAGTTACGGAAATTGACGATAAGGGAAGAATCAATCTTTCACGCAGAGATGCCCTTATTGAAATAGAGGGATTGAAACCTGAAAATGATACTTCAAACCGCCGTTCCAATAATTCACGTCAGGGCGGTTTCCGCAGAAATAACAATCGCTGATAGATGAAAGGAAACAATGATATGACCTGCAATCATATCATTGTTTTTTATCCCTTAAAAATAAATATATGAAAGTAAGTGATGTTTAAATGATGGGACATACGCACCTTGCAGTAGGAATCGCAGCAGGTTTATTGGCAGTTCGTCCTACATCTTTGCCGGAATTGTTGGCAGGAATCGGTGCAGGAGCCTTAGGCGGTCTGATACCGGATATTGATGTAGGTACAAGTAAATCACATAAGCAAGCTGATATGATAACCATGTTTTCAGCCGTAATAGTTGCTGTCGTAATATTGGCTGACTGGCTTTTTCATGTAGGGATACAGGAAAAACTGATGCAGAATGAAACCTTTGCACAAATGTTTACACCCGTTATCATTTTCATAGGTATATGTGCATACGGAAAGGGGACACCTCATAGAACATTTATGCATTCCATTTTGACAATGGTATTGTTAACTGCTTGTGTAGGAATTGCATTGCCTATTGCAGCACCATATTTTTGTTTTGGATTTTTATCCCATATTGTTATTGACATCTTCAATAAAAAGCGTGTAAGAATTTTTTGGCCGTCTAAAAAAGGAGTTTGTTTTAAACTGTCTTCTTCTCACGGAAAAACTAATAAAATATTATTTTATTCAGGTACAATAATTTCAGGTT
>CADCJK010000028.1 GCA_902801715.1 uncultured Ruminococcus sp. | reverse complement strand
GTATCTCACTCACACAGACGCTCAAACAGAACATGGAAGCCAAACGTCGTTAAGGTTAAAGCGATTGTAAACGGCAGTCCGAAACGCGTTAATGTCTGCACCCGTTGCCTTCGTTCAGGTAAGGTTACTAGAGCAGTTTAATGCAAATATGATCATTCTCGGTGCTTCGGGGGATTTCTCCTCGAAGTGCCGTTTTTTTAATGCATAATTCATAATGCATAATGCATAATTGTGTTTGCAAGGCGATTTTTTTGAGTGAATGAAAAAAGTTTGAAAAGTGAATGCGGAATAACTCCACTCTCCACTTTCCAAACTCCACTCTTATATATCAAATTCACTGTTTACGGCATCACTCGGCATTCTCCAGTCACCACGGGGGGACAGCGTGACCGTACCGACTTTCGGACCGTCAGGCAGACATGAACGCTTGAACTGCTGTGAGAAAAATCTCCTTAAAAATGTTTTCAGCCATTTTCTGATGGTTTCATCATCGTATGCACCGTCAAAGGCGATTTTTGCAAGCCTGAATATCTTTTTCGGTGTAAAGCACTGTCTTGCAAGGTAGTACAGGAAAAAGTCATGCAGTTCATAAGGTCCGACTAAATCTTCTGTTTTCTGTGAAATTTCACCGTCTTTTGGGGGTAACAGTTCGGGGCTTACAGGTGTATCGAGTATATCAAGCAGGGCTTTTTTCAAATTGCCCTCGGAATGTTCTGCTTCAAATGCCGTCAGGTGACGGACAAGCGTTTTCGGGATAGACGCATTTACGGCATACATCGACATATGGTCGCCGTTATAAGTCGCCCAGCCTAAAGCCAATTCGGACAAATCGCCTGTGCCTATGACAAAGCCGCCCGTTTTATTCGCTATATCCATCAAAACCTGTGTGCGTTCTCTTGCCTGACCGTTCTCAAACGTCACATCAAGGACTTCCATGCTTTGTCCGATATCTTCAAAATGCTGTGTCACAGCTTTTGAAATATTGATATCTTTGAAAGAAACGCCATAACTTTCGGCTAAAATTTCGGCATTACTCTTTGTACGTTTGGTCGTGCCGAAGCAAGGCATTGTCACGGCTATAATATCTTTTCTGTCACGCTTTAACATATCCATAGCATGAACAGCCACTATCAAAGCCAATGTGGAATCCAATCCGCCCGATAAGCCTATTACAATAGATTTTACATTTGTATGCTGGATTCTCGTTGCAAGTCCCGTTGCCTGAATCGTAAGTATCTCCTCACAGCGTTCATCAAGATTAGTTTTATTTGTAGGCACAAACGGTGTTTTGCTGAAATGCCTGTTCAAGTTCAAATCCTTCACAGGCAGGTGAAAACAAACTTTTTCAAAATTATATTCTCCTACAAATGTATTGGCTTTTGCACGTTCATTTTCCATTTTCTGCAAGTCAACATCTGCATAAATAATGCCCGTTTCAAATCTCTTTGACTCTGCCAAAATACTTCCGTTTTCGCATATCAGATTGTGACCTGAGAAAACTAAATCCTGAGTGCTTTCACCCAATCCCGCACTTGTATAAACATACGCTGAAAGAAGTCTTGCCGACTGAGATTTGACTAACATTCGCCTGTAATCAGCCTTTCCGATGACTTCATCACTTGCCGAAAGATTTGCTATGATAGTTGCACCGTTCAGGGCTAATTTACCTGAAGGGGGTTCAGCTGTCCATAAATCTTCACATATCTCCACGCCCAACTTAAATTCAGGCATTTCTATACACTCAAAAATAACATTTTTTCCAATCTCAGTCCATTGGGTATCTTCACCGCTGAACATTCCCACATCTATTAAGCCGTCTTTTGCAGGTGTGAAATGTCTTAATTCATAAAATTCGGAATAGTTCGGAATATACTTTTTCGGCACAAGTCCCAGCAAATCACCGTGACAAATGACAGCCGCACAATTATATAAACCTGAATTTGCACGAACAGGCAAGCCCACCAATATCACGCAGTCCAATTCTTTGGTTTCATTGATAATGACTTTGAGATTTTCTTCAGCGGAATTGAGTAAAGCCCTCTGCAAGAATAAATCGCCGCAGGTATAGCCTGTAATGCAAAGTTCAGGGAATACCACAAGAGATGCACCGTTTTCAGCCGCTTCTTTTGCCATAGCGATAATTTTTTGTGAATTGCCCGTACAGTCGGCAACTTTTATATGGGGCGTTGCACTCGCAACACGCAAAAATCCGTCTTTCATAAAAATACCTCCGCAAAAATTATTTCATGCCAATATTTTAACATATTCCCAAAATATTTTCAATAAAATTCAAAAAAGCCTTTCCGTCATTTTGGAAAGGCTTTTGGAATTATTCCTCTTTTTTGGAAGTGTTTGCCGCAATTTCTTCATCGTGCTTCATTTTGAGAAATTTCTTTTTGAGTTCGATAGAGAGATACGGCTGTATCATGCTGAGGGTTCTCTCGTTAGGCGTGAAGAAAAGCAAAGCGTGTTTTTGTCTGATTTTGTCGTGTATGATAACATAGTAGGTATCATCTCTGTCAACGTCCTCTGCCGCCTTGAGAACCAAATCAAATTTTGATTTATCGACATTTTTATTGCCTGTTTTGCTGTCGATATACTTGCCGATATCATCAACGGCTTTCACGTCAAAGACACTTATTTTTTTACGCTTGGATTTGCCTTTGATTTTGTCGATTCTCATTTCACCGATAACACAAGTGTATTCATATTCAATGCCTGAATTTTTGATGAGAATGACGGAACAATAGATTCCGAGTCCGAGAAACAGCAGTGCAACAGGCACCAGCCAGTTGAAATAGCCAGAAAGATAAATACTCAGACCTATCAGAATTACAATGCCTGCGATAGAGAGAACCAAAGAGGTAACTTTTGTAGAAGACATTTTTCTTTTGACAATCTGTTCGGAATAGTTGTCGATTTTCTCGACTTGCATAACCTTTTCCATTTTACGATACTCCTTTTGGAATGGGGATTACTTTTTGATTTGTCCGATATAAGCCACGATTTCATCACGCATACGGAGGGCTTCACGTCTTGCAGCCTGTGCATAATTTCTGGGTTCAATGCCGACTTCTTTTTTCCATGCACACATGATTCCACGGGAAGAATTGATGATGGCACCAAGACCTCTGCCGTCAAAAGCGGGGGCAACGTCAGCCGCACCGCCGCCCTGTGCACCGTATCCCGGCACGAGGAAAAATGTATGCGGAAGTGTTTTTCTGAGTTCGCCCAACTGCTGCGGATAAGTTGCACCGACAACCGCACCGACACCTGAATAACCGTATTTTCCGGGAAGTTCTCTGCCCCAGTTTTCGCACATATCGCCCATAGTTCTGTAAACGGTCTTGCCATCATCAAAAATTCTGTCCTGCAATTCGCCTGAAGATTTATTGGAAGTCTTTACAAGTATGAACAAGCCTTTATCGGAATCTTTGCATACGTCAAGAACAGGCTTTACTGTACCGAGATAACCGTTGACTGTAAGAGCATCCGCACCGAAAGCTTCGATTTTTTCGCCGTCAACGTCCGTAATGCCGAGATGGGCTTTTGCATAGGCTTCCATGGTTGTGCCGATATCATTTCTCTTGCCGTCTGTGATAACGAACATACCCTTGCTTTTTGCGTATGCAATCGTTTTTTGGAGGGCATGAACACCGCTCCAGCCGTACATTTCATAATAAGCCGCCTGCGGCTTTACGGCAGGCACGATATCATACAATTCATCAATAAGTCCCTTGTTGAACTCAAAGAGAGCTGCTGCTGCACCCTCAAGAGTTTTGCCGTATTCCATGTAGGCATTTTCCTTGATATAGTCAGGGATAAAGTCAAGTTTCGGATCAAGACCTGCCACAGTGGGATTCTGCATTTTTACAATTCCGTCAATCAGTCTGTCAAAAGACATATTTATCTTCTCCTTTTATATTTATTCTGAATAGAAAAAATTTCCTTATTTTTCATTGAAAACGATTTTTCCGCCGCAAATGGTGAGTTTCACTTTTGAAGTGAGTGTCATATTCTTGAAAGGTGTATTTTTTGATTTGCCGTGAAGTTTGTCGGGGTTGACAGTCCATTCTTCATCGGGATTGAACAGCATGACATCGGCAGGTTTGCCGACTGCAAGCGTGCCTGCATTGATATGAAGAATTTTTGCAGGAGTGCAGGACATTTTATCAATCAACTGTGATATTGTCATCAATCCGCTTTTTACAAGAATGGTATAGCAAGCTGCAAAAGAGGTTTCCATGCCTATGGAACCGTTAGGGGCATTGACGAAATCGGATTTTTCCTGAACAGTATGCGGTGCATGGTCTGTAGCGATTGCGTCAAGTGTGCCGTCAAGCAAGCCCTCTATCATGGCAAGACGGTCTTTTTCAGTTCTCAAAGGCGGATTCATTCTGTAATCAGCGTCACGGTTTGACAAAATATCTTCCGTGAGGGTGATATAATGCGGTGCCGTTTCGGCAGTGACTTTCACGCCACGTTTTTTGGCATCTCGTATCATAGCGGCAGAAGTTGCTGTACTGACATGGCATATATGTATAGGCAAGTTATATGCTTCTGCAAGAGCAATTTCCCTTGCCGTGCCTGTATCTTCCGCAGCAGCGGGCATTCCCTTCACACCCAGCATTTCCGACATTTTGCCCTCGTTCACTTTACCGCCTGCAAGATACGGATCTTCGCAGTGAGCCGTTACGGGAATGTTGAGTTCAGCGGCTTTTTTCATGGCATTTACCATGAAAGCGGTATTTTCGACCGGTCTGCCGTCATCGGAAAGGGCGGATATCCCTGCATGATAGAGAGCCTGTATATCTGTAGGAGTTCGGCTTTTCAGACCGTGAGTGATGGCACCGACAACATATACATGGGCATCTGCATTTTGAGCTTTGTCAAGAATATATCTGACAGTTTCGGAAGTGTCAACAGTGGGGACTGTATTGGGCATGGCAAGCAGACTTGTCACACCGCCGGCAGCGGCAGCTTTACAGCCCGTTATGATATCTTCCTTTTGCGTCTGACCGGGATCACGCAGATGAACGTGCAAATCGACAAGTCCCGGAGCGGCACAAAGTCCCGTACCGTCAATGATTTCAGCCGTATCTTCAAAAGGCTCGGAAAAGACACCATTTTTGATATAGATATTGCCTGTGGTATCCATACTGTCAGCGGGGGAAATGATATGCACATTTTTAATGATAATATTCATTTTCACACCGTCCTTTATTCAAAGTTGTCAGGGAATTCATCTTCGGCAGGTGTTGAAAAAAGCTTATGGAAAGTCTGTTTGAATCTGTCGGTAAATTTGCCGGGTTTAGTCTTGGGTTTGCTTTTGTTGTCAATGAGGATTTCCTTATCCTTTGCACCGTTATCTGTGAAAGGATTGATTTCCGGTTCATTATAGCCCGTATAGAAAACGATATTTTCCTCTTCATGCTTGGGTTCTGCTTTTTGAGGTTCGGGCTTGGGCGGGGGAGTGGTTTCCAACTTGACCGTTTCCTTTACAGGTTCGGGCTGTATTTCAACGGGTTTCGGCACTTCCCTGACAGGCTGAGGCTTTTCAACAGGTCTTGTTTTTTCGGCAGGCTTCGGTCTTCTTGCCGACAAGCCCGGCGGAATGATATTTTCCGTGCCGAATTTATCGGAATAAGCAAGATTTTTCGGCATTGATCTTATCATTTCTTCAAACTGTCTGTTGTATTCCTCTGCACTCACGCTTTCCAGTCTGGGAATTCTTGTGAATTGGTTGTTTTTGAGCTTGTAGGGCTGTTCGGGGAGCTTGGCTCTCTGGAACAGGATACCCGAATCACGCTCAAATACAAATTCTCTGTTCATTTCAAATACCTCCGTTCAATTTATTTTGAAGTATCTTTTGTTTCGCTTTTGTCTGAATTGTATATTTCATTTTTGCTGTCTGTTTCAATTTTTTCATCAGTGCCGTTTCCGCCCACAAGTTCATTCAGGTCTGTCTTGTCCTCAACGGGCGGTTTTTCAGTTTTCAGTTCTTCGGGTTTGCTGTCGCCTACGACCTTTTCGAGCGTTTCATTTCTGATGACTTCATCTATATTTTCTTTTTTGGCAGGCGGAGGAATGATATTGCTGTTGGCATTGATTTTATAAAAAGCATTGGCATTACTGTAATTCTGACTGCCGTGTGCAGCGAAAAATTCCATGTCATCATATTTTTTATAGATGAAATTCCATATTTCCGTTTTATCTTCATTTTCGGGAGTCAGTTCGGGAATGATTCTCAAAGCGATTTCCACTAATTCAAGCTGATTTTCCACTACCGGAAGTTCTTCATTGTCCTTGCTGTCATTATGCGGCAATTTTTCGGCTTTATGGATAACGACTTCCTCTTTGACAGGTTCCTCCGCTTTTTCGGGAATGACTTCTTCTTTTGGAGATTCCTCCGTCTTTTCGGGAATGACTTCTTCTTTAATGGGTTCTTCCGTTTTTTCGGGAACGACTTCTTCTTTTGGAGATTCCTCTGTTTTTTCGGGAACGATTTCTTCTTTCGGGGATTCCTCGATTGTTTCGGGAATGATTTCTTCTTTTGGAGATTCCTCTATAATGGCAGGTTCGGCAGGAACGGTTTTTCTGGATTTCTTGTATTTCATGGCTGTAATGATAATCAGCATGAGGAATATCAGTGCCACAAGTCCTGTAATCATGAGATATATGTATCTGATATCGAGATTGGTTATTTCGGCTGATTTTTTCTCCGTCACGGCGGAAGAAGTCACCGGTTCAGGGCTTACACCGTCATACAGAACTCTGTCCATGACGGACATAATCAATTCATCAAACTCTTTGCTTATCTCACCGGTATATGACTGAAAAGTAATGACAATTCTTGCACCTTTGAAAATCGTATATTTCTGAACGCCTGCAATTTTTGTCTTGTCCTCGCTGTATTCAAACGGGAATGACAGATACATGACATTATTATACACCGTGCGTGAACAGCCTTTATTATACATGGGCTGTGCAAGATGGTTGTCCGTGATGGTCTGAATCTCTGCATCACTCAGTTTGGATATATCTCCGATTGTTTTTGTATTTTCATCTTTCAGGATATTGACTGTCACTTCATGGGTGAAATCTGCTGCACTTGCCTTGATATAAATTCCCGTCTGTTCAAAGTTTTTTATCAGTTCGGTTCTTGTCATGCCGCTCGCTTTGAGTACAGGCGAATCAATATCAATATCCCTTGTCAGCACATACATATCATTCGGAAAGCTGATATACATTTCCGCCTCGGGTATGGCATAATCTGTATAATACACTTTTTTAGGCTTTTCATCGGAATTTTCACTGACATCGGTTTCATTTTCGTCAGCTGTGATGTCGTTTTCCGTATCCGTTTCACTTTCCATATCAGTTGAACTTTCCGGACTTTCTGCGGCAGATGACAAAGAGGTATCACTTGAATTTTCGCTTTCCTGCTCTGCAAAGACAGACGTGGATATAGTAAGAGCCAGTATTGCCGCTGCAATCAATGCAGTTATCCTTTTCATGTTTCAAATCACGACCTTTTTAAATTTATACACCATACATTATACTTTAATCCGTTCAAAATTACAAGTATCAGACCATATATTCCGACAAAAAATTAAAAGTGACTTCCGAAAAATCACCGAAAGTCACTTCCTGAAACAAGCTGATAGTCGGACTCGAACCGACGACCTGCTCATTACGAATGAGCTGCTCTACCAACTGAGCTATATCAGCAAAAAAACTCTGCCTGAATATTGTACTACATATTTCGGAAATTGTCAATATTTTTTTGATGAAAAACAGGAACAGGCTTAAAAATAATTAAGCCTGTTCCTGTTAATTGCTTATTCAATAACGTTCCAGTAGCCGTCAAGAGTTGCAAAGTAATCTTCAACCGTTTCGGGACGGCGAATTTCTACTACACTTCCGTCTTCTCTGAGAAGGAGTTCAGCGGATTTCAGTTTGCCGTTATAGTTATAGCCCATGGCAAAACCGTGTGCACCGGTATCGTGTATCACAAGAATATCGCCCATATCAATTTTGGGGAGTTTTCTGTCAATGGCGAATTTATCGTTATTTTCACAAAGAGAACCCGTCACGTCATAAACGTGGTCACAAGGAGCATTTTCCTTTCCGAGAACCGTGATGTGATGATACGCACCGTACATGGCAGGACGCATTAAATTCACTGCACAAGCGTCTACACCGATATATTCTTTATAAATATGCTTTTCATGGATAGCTGTTGTCACCAACTGACCGTAAGGGGCAAGCATGAATCTGCCAAGCTCTGTATAAATGCTGACATCGCCCATGCCATTTGGAACAAGAATTTCTTCATATACTTTTCTGACACCCTCACCAATGACAAGGATATCATTCGGCTCTTTATCGGGAGTATAGGGGACACCAACACCGCCTGAAAGATTGATGAATTTAATGTCCACGCCTGTTTCATTTTTCAGTTCAACGGCAAGTTTGAATAAAATGCCGGCAAGCGTGGGATAATATTCATTGGAAACCGTATTGCTTGCCAAAAAAGAGTGGATGCCGAAATTCTTTGCACCAAGCTCTTTCAGACGAATGAAAGCCTCTTTGATTTGTTCCCTTGTCATGCCGTATTTAGCGTCACCGGGGTTATCCATGATAGTTGTAGAGATGGAAAACTTTCCGCCCGGATTGAAACGGCAGCATATCGTTTCGGGAATTCCGCAGGCATCTTTGAGCATATCAATATGAGTGATGTCATCAAGATTGATGATGGCACCGACTTCATTGGCATATTGGAATTCTTCAAAAGGTGTGTCATTTGATGAAAACATGATATCGGGATTTTTGAAGCCGCATTTTTTACTCATAAGCAGTTCGGAATAAGAGGAACAGTCCGTGCCGCAGCCTTCTTCTTTGAGAATCTTGAGTATCGTGGGATTAGGCGTAGCTTTCACGGCAAAAAATTCTTTAAAGCCCTTGTTCCATGAAAAAGCCTGTTTGAGTTTTCTGGCATTTTCACGGATAGCCTTTTCATCGTATATATGAAACGGTGTAGGATATGTTTTGATAATTTCCTCTGCTTTTTCCTTGGTGATAAACGGAATCTTCAGCATTTTGAACCCTCCTGGTTTTTCAAAAATATACACTTATTCTACAACAAATACAAATGATTTGTCAATATTTTTACGGCAATTTTTATTGCGGAAAGAGAATTTTATGAAAAAAGCCATTAGTTCATTTATGTCCAAAAACAAATTTGACGGACTTCTTTTTGAAATCTATCTTTTGAATCTATTCGACTATCTTTTCACGCTGGTACTGATATCAAGCGGACTTTTCATGGAAGTGAATCCGCTGCTCGTGAATATCAGGGGAACAAACGGATTTGCATTAAAATGCGTTGTGCCGTTAATGCTGCTGATATATCTTCATACACGTTTATCCGTCAGCCCGCCAAAAAATGAAAAGCCCGTGAAAGTCTTTTTATATATCCTTTTATCATATTATGCCGTGATAAATGCATTTCATATATTCTGGCTTTGTTATTCCGTTGTCATGTTCATATAAAAAGCGGCTGACACGAAAATATCAGCTGCTTTATCATTGTTATTCGGTTCTGAGGGCGGTAACGGGATCTTTCTTTGCAGCTTTCTTGGAGGGTATCAAGCCGCCTATCAGTGTAAGGATTACGCTTAACACTACAAGAATGACTGCACCGTCTAATGGCAAAACTGCATTGACCGATGTATTGTCTGCAATAGCGTGGACTATTTCATTGATGGGTATCAGCAAAAGCAGGGTAATTCCGATACCCATGAGTCCCGAAAACAAGCCTATAATGAATGTTTCGGCATTGAATACCTGTGAGATATTTCTCTTTGACGCACCGATTGCACGAAGAATTCCGATTTCCTTTGTACGTTCCAGAACGGAAATATAAGTGATAATGCCTATCATGATAGAGGAAACCACCAGAGAAACGGCTACAAATGCAATCAGCACATAGGAAATGACATTGATAATAGTCGTAACGGAGGACATCAGCAAGCCGACATAATCTGTATAAGTTATCTTATTTTCTTCTTCAACGGTCTTGTTGTAGTTTTCGATACACTGTGAAATGAGGTCTTTATTTTCAAAGCTGTCTGCATAGATGCTTATTGATGAGGGGGCATCTTCACTGACAACGCCCATTCGGGAAAGATTATCTTCATAGCTGCCTGTGGAGATATAACGGTCATAGATGGAAATAAGCGTTTCATCATCGGGATTTTTCATGTATTCGTCAAAGGCTTTTGCCATGCCTTCTTCGGTAGTCGGAGTGGACTGTGCTTTCTGCTGTGCAGCCGCCTGCATTTGTGCGATTTGTTCGGGTGTCATGGAAACTTCCGACGGCATGGACATTTCAGGCGTTTTTCCTGACAATGCCATACTTGCCATGAATGACATATACATAGCTGCCTTGTCACTTACTCCCAATTTCTGTATATATTTTCTTGCGTCCTTTACTTTTTCACTGTCGCTTTTCGGTTCAAAAGCCATTCCGCTTATTACGTTTATATCCTGATTGGCTTTCTGGGCTTTGACAATCGTGCTGTTATCCGTGTATTCCATGAGATAATCCGTTAAGAGTTTTGTATATCCCATGGGCTGTTTGATAAGCATACTGTCGGAATCATCTTTTTGTCTGATAATGCCTGTCACTTTGAGGACAACCGCTTTTTCAAGTTTCTTCTTTATCTGTTCATTATCGGAAGCAATATTGTCATAATTGCCGAATCTGTTCTTGACAAAATAATCACAGTCGGGCATTAAATAAAATTCTTTTGCACATATATCGCTGTAGGAAAGTTTATGTTCGGGAATTTCCGTATCTTCACCCTTTTCAATTTTCTTTGCAATATCTTTGTATTCATCTACGGGCAAAAATCCAAGCTGATACAATGCCGTTACAGGCAATTCATTGTTTCCGTCAAGTATCATGACCAATTCATTATAGGCTTTGGGATATTCACCGTATATCAAATCATAATTTTCTTTTATGGCATCGCTTACAGTTTTGGTATCGGGATCGGGAAGAATTTCTTCAAAAAGAGAAGTTCCGCCCCCTATCATAGCCATAGCACCATCAGTTGTGCCGAATTCCATGCCGCCGAATGAAATTTTCTGGTCTTTCCGGTCTTTGAGTGTACTGCCGTCTGCATTGACGAGCGTGTCATTGGAATCGTAGGAATATACATCGAATTTAGTCGCATAGGAATATACAATGCCGTTGTTGCCGACATATTTATGAATGTCGCTTTTGGGATTGTCAAGATATTTCTTGAAGTCCGTGAGATTGTTTTTTGTAAAGCTCGTCGACATTTTAGAAACGGCTTCCAACTGTGAATTATCGGAGTAAACGGCATTTTTGTCATGCGTGATTTCAGAGGGAGTCATGGATTTCCGCCTTGCCTCTATGAAAGAGCTCAGGTCGATTGTCTGTGCATCTATCTTGATGGGATAGGAAGTCATGGTACTTCTCTGAATGTTATTGATATAGAGATTGACACCGTTGGAAAGGGATAATATCAGGGCAATTCCGATAATACCGATAGAGCCTGCAAAAGATGTTAAAATCGTTCTGCCTTTTTTGGTACGGAGATTATTGAAACTCAATGCGAGGGCTGTGATAAATGACATTGACGACTTGCCCATGTTTTTATGTTCGGGTTCTTTTGCAGTTTCCTGTATTTCAAAGGGGTTTGTATCGCCTGTAATTTTGCCGTCGGCAAGTTTCACGACACGGTTGGCATATTTTTCGGCAAGTTCGGGATTATGTGTTACCATGATAACAAGCCTGTCTTTTGCAACTTCATTGAGCAAATCCATGACTTGCAGACTTGTTTCGGAATCGAGTGCACCTGTCGGTTCATCGGCAAGGAGAATATCGGGGTCATTGACTAATGCACGGGCAATAGCAACTCTCTGCATCTGACCGCCTGACATCTGATTTGGTCTTTTATGAAGCTGTTCACCCAAGCCGACTTTTTCAAGAGCTTCTTTGGCACGCTTTCTTCTTTCAGATTTGGAAATGCCCGAAATTGTCAGGGCAAGTTCGACATTGGAAAGGATATTCTGATGGGGGATAAGATTGTAACTCTGAAATACAAAGCCGATAGTATGATTACGGTAGGAATCCCAATCCCTGTCTTTATATTTTTTGGTGGAAATGCCGTTGATAATCAAATCACCGCTGTCATACCTGTCAAGACCGCCGACAATGTTGAGTAAAGTGGTTTTTCCCGAACCCGAAGGACCGAGTATTGCCACAAACTCATTGTCACGGAAATTCAGGCTCACATCATCAAGAGCAGTTTGAACGAGGTCGCCCGTCTTGTATTTTTTGGAAATATTTTTTATCTGAAGCATGAAAACACTCCTATATTTCAATTTGAGAAAATCATATCATACATGAAAATCTTTGTCAATGAAAATGCCCTGATAAATATTTCTCACTTTCATCTCATGATTTATCAGATTTAAGATACGTCTTTTGTCACCGCTCCATTTGGGAGAGATAAGTAAATTTTTATCACCGTCACCTGTAAGGCGGTGTATCACGACATTTTCAGGAAGTACAGATATCATATCTGCAACAAGAGATATATATTCATATTCGTTCAAAGTTTCAAAAAGTCCGTTTTCATAGAGTTCGGCAAGGCGTGTATTTTTGAGAACGTGCAGAAGCTGTATTTTAATGCCGTCCGTGAATTGTCCGACATATTGAGCAGTTTGAAGCATATCTTCACGGCTTTCATAGGGCAAGCCCACGATAATATGTGTAATGATTTCCGCACCTGCTTGTTTCAGATTTTTGACAGCCGTTTCATAACATTCAAGCGGATATCCACGATTGATGAAATCGGCAGTTTTTTGGTGCATGGTTTGCAAGCCTAATTCTATCCATACAGGCTTGATTCTGGCAAGTTCGGAAATAAGCTGTATCTTGTCATTTTCAAGACAGTCGGGGCGTGTTGCGACAGAGAGGACGGCAATATCATCTCTTTGTATCACGGGCATGAAAAGCTCTCTGAGATATTCAACGGGGGCATAGGTGTTTGTATAAGCCTGAAAATAGGCAATATATTTATCTCCGTTGAATTTATCCTGAACGAGTGATTTTGCATAGTCTATCTGTTGGGAAATATCTGTACAGGGGGCGGAAAATTCACCTGAACCGCCTTCACTGCAGAAAATACAGCCGCCCATTGAAATTTTGCCGTCACGGTTCGGACAGGTCATGCCGCCGTTAAGAGAAAGTTTATACAGTTTTTCACCGAAAGTTTCTTTCAGATAGCAGTCAAGGGAATAATATCTTCTGCCGTTCCAAAGTTTCATGTTGTCACCCCAAAAAACAAAGGGGAAAAACAAAATGAATTTTGCTTTCCCCTAAAAAATTATTCAGCCGAGAAATTGCTCTTGTCTACTCCGCACAACGGGCATACCCAATCTTCGGGAAGGTCCTCAAAAGCCGTGTTGGGAGCGATACTGTTTTCTTCATCGCCAACGTAGGGATCGTAAACATATCCGCACACGTCACATACATATTTCTGCATGAAACATACACCTCACCTGTACAAATTTTCTTGATTATACAATAAATTCCCCAAAAAGTCAACACTTTCGGGGAAATTTTTGTCATTGTTCCAGCTTTGAAATCTCATTGGCGACATCTCCCTGAAAGCTTTCAAGGCGTTCGGAGATATTGCTGACAGCGGTATGATAGGTGTCCGTGATGGTTTCCTGATAGCGTTTTGTCAGGTGATAGCCGAGCAGTGCCGCAAGAATCACAAGCACGACCGTCACGATAATGAAGATGGCGGAAAATTTATGTCTGTATGTTACTTTCACTTTGCGTCACCGATTTTTCTGTATTTTTCAACGACTACTGCAAATGCACCCATGTCAAGAGAATATTTGTATGAAATGCATATCAGCCTTGCGGATACGAGATAATTGCCTTCGACATCATCAAAAATAGCCTGATTGGAATAGGTGACAAGACATTTCTTTGCGGCAAGCCGGAATTCTTTTGAAGGCTGTTTTTGCCAGAAGTGATATTCATTGTTTTCGCACTGTTCGCCAAGACCGACTTTATCGAGAAAACGCTTGTATTCATCATTGGCTTTGAGTATCCTGAAATTGTCCTTGCGGTATTCAATGACGGCAATGGGCAGGCTGATGGAAGAGTCGGAAAGCCTGATGCGGTTTTTTTGGAGAATGGATTCATCAAGCCTTACCGCACCGATTTGGTTATAGTAATTGACAGTGGTGAAATCGTCATAGTCATGTCCGAGTTTTCTCTGAAACTGGTCAATGTAGTAATCAAGCGGCATTCCCTTGCCGAATGAAAATCCCTGCATTTTTTCGCAGCCTATGTCACGCAGGAACTGGATTTTTTCAGGGGAATCCACGCCTTCGGCAAGCGTATGTATGCCGAGTTTGGTCAGCATATTGATGACTTCGGTAATAATGATGGGATTCTTGGCATTTTTTTTGAAATTCCGCATAAATTCCATGTCAAGTTTTACAACATCGAAATTATATTTTTGGAGTGTCTTGAAAGAAGAAAAATCGCTGCCGAAATCGTCCATCCATACTTCAAAGCCTGCATTTCGGAATTTGTTGATTTGTCCGTTGAGAAAATCGGCATTATGGATAAATGCACTTTCGGTGATTTCTATGGAAAAGAGTTTATGCGGAATACGGTAGCTGTCGATGATTCTGATGACTTCCTCGGCAACGTCGAACATCTCGAAATCGATTCTTGAGAGGTTGACGGATATGGGAACAAGAGGGAAATTCATATTCCGGAGTCTGTCGAGGTCTTCGCATATTTTTCTGACCATATAAAAATCAAGTTTATGGATAAGCCGGTGTTCTTCCAGTACGGGTATGAACATGGAGGGTTCCGACATTCCCCTGTCGGGTTTAATCCATCTGCAAAGGGCTTCCATGTCGCAGATATTTCCCGTAAGACTTCTGGCGATAGGCTGATAATGCACGATGATATAGCCGTTTTCAAGGGCTTCGTCAAAATGGGTGAGGATATATCTTCTTTTGTGATATTCCTCGAACATTTTATTGTCAAATAATTTGTATTTTTTATTGTAGTCCCCTTTAATGCTGCGGCAGGCAAGCCTTGCACGGTCACAAAGAGAATCTATGTCAATATCCCTGCCGTCATCCATATAAAGTCCGGCACATATCTGAATGGGGATATTCATGGGATTTTTCATGACCTGTTCATAGACTTTTTCGATATTCTGTTCCACGCTTCTCCTGCCCGTGAGAACGACAAAACGGTCTTCGGCAAGACGTGAAATAGGTTCTCCCGAAAACGTCTTTTTGAGAACGTACATGGTATGGATGAGAACACTGTTTCCGCCTTCAAAGCCGTATTTTTCATTGATGGCTTTCATGTCACGGATATCGAAATAGATCAGTACGGGAGTTTTATTCTGACTTCGCATTTGGGTGATATAGCTTTGTGCGATGATACGGAACTGTGTCATATTGGGCAGACCTGTCAGGTCATCCAGAGAAGAATTGATTTCCAGTTTCAGCAGTTCGGTCACATCTGAACCGCATATAAAATATTTTTGTTCGTTTTTGTCGATTCTTTGCAGTCGGATACTTTTCACATGGTCGGCGGAAAGGCGGTTAATGATTGTGGCACTGGAATTTTCACCGCACTTGAATTCGATAAAATTCATGAGCTGAGCGATATTTTTAAAGCGATAGCCGAGATTCACGGAAAAGATTGCCAGCATTTGTCCGAGGGGGACTTTGACTTTATTTTCGCCCTCGATAAAATAGACACTTTCGGCATTGGCATCGATATAAGCCATGAAATCCGATACCATGGCAGAGGATTTTATCATTTTGTCGTAAACGATACTGTCTGTAACGTTTTCCGCCTGCAGTTTGAGATACAGTTCACCTTCGGGCGACAGCATGGTAGAAGCAGTAATTTTGATACTGACTTGACCTTCTCCCGAATTGAATGTAAATATATGATATCCGATATCGCTGCTGACAGGGCTTGCTGTGATTTTTTCGGGTGAAATTTTTTCAAAGAATTCGATATCTTCCTTTTCCGTGAGCCAGCCCCTGTGCAGAGCATAATAATCATCATAGAGAAATGTATCTCCCAGAGCACTGATGGCGATTCCTACTCCTGACTGATAGACGAGTTCATCGGAAGTCATATTCCAGACGGTATAGCCTTTATATCCGAAAGTGTGGAAAGGGATATCGTTGCTTTCACCGTGAAGAAAATCTTCAAAAATCTTTTTTTGTTCTTCATATTCGGGATTGTATGTTTTGATATCAATATTATTGTACCAGAGCAGGTACATTGTTTCTTTTTGGTCGGAAGTTACTTTTCTGCCGCTGAGATAGATATGGTGATAGTCCGCATCGCTTTTGAATTTCACTCTGACAGAGGTATTGACTTCGCCGTCACTGAAAAAGAAATTTCTGCATTTTCTTCTGAGTTCATAGACATCTTCTTTATGCACATAGTCATAGATATTTCCTTCCAGCAGACGAAGGGCATCTTCACGTTTTTCATTCAGCAGCTCACAAAGACCGTCTGATACCAGCACGGTTTTCAGCTTTGCATTTTCCATGCGGAAAAAGGCAAACGGAATCACAGAAGTTTCAATAAAAAGCCTTTGCTGTTCCGAATATTCATAGTTTCTTGGATTTTCCAACGTGAAAGCCCCCCTATAAAAAAATTCCTTACAACTATCATACTATTTTTTGGTTGTTTTGTCAATGTATGGTTTCAAAAAAATGATACTGCCATTTAAAACACAAAGTGCAGTCATTTCTCAGACTGCACTTTATGCCAAAAGGAAGTGATAATGAAAAAAACAAAACAGCAATAATTTTATTCATGAAAATTATATTCAACAATGTCATTATATCATGTATTATCTGCTTTTTCAATAGTTTTTGCGGATTTTTTTAAAAAAATTTATTCATCAGGTATCAAAGTGACGGTAACGTCAAAGCTGCTGGGGGGTAAACTGCTTTTTTCGGGCACACGGAAAAGTGTAAGAGTAACTTCATCACCGGGTTTGAATTTTTTCAGTTCATCGACAAGTTCGGTGAAATCCTTTACCACGACACCGTTCACGGCAGTGATAATATCATTGGTTTTGGCAGGGGTGGTATATAATGCACTGTCTGAGTCCATTCCCGTGATAATGACACCCTGCGGAATGTTTTTGATTTTGGATTCATAGAGAGTACAGTTTTTGCCTTCTATGCCGAGCGTGCCACGGCTTTTGATACTGCCGTATTTGATGAGTTCATTGATGATTTCAATGACCTGATTGCTTGGAATGGCAAAGCCCATTCCTTCATAATCTGTATCGACAAATTTCAGGGTGTTCATGCCGATGACCTGACCGTCGGAATTGATCAGGGCACCGCCCGAATTGCCGGGATTGATGGCGGCATCAGTCTGTATATAGCGTACATATCCGCCGGATACGACTCTGTTCAATGCAGAAACAGTGCCTTTTGTGAGGGAGTGGGAGAATTTGGCACCGCCCGGACTTCCTATTGCAAAGGCATCCTGTCCCACATAGATATCTGACGAATTGGCGAACTGTGCGGCTGTCAGGTTTTTGGCATCTATTTTCACGACGGCAAGGTCGGTTTTTTTGTCAATGCCGATGACTGTGCCGAGATACTGCGAACCGTCAAAAAGAGTAATCATTGTGCCGGTTTTGGTGCTGTTGTCCACGACATGACTGTTGGTGGCGATATATCCGTCGGAAGTGATAATAATTCCCGAACCGTCACCCGATTTTGTCAGGGCATAGTCGGTTCCCGCTTCATAAGAAGTGATATTTACAATAGACGGTGAGGCAGTCGTATAGGCATGGTTGGCACTGTTTCTTTCGGAACTTTTATTTTCCGTAACGGATATCTGAGGTCCGTTGATATCTGCCGATACATCGGGGGCATCGGAAATATCGGTATTGGTGGCATAGGACGATTCAAGATAGCGGTTTGACGGCACTGAATGCGAATTTTCAAAGACGAGCAGAATGCCCTCCGTTCCGTTAATGCCGAAAAATACGGCAGATGCCGAAAGAATCAGCATGAATACCGCCATGCACCATTGCATTGCTTTGATACTGCTGTCTTTTTTTTCGGGACGTGGACTGCGGTTTTGGTATTCATACAGCATGAAATCATTTGTGATATCATTTTGTGTTTCACGCTCAAAGTTATCCATTCATATTCCGTTACTGAAAACTTATAAAAAGTTATAAAAACAACTTTTATGTTCCATTCCTTGTTCACCGTGTCCATTTTCGATAATAAATCTACTCATGT
>CADCJK010000027.1 GCA_902801715.1 uncultured Ruminococcus sp. | reverse complement strand
CCACCCCGGAACGACTATCGGCAAGTATTTTTTTATTGACCATGGAACAGGCATTGTGATAGGAGAAACCACTGTGATAGGCGATAACGTCAAGATCTATCAGGGCGTTACCCTTGGTGCGCTTTCTACAAGAGGCGGACAGAACCTCAGGGGCAAGAAAAGACACCCGACAATCTGTGATAACGTGACGATCTATTCAGGTGCATCTATTTTAGGCGGTGAAACAGTTGTAGGGAAGGGCGTTGTGGTAGGCGGCAATGCTTTTATAACGACCTCTATTCCCGAGGGTGCAAAGGTCAGCGTCAAGAGTCAGGAGCTGACTTACAATTACAGTTCCTCAAAGCCTGTAGAGCGAAAGGAAATAGAATTGGACGAAGCATGGTACTATATGATATAATATTACATAATTGGTTCTGAACCTGAATATGAGGGATGATAAAATGAAAACAGAAATAATAGTTATATCAGATAATATATCGGGAAATGGTCTTGCAGGAGAATGGGGACTTTGCCTTCTTATCAAATACAATGATAAGAAGATCCTTGTTGATGCAGGCGCATCCGATCTTTTTCTTGAAAATCTGAAAAAATCGGGAGAAAGAGTTGAAGAAATCGATTATGCTGTTTTAAGTCACGCACATTACGATCACGCAAATGGATTTCCTTCGTTTTTAAAAAATAATTCCACTGCAGGACTTTATGTAAGAGACTCAGTCGGACCCGACTGTTACTTTAAAAAGCTTGTTTTCAGAAAGTATATTGGTATTCCACGAAAAATGCTTGATGACAATTCAGACAGGATCGTCAGAGTATCGGGTAACTATGAATTGACAAAGGGTGTTTATCTGATCCCTCATAAGGAAAACGATTTATCAAAAATCGGGAAGCGTGAAATGATGTACAGACGAACACCCGAAGGTTGGTGTCCTGACGATTTTTCACATGAGCAAAGCGTTGTTGTTGAAACAAAAAAAGGTCTTCTGATCATCAACTCCTGTTCCCACGGCGGAGCAGCGAATATCTTAACGGACATAAAAAGTGTTTTTCCGGATAAAAGAATTTATGGGTATATCGGTGGACTGCATCTGTTCAACAAATCAAAAAAGGTAATACAGGATGCAGCAAATGAGTTTCAAAAGGCTGATCTGGAATATATCTGCACAGGTCATTGTACAAAAAACAGAGCCTATAATATTCTTAAAGAAAAGCTGGGAGACAAGCTTACACAATTCCATGTTGGTCTGCATATCAGAATAGAGTAGTTTGTATTTAATGGTTCTTACATACAAGCATTCTTTATAAGCAGTAATAGGATTATCCTATAAATAGTATTTCAGAAAAGACCTTGACAAAACAGTCGGGCTGTGAGATAATACTATACAGTACAAACCTACTATTTATATAGGTTATATATATTTACAAGCAAGGAGAAATCTTTATGACTGCCAAACATTCTCAGAAGCGATGTTGACACTGCCTTTTGACCGTTAAAACATCTGAGGAGAAGATATATATGAAAACATATAAGAAAATAACCGATCTTATCGGAAAAACACCGCTTTTGGAGCTGGAAACCGTCAGCAAAAATACAGGTGCAACGGTTTTCGGTAAGCTTGAATATTTCAATCCTGCCGGAAGCGTAAAGGACAGAATTGCAAAGGCTATGATTGACGATGCAGAGGCTAAGGGATTGCTGAAACACGATTCCGTTATCATAGAACCGACAAGCGGAAATACGGGAATAGGACTTGCTGCAGTAGCCGCCGCAAGGGGCTATCAGGTCATTCTTACAATGCCCGAAACAATGAGCATTGAAAGAAGAAATCTTTTGAAAGCTTATGGTGCTAAGGTCGTTCTGACAGAGGGTGTCAAAGGAATGAAGGGTGCTATCGAAAAGGCACAGGAGCTTGCTGCGGAAAATCCCCACAGCTTTATACCGAGCCAGTTTACCAACAGTGCTAATCCGAAGATACACTATGATACGACAGGTCCTGAAATATGGGATGATACCGACGGAAAGGTAGATATCTTTGTTGCAGGCGTGGGTACAGGCGGCACTGTTTCGGGTGTGGGTGAATACCTGAAAAGCAAAAATCCGGATATCAAGGTAGTTGCTGTTGAGCCGTCAGGTTCAGCGGTGCTTTCGGGGAAAAAGCCCGGTCCGCATAAAATACAGGGTATCGGTGCGGGATTTGTTCCCGAAACCCTTGATACAAATGTATATGATGAGATTATAAAAGTGACAAATGAAGATGCCTTTGAAACAGGCAGGGAGCTTGCCAAAAAAGAGGGGATTCTTGCAGGAATATCTTCGGGGGCAGCCGTGTGGGCAGCGTCTGAGATTGCGAAACGTCCCGAAAATAAAGGAAAAATCATTGTAGCGATTCTTCCCGATACAGGGGAAAGGTACTTGTCAACGGCGATGTTTTCATTATGAAAAAAGAGGTAATTGAAATGAAAAGTGACAGAAATTCCAATGTAAATCATGTATTTTCATGCTGTATGTGTTGTTGTAATGACACAGACGGCTTTTAAAGTGTTGTATGCGAAAGGAAAGATATTTCCCATATTCAGCCGTCTGTACAATTTTTAAGTGCAGACGGTATTTTTATGTCGGAAAGGAGATAATTATGATAGAAACTCAGGAAAGTGTCACAGCGAAATTATGTTCCTTTGCCCGTGCTTATCATTCAAATGTCGGGCGAAAGAAAATATTTGATGATTACCTTGCCTATGACCTCATGGGCAAACAGGAATTTGAAAAAATCGGTCATCTCATACAGAATGATTTTGATTTGAATGATACAGATGATAATGAGGATTTGGAAAAAGAACGTATATTCAGAGGTCTTAACCGTTATATTGCACCGATACCGCTTTCAAGAATTGCCTTTGCGGAGGAAAAATTATCGGAGTTTGCAGAAAAATATAAAGAATGTCAGTATGTGATTTGCGGTGCGGGAATGGATACGTTTGCATTCAGAAATGATAATTCAAATATAAGGATATTTGAACTTGACCACCCCGATACAGGCAGATACAAGCGTGAAAGAATACGGGAATTGGAATGGAATATTCCGAAAAATCTGGTATTTGTGCCGATCGATTTTTCAAAAGATGATATGAATGAGGAACTGATGAAAGCAGGTTTTAATCCCGATATACCGTCATTTTTCGCCATTCTGGGAGTATCGTATTATCTTACACTGCCTGTTTTTGAACAGACGATAAAAAAGATAAGTGAATTGTGCAGGGCAGAAGGGAAAATCGTATTTGATTATCCCGATGAAACCACTCTTAAAGAAAAAAATTCCGAAAGAGTGCATACCCTTGCGGATATTACCGAAAAACTCGGGGAAAAAATGCTTCACGGCTATTCTTTTTCGGAGATCAATACGGTACTTGACAAGTATCGCTTTGAAATAGAGGATCACGAAACACCTCAGATGATACAGAAACATTATTTTGAGGACAGAGAGGACGGCATCACAGCATTTGAGAATATACATTTTGTGCTGGCATACAGGGAGGGATTTCAATGAAAAAAATAGCAAGTTTTACGGTCAATCACAATATTCTTGAAAAGGGCATTTACATTTCACGCATTGACGGGGATATTGTAACCTACGATATAAGAATGAAAAAGCCCAATCACAGCGATTATCTCGGAAACGGTGAACTGCATACAACTGAACATCTTTTTGCGACGTTTGCACGAAACAGCGAATTTTCCGATTCCGTTATCTATGTGGGACCTATGGGGTGCCGTACAGGATTTTATCTTCTGTTAAGGGATAATATCTCACATCAGCAGGCTGTCGGACTTGTCAGGGACAGTTTTCGGTTTATTGCTGATTTTGAGGGAGAAATTCCCGGCAGTAAAAAAGAGGAATGCGGAAATTATCTTGAACATGACCTTGCAGGTGCAAAAAAGACTGCAAACGATATGCTGAATGTACTTGAAAACTACACTGAAAGAAATTTGAATTATAAGGAGTAATCATTATGTCGGAATATAAAAATATCGAATCAGCCCTTATTCACGGGGGAATTTACGGAGATGAATATACAAAGGCAGTCAATGTGCCGATATATCAGACCTCTACCTATGAACAGAAAGCTCTCGGAGAAACACCCAAATGGGAATACTCCCGTACAGGCAATCCTACCCGTGCGGCATTGGAGGCACTTATCGCAGAGTTGGAGGGCGGAACATCAGGCTTTGCTTTTGCCTCGGGCATGGCGGCAATTACCGCTGTATTGAGTTTGTTTCATGCAGGTGACAAAATACTGATTTCAAGTAATGTTTATGGGGGTACATTCCGTGTTCTTGATAAAATTTTCAGTAACTTCGGAATAGGCTACTCCATTGAAGATACGACCGATATTCCTGAATTGGAAAAGAAAATTACAGATGATGTCAAGGCAATTCTGGTGGAAAGCCCTGCCAATCCGCTTCTCACGGTGACGGATTTGAAAGCTGTTGCCGACCTTGCCAAAAAGCATCATATTTTATCAGTCGTTGATAATACATTCATGACGCCGTATCTGCAAAGACCGATTGAGTTCGGCATTGATATTGTCATTCACAGTGCAACAAAATATCTGGGCGGTCACAGTGATGTCGTGGCAGGTCTTGTTGTTGTCAATGATGATGAACTTGCGAAAAAAATTGCTTTTATACAGAATTCGACAGGCGGTGTGCTTGCACCCTTTGACAGCTTTTTATTGATAAGAGGGATAAAGACACTTGCGGTACGCCTTGACCGTCATGTAGAAAATGCCGAAAAAGCCGCTGAATTTCTTGTTAATCACAAGGCAGTCAAGAAAGTGTATTATCCGGGCTTGCCGAATGCACAGGGCTATGAGATAAACAAAAGGCAGGCTAAAAACGGCGGTGTTATGATTTCGTTTGAATTGTATGAAAATTATAATATCAGGAAATTTTTCAAGTCGCTGAAATTAGTGGCATTGGCAGAAAGTCTTGGCGGAGTGGAAAGCCTTGTATGCCACCCTGCCACCATGACACACGCATCTATTCCGTATGAAATTCGTCAGAAAATAGGTATTACGGACGGTCTTATCAGACTTTCTGTCGGAATTGAAAATATTGATGATATATTGTCGGATATAGCACAGGCTATTGCAGAAAGTGAGGAATAATGGATGGCACTCTATAATGATATGCAGGAATTGATTGGCAATACTCCCCTTGTAAGATTGAATCATCTTGATTTGCCCGACGGTGTAAAACTTTATGCAAAATTGGAATTGTTCAATCCGTCAGGCAGTGTGAAAGACAGGATAGGCAAATATATGATAGAAGATGCAGAAAAAAAGGGAATTCTCAAAAAAGGCGGTGTTATTGTGGAGGCTACCGCAGGAAATACAGGTCTTGGAATTGCCTTTGCGGCACTCAACAGAGGATATAAAATTATATTTGTCGTCCCTACAAAATTTTCTCAGGAAAAACAGACTTTATTAAGGGCATTGGGGGCAGAAATCGTCAATACTCCCCGTGAAGGCGGTATGCTTGGAGCATGGGCAAAGGCGGAAGAAATCCGTAAATCCATTCCGAATGCCGTGACGCTTGAACAATTCAAAAATCCTGCCAATCCCCTTGCACACTATGAAACGACAGGCAGGGAAATTTATGAGGATTTAAGCGGAAATATAGATTATCTTGTAGCAGGTGCAGGCAGCGGCGGTACATATTCGGGTGTTATGAAATACCTGAAAGAGAAAAACAGCGGTATTGTCGGTGTGCTTGCCGATCCTGTCGGTTCAACCATGGGCGGCGGTGAACACGGTGATTATAATATTGAGGGTATCGGAAATGATTTTATCGCCGATACAATGGATATGTCGCTTGTTGACAGGGTAGTGAAAATGACAGATGACGAGGCTTTTGAAAACGCAAGGGAACTTGCCAAAAAAGAGGGGATATTTGCAGGTTCGTCATCGGGAGCAGCTCTTGCCGCCGTAAAGAAATTGATTGCAGACGGTGCAAGAGGAAATATCGTTGTCATTTTCCCCGACAGGGGCGACAGGTATTTTACAAAAAATCTATATGAATAAGGGTGTATTATGACATTACAGCAGATATATTATGTGATAACGATTTCGGAGCAGGGTTCTTTTAATAAGGCAAGCGAAATATTATATATTTCTCAGCCGTCGCTGACGGAATCCGTCAGGGAACTTGAAAAGGAACTTGGCATTTCTATTTTTCATAGAAGCGGCAGGGGCGTTACTTTAACAAGTGACGCCATGGAATTTATTTCTTATGCCCGAGAGCTTTACCGTCAGTATGAAGTTATTTCCGAAAGATACGGTGAAAAAGGCAAAATAAAGAAAAAATTTGCCGTTTCCACACAACATTATTCATTTGCCGTCAAGAGTTTTGTGGAATTGGTGAAACAACTCAGTACAGATGAATATGAATTTGCTATAAGGGAAGTCCGTACACAAAAAGTAATTGATGATGTCAGCAATTTAAAGAGTGAAATAGGCGTGCTGTATCTGAGTGATTTCAATTCGCCTGTTATTACGAAACTTTTTCGTACAAACAAAATTGAATTTCACGAACTGATCACCTGCGATGCGTATGTGTATCTATGGAAAAGTCATCCGCTTGCCCGTCAAAAAAGCATACGCTTTGATGAACTCACAGAATATCCGAGTTTATCGTTTGAACAGGGCGGAAACGGTTCTGTATATTTTGCGGAGGAGATACTCAGCAATTATCAGTATCCACGCATGATCAAAGCGACTGACAGGGCAACTATGCTGAATTTGATGGTAGGGCTGAACGGCTATACGCTTTGTTCGGGCATTATATGCGAAGAACTCAACGGAGGAGATTTTATCGCCGTTCCGTTTGAGCCTGACAGCGAACACAAGGGCAGTAAAATGAAAATAGGCTATATCACAAAGAAAAATATACATCTGAGCCGTGTCGGAAAAATGTATATTGAAGAAATCAAAAAATATCTGGGAGTGCAAAATGAAGATAATTGACTTTCACGCACATATCTATCCCCCGAAAATAGCGGAAAAAGCGTCACTCTCCACAGGGGAATTCTATCATATCACGCCTGCTCACAGCGGTACGTCAGAGGAATTATTGTCTGTCGGAAAGACCGCAGGCATATCGGAATTTGTATTGCTGCCCGTTGCGACAAAGTCCGAACAGGTACATCATATCAATCAATTCATTCTTGATGAAGTAAAAGCACACCGTGAATTTCACGGGTTCGGAACACTCCACCCCGACAGTGAAAATATACTTGCCGAAACGGAATTTATTGTCAAATCCGGTTTGCAGGGGATAAAGCTTCATCCCGATACACAGCGTTTCAATATGGACGATAAAAGACTGTTTGAAGTATTTGACTGTATTCAAGGGAAAATCCCTTTGCTTGTTCATTGCGGTGACAGGAGATTTGACTATTCTCACCCACGCAGACTTAAAAATATCATTGACAATTTTCCGCATTTGCAGGTGATAGCTGCCCATCTGGGCGGCTGGTCACTTTTTGAGGAGGGATTTGAAATTCTCAAAGATACGGATTGTTATTTGGATATTTCAAGTACAATGATGTTTTTATCTCCCGAACAGGTGACGAAATATATTCACGGCTACGGTGCGGAAAGAATTTTGTTTGGAACGGATTTTCCGTTGTGGAGTCCCGTTGATGAGGTATGCAGATTTCGGAAATTACCTTTGACGGAAAATGAATTTGAGAGGATTGCTTATAAAAATGCCGTTGATATATTGAAGTAATAGGCTGAACCTATTACCTATCATACCTATCGGATATTAGACAAATGAGAAAACCCATGCTATAATAAGCACATCAAAGAGAGAGGAGAACAAACCATGACAAAGATAACTGAAATGTGTATGAACGATTGTATATGTATAATGCAGAAAGCAGTTTTCTGTGTCAGGGATTGCTGTGCTTTCCGAATGTGAATTTATGTGCAAATAATTCACTGTAAAGGGAAGTCGGCGATGACTTCCCTTTTTTAATTTTAAAAAGGGGAATCACTATGAAATATAAAATATCGGCAATCATTCTCACATTGTTTTTGGGAGCAGCGTTTTTATCGGGCTGTACAAATCATGTATCGGGTGAGGATAAAAATTCATCTTCAATATTGGTATCAGACAGTGAAAAAAACTGCTGCCAAGAAAAATCAGATGATACCTCAAAGCCTGACTGCTGCAAAGATAAAGAAACTTCACATATTCCCGATTGCTGCGGGGAATAAAATTTGATTACAGAAAGGAAAATAGATATGAACAGAAAAATTACAGCGACATTTTTGGCAGCCGCACTTACAATAACAGCCCTTGCAGGCTGCAACGACGGTTCACAAAATACATCTTCCAATAATGATAATTCAACATCAACAAGTACGGTATCGGGTTCACTTGAAAAAACGAAATTTAATTTGGGACACCTCAATTCAACGGCACATCTCCTCGGATTCGTTGCAAAGGAGGAGGGCTATTTTGAACAAGAGGGACTTGATGTGACACTCACATTATTTTCATCGGCGGCAGAGCTTTCAACGGGATTGGAATCCGAAAAATTAGATGTTGCCTTTATCGGTTCCGTACCGTCAATCACATTTCAGAGCAAGGGGCATGACCTTACCATATTCGGCGGTGCAATGACAAACGGTCACGGTTATGTTATCAAACCTGAATACGTTGAGGGATTGAGTGAATGGGACGTTTCCATTCTTAAAGGAAGAAATGTCGCTTCCGTTAAAAACAGTGTACAGGATGCGGAATTGCAGATACTTCTCAAGGATAAGGGCATTGAGATAGGCGAGGGTGCCGACAAGGTAAATATCGTTTATTTTGACAGTCAGAAAGATGCGTATAATGCCATTCAGAATGACAGCATAGACGCTGTATCGGCGTATTCACCCTATACATCGCTTGCCGAAAGTCAGGGCTATAAAATCGTGTATCGCTGCTCGGAAGAACCCTTGCTTGAAAATCAGCCCTGCTGCCGTCAGGTCGCTTCAACAGCGGCACTGAGCAAATATCCGAATTCCTACAAGGCATTTGAAAGGGCATTGATAAAAGCCTATAAATTCACTCAGGAGAACAAAGAACAGACCGTTAAAGACGTTAAAAAATACATTGACATTGAGGAAGATTTGATTAACACGGAATTGTATGGCGGTTACGGTACGTCTGTTCCCGATCCCGACAAGCAGGGTACAGTGGCTTTGAAAAATTCCATTGTCGAGCTTGGCTATACGGAAGATTATGACATAGACAAGCTCTATAATACGGATATTTATAAAAATGCCCTTGAAAGTCTTATCAATGAAAATCCCGATGATAAAATCTATGAGGAATTGAAAAAGCATTTTAACGAATTTGAATGACAGAGATGAGTGTATATGAGTAAAATTGAAATCAATCATTTAACAGTGGATTATACCGAAAAGAAAAAGAGTTTTACCGCCCTGAAAGATGTCAGTTTTTCCATAGAGGAGGGAGAATTTGTCAGTGTGATAGGTTCAAGCGGCTGCGGAAAAAGTACCCTTTTAAGTATATTGGAGGGTATCAATACCCCTACCGATGGTGAAATTCTCATCAACGGTGAAAAAATAAGGGGTACAGGAACGGACAGGGGAGTAGTATTTCAGCATTATTCTTTGTTTCCGTGGATGACCGCAAGAAAGAATGTTGCTTTCGGGATAAAGCAGGTCAACCATTCCGCAAGCCGTTCGGAAAGATATAAAATAGCGGATGAATTTCTGGATAAAGTCGGATTGGAACAGTTCAAAAATAAATATCCGTCACAGCTTTCGGGAGGTATGCAGCAGAGAGTGGCTATTGCAAGGGCATTGGCGATGGATACCGATATTTTACTGATGGACGAGCCGTTTGGTGCGATAGACGCAAAGAACCGCACTATATTACAGGAATTATTGCTTGAATTATGGGAAAATGCCACACCGAGAAAGACGGTTGTATTTGTCACGCATGATATAGATGAAGCAATACTCCTTTCGGATAAAATCGTTATGATGACGGCAAATCCGGGGCGTGTATATCGTGAACTGAAAGTTCCTTTTGACCGTCCGAGAAATCGTTCCGAACTGGTGCAGACAAAGGAATACAATAAATTCAGAAATAATCTTTTATCGCTGTTTTACAGTGATATTGCAGATAAAATCGGCGGTGAGGAGGTCGTTTTGTAATGAATATACCGGCAGGCACTATACCGACAGCAAAGGCTGATAAGAAAATAAAAATCAATTCGGAACTGAAAACGGAGTTTTTCCGCAGATATTTCAGAGTAGTTCACGGATTGTTTGCCGTACTCATACTGATACAATTTTTGCCCGATCAACTGCAAACAGAAACATATATATTCTATGTGATATGGTTTGCAGTCGGAGTTGAAATATTGACTCTTATTCTTTCGGCTGTTATCAAAAAAACGGCAAGCCTGAATTTATTCACCGATATAGTCGGCTTTATATACGGACTGCTCATTGCATGGACATTGGCAACGGCAAAATTCAATCTTCTGAAAGCGGCATTGTTTCCCCCTCCGGGAAAGGTATTCCGGCAGTTTATCAATGATTACGATAAAATTCTGGTAAATATACAGAGTTCTGTCGGAATTATTCTGCAAGGGTATTTATTGGCATTGATTATAGCAATACCGTTGGGATTATTTCTCGGCTGGAATGCAAGGCTTGGCAGTTCGGCAACATATATATCAAAATTTTTGGGTGCGATTCCGCCTATCGTATATATCCCTTATGGAATAGCACTTTTACCGACTTTTAAAAGCGTATCGGTATTTGTCATATTTTTGGCTACATTCTGGCCCGTACTCAGCGGAACAATGAGCGGTGTTATGAATGTTGAGAAAAAGACGATAGATTCCGCAAAGGTCTTGAATGTGGGCAAATTTACGATGCTGTTCTCGGTAATTCTTCCTGCATCACTCCAGCAAATATTTATCGGCTGTAATCAGGGATTGACCGTTTCATTTGTACTCCTCACGTCAGCCGAAATGATTGGTGCACAAAGCGGTCTTGGCTATTATATCAAAAATTATTCCGATTTCGGAGATTATACGAGAACGATAGTCGGCTTGATTGTAGTCGGCATAGTCATAGTGATCATATCATTTATTTTCAACAGCATACAAAAATATCTTCTCAGATGGAAGCAGTGACGGAGGGGCAGACATGAAAGAAATTATATGGCACGGTCGTGGAGGACAGGGTGCATTTACGGCATCAAGACTTCTCGGGGAGGCGTACTCTTTAAAAGAAAACTCGTATGTTCTGGCATTTCCGTCCTTTGGTCCTGAACGCAGGGGTGCACCTATACGGGCATTCACCAAACTTGACAATCAACCCATAGGCAACCGCAGTGAGATTGCAAAAGCGGACTACAGTGTATACCTTGATGATACGCTTTTTAATTAAGATTCTTTCGGAGAGTTGAAATCAAACGGAATCATTTTGCTGAATACGAAAAAAAGCATTGATGATGAAAGAGTCGTCACGATTGACGGTGACAGCATAGCGGAAAAATATATCGGTCTGCCGATTACAAATACCATATTGCTTGGTGCATTGGCAGGAATTTCGGGGCTTGTTTCTTTTGAGGAGATAAATTCCGCAATCATACAGACCATGCCGAAAAGACTTTATGAAAAAAATATCCCTGCCGTGAAAGCGGTATTTGAGGAGGTCATCAGATGAAACCGTTTCTCAGAGAGAAAATACCTGTCAATTTTGAGGACATTCCCGAAACCACCTCTTATGAAGCAGGCTATCTGGTTACAAAAAACGCAGGCTGGCGTAATGTCAGACCTGTGATAGATACATCAAAATGTGTCGGGTGTCTGAATTGTTATCTTTACTGTCCCGACGGAGTGATATTTAAAAAAGACGGCAAAGTTGCCGTAGATTATGATTTCTGCAAAGGGTGCGGAATATGTCAAAAAATATGCAGACTTGGTGCGATAGAATTGGAGGCGGAAAAGTAATGGCAAAACAATTTTTATCGGGTGATGAAGCGTTTGCCTATGGAATAAGGCTGGCAAGACCTCATGTGATATCCGCCTATCCGATAACTCCTCAGACAATCGTTGTGGAAAAGCTGTCTGAATTTGTGGAGGACGGAAGCCTGAAATCTGAATTTATCCATGTAGAAAGCGAACATTCTGCTTTATCGTGTGCAATAGGTGCGTCATCGGTAGGGGCAAGGGCATTCACGGCAACTTCTTCACAAGGCTTGTTATATATGGCGGAATGTCTGCCGTATGCGTCGGGAGGAAGATTTCCGATTGTAATGATGAATGCCAATCGTTCAACGGCACTCCCCTGGAATATATATGGTGACCAGAGGGATTCGCTTTCACAGCTTGACAGCGGATGGATACAGGCATATGCGGAAAATGCACAGGAATCCCTTGACCTTGCACTGATGGGCTATTATATAGCCGAACATAAAGCTGTATCAACACCGTTCATGGCGAATCTTGACGGTTTTGTTCTGACACATACTTATGAAGTAGTTGACGTTCCCTCACAGGAACAGGCAGATGAATTTTTACCGCCTTATCGGACGGAAAATAAAATGGACTTGTCAAATCCGAAAAATCTTGCATTTTCGGCAGGTCCCGATACAAACAGTATTTTTAAATATAAAGAACATATCGGCGTACTGAAAGCAAAATCTGTTATTTCCGAAGCCGAACAGAAATTTGAAACGATTTTCGGAAGAAGATATACAGGCTTGACGGAAAATTACAAAACGGAAGATGCCGATTATATTTTAATCACTCTCGGCAGTATATCGGGACTTGTCCGTGAAATCGTTGATAAATTGAGAGAACAGGGCGAAAAAGTCGGTTTGCTGAAAATAAGATATATGCGACCGTTTCCGAATGAAGAAATTGCACAGGCAGTCAAAAATGCAAAATCTGTTTCTGTTCTCGAAAAGGACATTTCATTCGGAAATGAGGGTGCAGTTTATACCAATGTCAATTCCGCTCTGCAAAAGGCAGGCATCAATATACCGACATCAAATTATATCGGTGGTCTTGGCGGAAAGAATATTTCTCCGCAGGAAATTGAAAATATATTTGCAGAGATGAAAAACGGAATTTCAGATATAAAATTTTTGGGAATAGGGGGTGTCTGAATGGCAGTCAATGCGAAAACGCTTAATGAAACGGAATTTTTTTACGGACATAAGGCTTGTGCAGGTTGCGGAGGGAGTTTAGCCGTCAGAATTGCCTTGAAAGTTCTCGGTGAAAATGCCATAGCCGTTTTACCCGCAGGGTGTATGTCGGCGGTAGGATTTAACTTCCCTCAGCTTTGCTTCGGCAATAATGCTATTATCTCCACATTTGCAGGAACAGCGTCCATGCTGACGGGAGTGCAGGCAGGTTTGAAGGCTCAGGGAATTACGGATTTCCATGCGGTAGGCTTTGCAGGCGACGGCGGTACGGCTGATATAGGAATACAGGCTCTGTCAGGTGCGATAGACAGGAATGATGATATTCTCTATATCTGTTATGACAATGAGGCTTATATGAATACAGGTATTCAAAAGAGTTCTCTTACACCGTTTGGTGCAAAGACCACTACCACTCCGGCAGGAAAGAATATCCACGGAAATATCCGCCCGAAGAAAAATATGTTTGAGATAGTTGCGGCACACAATATTCCCTATGCGGCAACGGCAAGTATCGGTTATCTGAATGACTTTATGAAGAAAGTGGAAAAAGCCAAGAATATAAAAGGTACGAAATATATTCATATATTAGCCCCGTGTCCGACAGGCTGGGGCATTAAGACCGATGAAACAGTTGAAATTGCCAAAGAAGTAGTCGATTGCGGATTGTGGTATCTTGCGGAATACGAAAACGGAAATTTCACTTTGAACCATAAGCCGAATGAATTTTCCGATATAGAAAAATATCTCAAGAAACAGGCGAGATTTAGACATCTTACAGATGATGACATAGAGATAATACGAAAATCCCGTGATGAAAAGTGGAAATATATCAATAAAAACTTTAAGTGAAAAAGGAGTAATTGAAATGAGCAGAGATGTGAATAATAAATATTGGAACGAGGAATTGGAAACACTTCCCCGTGAGGAACTTGAAAAAAGACAGTTGGCAGATTTGCAGGAAATTGTAAAATTTGCATACGATAATGCACCGTATTATAAGCGTTCCTTTGATGAGGCAGGCGTAAAGCCCGAAGATATAAGGACTTTGAAAGATATTCAGAAATTCCCTTTCATCAATAAGACCACTCAGAGAGATACGCAGGGTGTCGGTTCATTTTTGGGAGAATTGGCGGCAGTTCCCGAAGAAGATGTTGTATTCATTTCAACGTCATCGGGTTCAACGGGTGTACCCACCATGAGTCCTTTTACCAAAAAGGATTTTGATGAATTTCAGGATACGGAAAGCCGCTGGTTCTGGCAGATCGGTATGCGTCCGAATGACAGATATGTTCATGCACTGAATTTTTCACTTTATGTAGGCGGTCCCGATGTTATCGGTGCACAGAATTTAGGTGCGTTGTGTATCTGGGGAGGTACTCTTCCGAGTGAAAGACTGCTTTTCGTTTTGAAAACATATCAGCCTACTGTTATATGGACATCTCCGTCATACGCATGGCAGTTGGGTGAAAAGGCTCTCAAAAGCGGCATTGATCCGAAAAAGGACTTGAATATCAAGAAAATCATTGTAGCAGGCGAATTGGGCGGTTCTATTGACGCTACAAGAAAAGCGATTGAAGATATCTGGGGAGCGGAAGTATATGATTTCTACGGACTTTCGGATATATTCGGAGCTTGTGCGGCAATGTGCGAGGCAAAAGACGGTCTGCATATTGCAGAAAATCACATTCTTGTTGAAACCGTTGATATTCATACAGGTGAAGTGCTTGAGCCGGGACAG
>CADCJK010000026.1 GCA_902801715.1 uncultured Ruminococcus sp. | reverse complement strand
TATTTCGGGTGACCTGAAAAATACCTATTACACCTATCTTGTCACCGGTGACGGCACAACAAGAGAAGCAGTGGATATCTATGCACGTTCCACAGGTGTCAACGGTATGCGTGGAATGGTAGTTGACCTTGACAGCACCAATCCGACAGGCTGGGATAATGACAAGCGTGTTGAATGTAAAAATCAGACAGATGCTATTATCTGGGAAGCTCATGTAAGAGATTTTTCTTCATCAGCCGATTCGGGCATGAAGAACAAAGGAAAATATCTTGCCTTTACCGAAACAGGCACTACTGTCAACGGTGACGGTGTGCATAAAACGGGTATCGACTATCTGGAAGATTTGGGTGTCACTCATGTACATCTTCTGCCCGTTTACGACTATGGCAGCGTTGACGAAACAAAATTGAGTACAGACCAATTCAACTGGGGTTATGATCCCATGAACTACAATACCCCTGAAGGCTCTTATTCCACGAATCCCTATGACGGAAGTGTCCGTGTGAAAGAATTCAAGCAGATGGTGCAGGCTCTGCATAAGAAAAATATCGGTGTCGTTATGGACGTTGTTTATAATCACACCTTTGCAGGCTCTGACAATAAAAACGACTGGTTTAACTATACCGTTCCGAATTACTACTACAGGCAGAATGCCAAGGGCGGTTTCTCGAATGCGTCGGGCTGCGGAAATGAAACAGCCAGCGACCGTGCCATGTATCAGAAATATATGATAGACTCCCTTGTATACTGGGCTACGGAATATCACCTCGACGGATTCCGTTTTGACCTCATGGGTATACATGATACGGATACCATGAATGCCATTCGTGCAGCTCTCGATAAGATTGATCCTGATATCCTCATTTACGGTGAACCGTGGACGGCTGACACTACTCCCTGTCCGAAAGCGACTGCCGTTCAGGGCAATATGAAACTTGTTTCGGAAGAAATCGCTGCCTTCAATGATAAAGTCAGAGATGCCATAAAGGGCAGTTGTTTCAATGCAGCCGATCCCGGATTCATTCAGGGTGCAGGCTTTGAAGAAGCCCTCAAAGGCGGCATTCAGGCTAATTCCACGACAATGGCAGGAAACAATAAATGGTCAAAACAGCCCTCTCAGACTGTCACATATACCTCTGCACATGATAACTATACGCTTTATGATAAACTCGTTAAATCATGCAAGGGCGGTTCAGGCTACGGCAACAGATATGATGACCTTGTTGCCATGAATAAGCTTGCAGGCGGTATTATTCTCACATCTCAGGGAATCTCTTTCTTCCAGGCGGGTGAAGAATTTGCCAGAAGTAAATACGGTGATGAAAACAGCTATAAGTCACCTACCAACGTCAATCAGCTCAAATGGCAGAATACTATCACTTACAGTGATATTTACCAATATTACAAAGGTCTTATTGAGATAAGAAAGGCTTATTCACCTTTCAGGGATCCTACCAATACAAGTAACGGCACAATATTTTTCTCATGGGGAACATCATGCCCTGCCAATGTCGTTGCATTTACGATGTATAATAAGATAAATCCAAGCAGTGAATGGAATTTCGTTGCGGTTATACACAATTCCAGTGCTTCACAAAAAACCGTAACCCTTCAAACGTATGACAGCGTAACTCTCCCGTCACAGTGGGTTATCCTTGCCAACGGCACAAAAGCCGGTACCGTTTCTCTCGGTACGACAGGAAGTACAGTGACAGTTCCAGGACGTTCCACCATGGTTCTCGTTGACAAGACAAGTTTCGATAATACAAGTCTTGACAAGAAATGCACTGTTACAGTCAATCACATTGTTGACGGCAAAAATTACAAAACGGAAACGCTCAAAGGAAATGAAGGTACAGCCTATACAACTTCCGCTCTTTCCGAACTTGTCAGCAACGGCTATGAATACAAAGTAACGGGTTCGGCAAACGGCACTTTCTCAAAGACGGGGGCGACTGTTACTTACACCTATACGATAGATTCTTCCAAAATCGGTACGGTCACGGTAAAATATCAGGATACGGCAGGTACATCAATTTCAGCCGATGATACCTATACGGGACTTGTCGGCAAATCCTATTCCTGTCAGCCGAAATCCATCAAAGGCTATGAATACGTTTCAACAACAGGCAGTGCAAGCGGTACTTTCTCCAAAACTCCCGCAACCGTTATTTTCAAGTATCAGGAAGTGGAAGAAGATACTTTGAAAGTGCATTATTACAATGCAAACAACTGGTCAACGGTTTGTATGTATGTCTATAAAGGCAGTGGAACAAGTGCCACACAGCTTTCGGGTGCATGGCCGGGCAAGGCTATGACAAAATCAAGTGACGGCTGGTATGTCGGTGAAGTCAATACTACTGACAGTGCCTTGTTTATTGCCAATAACAACAATGCAGGCAGTCAGGATCCTACGGGTGTAGGCTCAACAGGTTATACCGTACAGGGCGAAGTGTGGATAAAATCAGGCAAAGTTTATCCCACAGGAAAAGTCAATGTAACATATACGTCTACAGACGGAAAAGTCCTTGCAAGTGAAAAACTCAGCGGAATGGCTGACGGTACAAACAAATATACAACTTCTGCAAAGACCTTTGAAGGCTACACTTTGAAAACCACACCGTCAAATGCAACAGGTATTTTCACGCAGGGCACTGTCACAGTAAATTATGTCTATGCTGCCAATACAGTCGTTGTGAAAGATCTGAAAAACAATTCAACACTTTCGGCAGAGTCTATCAAACTCGGCAGCAGTATTACTGCAAAATGTTCGGCAGCAGATGGAACAGGTTCTTATCAGTATGCCGTTTACTACAAGCAGAAATCACAGTCCAAATGGACTACGGCACAATCTTACGGTACAAATGCAACGGTTACATTCAAACCCGGTTCTGTAACAACCTATGATGTATGCATAAAAGTAAAAGACAGTGCAGGCACTGAAGTCAAGAAATATTTTGACGTTACGGTGACAGCAGAAAAAACGCTTGCCAATACATCGGCACTTTCAGCTACTTCTGTCACTCTCGGCAGCTCCGTTACGGCAAAGTGCTCCGCAACAGGCGGTACAGGTTCATATAAATATGCCGTTTACTACAAACAGAAAACTCAGTCCAAATGGACTTCCGCACAGTCATACAGTTCGACTGCAACCGTTACATTCAAGCCCGGTTCTGCAACAGATTATGAAGTGTGCGTGAAAGTCAAGGACAGTTCAGGAACAGAAGTTAAAAAATATTTTGACGTTACTGTAACAAGCCAGAAACCTCTCTCCAATACATCAACCCTTTCGGCAACATCTATCAAACTGGGCAGTTCCTTTACCGTAAAATGTGCCGCAACAGGCGGAAAGAGTCCTTATCAGTATGCCGTTCTGTATAAGCAGAAATCACAGTCAAAATGGACGGAAAAACAGGCTTTCAAGAGTAATGCTTCTGTATCGATAACACCGGGCAAGGCAACAACCTATGATGTATGTGTGAAAGTCAAAGACGGTGCCGGAACCATTGAGAAGAAATATTTCACAGTCAAAGTTACGGATTCCGAACTGAAAATAGATGCCTCTATTTCTCACGTTTCCGCATCTCTGGGCAGGACAGTCACAGTGGAAAGCACTGCATCAGGCGGCACATCTCCCTATCAATACGCTTTCTATTACAAGAACAGCAATTCTTCAAGCTGGACTTCGATAAAGGATTTCGGAAGCAGTTCTTCGGCAAGTTTCAAGCCGTCGGCAAAAGGCACTTATGAAGTATGTGCAAAAGTAAAGGACAATTCCGGAACAATAGCAAAACAGTATTTTGAACTGACAATCAAGTGATATAACAGAATTAGTTAATTTTTCTGACAAAAAAATTACACAATATACTTGCTATTTTGTATATTTCGTGTTACAATGAACGTACATAAATTTTTCGTGAGGTGATCGTATGCAGTATGAGATTATTGGCGGAAATCTTCCTGCTGTTCTCTGCAGGCTCAGGGCAGGCGAGAAAATCATTTGTCAGGGCGGCGGTATGTCATGGATGGACAGCACTTTCAGCATGGAAACACATACAGGCGGTATCGGAAAAATATTTGGAAAAGCCTTTACAGGTGAGTCTATTTTTACCAATACATATGTAGCCGAAGCGGATGGCGAGATAGCTTTTGCATCAAGTTTTCCGGGTGAAATCATGGCTGTTCAGGTAGATAGCGGAAAAAGTATTATCGCTCAGAAATCCGCATTTATGGCAATGGAGGAAGGCGTTGATATGTCTGTCCATTTCCAGCAGAAAATCAGCGGCGGTTTCTTTGGCGGTGAAGGCTTTATCATGCAGAAATTTACGGGAAACGGTATTGTTTTCCTTGAAGTTGACGGTGCTGTAAAGGAATATAACCTTGCCAAGGGTGAAAAAAAGATTCTCGATACAGGACATCTTGTTATGATGGAAGATACCTGTTCCATGAGCATTGAAAGAGTAAAAGGCATTAAAAATATGCTCTTTGGCGGTGAAGGTCTGTTTAATACCGTAGTTACAGGTCCGGGCAAAATATTTGTTCAGACAATGCCGATATCCAAGATGGCATCGCTTATCGGAGGACTTATCCCCAAAAACAATAACTGATTCAGTATCCTGTGACAATGTAAAATGAAGTGCATAAGCCGTGAAAGTCCAAGTCCGGCTTATGCACTTTGATTTTTTATGTTGAAAAAATAATAAAACTGTGATATAATGAACTGAGATTTTATCGGGAGTTGGAACATGAAATGAAAGAAAAAGGGTTGCATGACGGACATCGTGAAAGAGTAAGAAAAAGATTTATGGAAAATGGACTTGACGGCTTTTTTGACCATCAGGTGCTGGAACTGATGCTTTTTTACTGTATTCCAAGGAAAGATACAAATGATATGGCTCATATTCTGCTCAATAAATTCGGTTCTTTTTCGGCAGTGCTGGATGCACCTTTTGAATCACTTCTGGATTGCGGTATAAGCTCTAATGCTGCTGTGTTTATCAAATTGATTCCGTCATTGTGTTCAAGGTACTATCAGGACAGCTACCATCAGAAAAACGATGACAGCAAAAGCATGGAAGAATTTATTCTTCCGCATTTCATCGGTCAGAATGAGGAACAGTTATTTCTTGTGCTCCTTGATGCCAAGGGAAAAAGAGTTTTCAGTTACGTTGTCAGCAGGGGAACAAAATCCGAAGCAAGCGTGAATATACAAAAAATCGTGCAGTTGGGAGTGCAGCATGATGCTTCCTGTGCAATCGTTGCCCATAATCATCCCAACGGAGTGAATCTGCCGTCAAAAAATGATATTGATATGACACTTCGGCTTCAAAGGGCTCTGAGAAATGTCGGAATCGTTTTATTTGACCACTATATTATCACCGGTATGGAATGCCATTCTATATTCCATATGAAAAAATACAAACATTTATTTTCTTGACCAATTTAAAATGCCGTATAACACTTATATTTGTGTGATACGGCATTTTGTTATTCGATACTTTTGAGTGACTCTACCATGCTTATCTGATTCATTTTGAAATACATGATGAAATTGACAAGCATTGAAAATGCCAGTGTCAGCAAAAATCCCCATACATAGCTTAAAGGCGATATTATTTTCGGAAACATGACATTATTCATCTGTATGGAACCGACAATAAATCCCGTAAGCAGATTTCCCATGAAAAGCCCTGCCGATGCACCGACTATGGTGAGAACGATATTTTCACGATAGATATAATTGGCAGTTTCAAGGCTGTAGAATCCAAGTACTTTGATAGTGGCGATTTCTCTGACTCTTTCGGCAATGTTGATATTGGTAAGATTATACAAGACCACTACTGCAAGAAGTCCGGCACAAAATACCATCACGAATACAACGATATTCAGTGAATTAAGTGTATCCATGATGGCTTCGACCTGTTCGGATATCAGGGATACCGTGACAATATCATCATATTTCATGAAATCATTTGCCATTTTATGCTGAATATCTTTGGCTGTATCGGACACTGTCGTGAGCACAACATTATATTCAATCGTTTTTCCTGTAAGCGTTTCATAACATTCCGGTGTCATGTATATGAAATTGCCTGCATAATTTTCCGTTACGGCAGATATTTTACAGCTGCAGGGCATATCATCTATGTGCAGATTGAGTGTATCACCTTTTTTCACTTTAAGAACATCACTCATTCTTTCATCAATGATAACGGCGTTATTTTCAAGAGTAAAAGCTTTATGGCTTTTTCTGTCCCTGAGAATGAACATTTTTTGGAAATCTTCCGTGTTTTCTCCTATAATGACTCTTGCACTCAAAGTTACGGAAGAATTTCTCGATGAAGTGTTACTCCAGCCCATGTATGTAAGCATTGCTTTATTGAATCTGTCATCATTGTAAAATTTTGACATCAATTCTGCTTTTTGTTCAGCCGTGCCTTTTTCGGACAGTGCATAGACCTGTTCATATTTCGTAATATCGACATACTGTAAATCTCCTATGGATTTGATGGAATCCATCAGTCCGAAACCTGACACAATCAAAGCCGTACAGCCTGCAACGCCTGTCACCGTCATGAAAAATCTTGCTTTATATCTGAAAAGATTTCTTGCAGTCACTTTTGAGGTAAAATTCAGCCTTTTCCAGAGGGGCGTTATATATTCAAGCAGAATTCTTTTGCCGGGTTTTGGAGCTTTCGGACGCATGAGAGTTGCGGGTTCAAGTTTAAGGTCATTTCTGCACGCAAACAAGGCTACCAGGCATATACATAAAACTGCAACTGCCGAAGAAAGCAGATAGCTGTCCCATGAAATAACGAGTTTGGTTTTCGGAAGAAGATACATCACTCCGTATGCATCAACGATGATTTGAGGAAGTGTGAAAACTCCTGATAATCCTCCGATGACACATCCGCCAAATCCTGCCAGTCCTCCGTATATCAGGTATTTTGCGGATATATCCGCACTGGAATATCCGAGAGCTTTCAGAGTACCTGTTTCGGTACGCCGTTCCTCTACCATTCTGGACATGGTTGTCAGGCATACAAGAGCGGCTACTATCAGAAAAAACAACGGAAATACCTTTGCTATATTATCGACTCTCTGAGCGTCCTCTTCAAGACCTGTATAGCCTGTATTATCATCACGGTCATATATATGCCATTTGGCATTTTCAAGGCTGTCAATCTTTTTCTGTGCGTCCGAAAGCTGTTTTTCAGCATTGGAAAGCTGTTCATCAGCCTCTTTTCTGCCGTTTTCCAGTTTTTTGCGGGCGGATTCCAGTTCGGCAAGTGCTTTTTGTCTTTGTGTTTCCAGTTCGGCTCTGCCCTTTTCAAGTTCTTTTTCACCTTCGTCCAGTTTTTCCTGAGCCTGCTGTAATTCCAATAAACCTGTATTCATGCCGATTTGCAGTTCAAGCTCACCTGCCGCAAGATTTCTTTCGGCTTCATCAAGCTGTATTTTGCCATCATTCAGCTTTTTGGCAGCTTCAGCTTTTTGGGAAAGAAATTCATTTTCGGCGTTTTCAAGCTGTTTTTTAGCATCATTGAGCTGTTTTTCACCGTCTGCAAGCTGTAACATACCATCATCATACTGTTCCTGCAAGTCGGCAAGCTGTTCTTCATATTCGGCAAGCCGCTTTTTCAGTGAATCTGTATTCCCTGCAATGCCTATATTTTTCATCTGCCTTAATGCAGACCTGATATTTTCAATGCCCTTTTCGGCAACATCAATACCCGACTGCAATAATGCAAGCTTATTTTCAGCCTGTGGTTTTGTTGTTTTGTAAAAAAGTTCATACTGTATATCAAACTCTTTCTGTGCGGAATCAAGTTTATTCTGAGCCTGTTCCATTTTTGTATTGTATTCCAGCAGACCTTTTTCATATTCTGCCTTGCCTTCGGCATATTTTTTTCTTCCGTCAGCGAGTTTTTGCTGACCTTCCTTTATTTTTTCGGCATATTCCGTTTTACCCTGTTCCAGCTTTTTTCTGCCGTCTTCCAGTTCCTTTTGACCGTCGGCAAGCTTTTTTTCTCCCTCGGCAATTTTTTCTTCCAGCTCTTTCTGACCGTCTGCCAGCTTTGTTTCACCGTCAGCGATTTTTTGAAGAGCCTCGGCTTTTTTGTCCGAAAATTCTTTCCGAGCCTTTTGAAGTTCCGTTTTGGCATCGGAAAGAGTGGTATCTCTGAAACGGCTGATACAGCTTTGGGAAAGGTCTTCAAGCACTTTCTTTTCATTTTCCACTAAATCTTTGTATTCATCGGATAGTGTTGAGGCAACTTTTTCCGAGGCATCTGTCAGAATGAATATTTTTGTATACCTTTCCGAAACGAATTCTTTTGATTTTATCATGATATAGAAAGAGATACTTCCGCTTCCCGCATTGGTACTGCCTCTGGCATAAGTCAGGTATAACGGGGTGTCGGCAAGACCGACTATTTTATATCTGGTATGTCTGATAAAATCGGATGTCGGTGTATTTTCCGCTTTTTCGCTGAAAGTGACGGTATCACCTGTTTGTACACCGCTCAGCTTTGCATAATAGCTGTCAAGCAGACATTCGTCGTCTTTTTCGGGAAATCTTCCTTCTTTCAGCAGAGGTTTGTTTATTTCCGGGTTTTCATCGGGCAGAGCCATTACTCTCACCACGCTGTCAATATCGCCTTCTTTCACGATAAGGTCGGCAAAATAGGACGGCATGACTTCTCTTACGAAATCAATTTTTTTAATATCATCAACATCTTTTTCATCGAATCCGACTGTCGAAATAAGGCTGATATCCATGAGTTTCTGTTCTTCAAAATATTGTCTTGCCGTTTCTGTCATGCTCGGGCAGGCGGATTTCACACCAGTGAAAAATCCCACACTTATCCCTATAATTGCGAATATCGAAATAAACCGTGATTTATTCCTTGCAATTTCCCTGAAAACATTTTTCCTTAAAGCTTTCTTTTTTTCTTTCATTTCCGTTCACCTGATAAAGTTACCACTCTATCTGCTCGACAGGCATGGGAGAGGGATTTGTCATATTGCTTATTACTTTTCCGCTGCGCATATGGATAACACGGTTTGCCATAGGCGTGATAGCTGAATTGTGAGTGATAAGCACAACTGTCATGCCGTCCTCAATACATTTCGTCTGGAGGAGTTTCAGGATATTTTTACCCGTGTTATAGTCCAAAGCTCCTGTAGGTTCGTCACATAAAAGAAGTTTTGGCTTTTTCGCCAGTGCCCTTGCAATCGATACTCTTTGCTGTTCACCGCCCGAAAGCTGTGAAGGAAAATTATTTTTTCTGTCGGCAAGTCCTACACTGTCAAGAACGGTATCCACATCAAGATGGTCACGGCATATCTGAACGGCAAGTTCGACATTTTCTCTGGCAGTCAGATTCGGTATCAGATTATAAAACTGAAATACAAATCCTATATCATATCTTCGGTAAGATGCAAGGTCATGTTTGCTGAGATGGCTTATATCTTTTCCGCCTACCATGATTCTGCCTTCGTCACAGCTGTCGATTCCGCCCAGTATATTTAAAACAGTCGTCTTTCCTGCACCGCTCAGACCTACTATGACTGCAAATTCTCCCTCGTCAATGGAAAAATTCACACCATCGGCTGCCGTGATTGTCACTTCACCCATTTTATAACGCTTGTATACATTTTCAAATTTCACAAAATCTTTCATAGCGTTTTGTCATTCCTTTCATGACATTAACAATAGCATAAAATGATATTCAAATCAAGAAAAAAATTGATAAAACACCTGCAAACAGGCAGTATCCGAAAAAATTTTCAGATACTGCCTTTCATTTGCATTAAACTTTCACTTTGAATAAACCATGTCTGTTGCAATAGGCATATATATATTTTACACGCCTTATTTTGAATCTGGCTTCAGCATTTCCCTGAGAATACAGCTTTACAAATTGTATTCCCTGATCCGATATAGCAGCCATGAAAGAGATATAATGTTCTTTTGTCATGGAGTGGTCAATGGTAATGTAATATTCATCTTCTATTTTTTGGATATTGATAAAATGCTCCATATCAGGCATTTCGGCATCAAGCGGCGGCAAGGTTATTCCGCAGCAGCTTATAACAGTTTCTCCCACGGACTGTATGATATTGGAACATATCGGGCATACATAAAATTTACTTCTGAACATATTGCATGACCTGTTCAGATTCCGGATATACTCGCCTGACAATAGTTCTATCACAGAAATATCAAGAGCCTTTGCCAAAGGTTCAATTAAACTGATATCGGGAAATCCCTGACCGTTTTCCCATTTGCTGACTGCCTTTCCGCTGACATAAATCTTTTCTGCCAATTCTTCCTGTGTCATTTTCTTGCTTTCACGAAGTCGGCGTATCACCGAACCTGTAATGTATTTGTCCATTAAATTCACCTCCTATACAGAAGTGTAACATACTGTCGGAAAAAACGCTACCTACTTATCGTAGAGTTGAGAAAATCGGATTTTCTGATTTTATCGGAATATTTATCTTAAAACAGTAAGATAAAAAATCTTGACATATCCCAAAACAAATGATACGATATAGTAAGAGATGTCTGATAAAATTGAATAAAGCGTCACAATATGATAAGATTTGTAAGATTTAAAAATTTCACTCACCGCAAAAGAAAGGATGTAGCTTATGCGAAAAAAAATGTTGTTGCTCCTGCTGGCACTGACTATGATACTGTCTTTTTCCGCCTGCAGCGAAGCACCCTCCATGCCTGAACGGCAAACTTCAAAAAATGCTTCTCCCAAACCGGATATCAGAGAAAATTATTATGGCTGCATCAACTATGACTATCTTTCACAAGGACAGATTCCTTATGGCAGAAACAGCTACGGCTTCAGCGACAATGTCTATGATGAGATGGAAAGCTGTATTTGCAGCCTGATTGAACGCTGTGTAAAAAATGAAGCGGAAAGCGGTTCATTTGAAGAAATGGTCAGGGAAATATATATGCAGTACATTGACGCTGATGCCCGTAATGAAGCGGGGGCAGGTCCCCTGCTGGAGTGTGCGGAAAAAATAGAGTCATGCGGCAGCATTGACGAACTGGTGAATGTAATGGGATTTCTTTACCATGACCTTGGTGTGAGTTCTTTTTTCAGACCGGATGTTATGCCAAATCTCCGTGACACGTCGGTTAATTTTCTGTATCTGATGAATATGAATACTCTGGGCAATATGAAGGAAAATTTCACTAAAACCGATGCAGGTCCCGAACAAATGGGACAGTTTGTGGAAAGTACTCTCAAAGCCGTCGGTGTAGAATCCCATGAGGCTAAACAGAGAGCTAAAAATGTTGTCAGGATTATCAATGAGATAATACTTGCCACTCTGGATGCCGATGAAATGTCCGATATGACAAAACACATCAATGTCTACGACAGAAATGAATTACAGGCACTGTTCAGCAACGTCAATATGAATGATATGCTTCACTCCTTCGGCTTTGATACAGATAAATGTATTGTCTATGACGAAAGGCAGGCTCAGAAAATCAATGAACTGCTGATACAGGAAAATATCAGGGAAATCAAGGATTATCTGCTTGCCTGCGTGATGTTTACATACAGCAGAGTGCTGCCGCCCTCCTATTCTGAAAATTTTTCTTCTTTCAGCGACTTTGAAAAAGATGCCGATGATGATGCCAAACATTTTATCTGCGATGTGCTGGACATGGAAATAAGCGTAATTTACGGACGTGAAATATGCACCGATGAAGTGCTCGGAATGGCTGAAAAAATGGTATCGCAAATTCAGGCTTCCTGTCGTGAGCTTATCAGCGGGTGCGAAAGACTTTCCGATGACGGAAAGAATAAATATCTCAGAAAAATGGATAATATGCTGGTAAAACTGGGATATGACAGAAATATGATACCGCCGTTTGTGATTACTCCCGCACGGGACGGCGGAAAACTGATTGAAAATATTATTGCCGTCAAGCGTGGACGGGTGCAGCAACTGATTAACAGTGTCGGAAAAGCACCTGACAGAAACAGCTGGCAAATGCCTGCCTTTGAAGTGAATGCCACTTATTATCCCCTGTCGAATACATTTGAGATACCTGCCGTAATGATGTCGAAAGCCTTTGCTGATCCTGCCGATAACGAATATTATAATCTCGGAAAACTCGGATATGTCATTGGTCATGAAATGAGTCATGCTTTTGATTCAAACGGCTTCAAATATGATGAGTACGGCAATCTGAACACGGAATGGCTCTCTGAAAAAGACAGGGAAAGATATGCTCAGCTTATGGACAAAGTAGCGGAATATTACAATCATTTCAAATTGTTGGATATGTACAGTATCAAGGGAGATATGACACTTTCCGAAAATCTGGCTGACCTCTCTGCCGTGCAGTGCCTTTTGAATGTAACGGACGATGAGGAAAATTTGCGTCAGGTATTTGAGGGTATAGCGACACAATGGGCATCACTTACCGTGGTCAAAGACCTTGTGAAACAGCTTAACGGAGATATACACAGTCCCGGTGAAGCAAGAGTGAATGCAGTAGTTGCTGCTATGGATCAATTCTATGAAGTCTATGGAATAAAGGAAAGCGACAAAATGTATGTTGCTCCCGAAAACAGAGTAAAGGTGTGGTGATAGAATGATAAGAGCGAAACTTGTACTGCGTAATGTCATCGGCAAGCCGTTAAGGTCGTTGATTATAATACTTTCTCTTGCAGCAGCCGCCTTTGCCGCACTGTTCTGCATTGCAGGGATTCATTCTGCAAAGAATGACCTGCGGGACTTCTTTTCTGCCAATTACGGTGACATGGACATGATGATAATGTCCGGCAACGTCAGAATAACACAGGATGACCTGCCGCCCGGCAGCAAACTCCTTACGGAAGTTGACGGTTATATCAGTGAAACAATTCCCAACAGCCGTTATGTCAACTATGTCAATCAAATCCAGATAACAGTGATAGGCATAGATACACAGGCAGCTTATGAAGCAAATATGCTGGCAAGCCCTTATCCCACGGAAAACGGTATCACCATGACCGAAACGCTGGCAGCACAGCTTGGAAAAAAAGCAGGCGATATTTTCAGTTTCTATGGTGACGGGAATGTTAAATATGACCTTGAAATACTCAGTATTGCACCGCCTACCAGATATCTCAGTGTCAGACAGTCCTCTGTTCTTGTAACGCCCGAACTGTGCAACAAAATTGTCGGCAACAAGGAAGGAACTGTCACTCTTGCCTATGCAGATGTACCGGAAAATCAGGTGGCAGGCGTTATAGATATGATTTTCAAAGAATACCCTGACCATATCTGCATGGGTACTTCCTCCATCGATTCAGATGATACTATGAACAGTATGCTGAATATCTATTATCTTATATTTGCTGTGGTATTTCTCATGATATGCTTTATCGTGGTATCCATGTCAAAGCATATCGTCAATGAAAGAATGTCCGTTATCGGTATGCTGAGAAGTGTCGGCGGCAGTATTGCGGGAACAGGTGCTCTGCTGATGTGTGAAAGTGCCTTTTATGGTCTGTGCGGCGGTGTTCTCGGTACGCTTTTGTATATGCCGTTCAAAGGCAGCACACTTTCTTTTTTCCAGCCCCAGAATATCGGTGATATGAAATCACATTCAGACGGTATCAACTTTCTGACAATTACTCTCGTTATCCTGAGCGTTGTCCTGATACAGTGCCTGTTTTCGGCAGCCGCTATTGTAAAAGCCGCCAAAGTGCCTGTAAGAGATATTATCTTCGGTACAAAAGATACTGTCTATCTCCCTTCAAAATCCCTTACAGCTGCGGGGGCTGTGATGCTGGCGGCAGGAATTCTGCTCCACTTTATTATGTCAGACTTTATTTTTGCTGTATTTGCAGCTTTTTTGACAGTGATCGGTGCGGTCCTGATTTTTCCGCAAATCATTTTCCAGGTGTCAAAAGCACTCTGTTTTCTCTTTACAAAGCTGAATATGCCTGTGGCAAAGTTGGCAGCCAAAGAAATTTCCAGTACAAAAAGCAGTATATCTTCCGCACAGCTGCTGCTTTCTGCACTGTCGCTGACAATTTCCATGTTTGTGATAGCCGTTTCACTTCTGTCGGTAATTGCCAGTCCGAACTATACAAGTGATATCATCATCACGGCATCAGAACAGGACGGCGGCACTTACGACTACATAGCAGGAAATATTGACGGTGTAACCGATGTCGAAAAGCTGTATATCAAAAGCATGATGGGTGACAGCAAGGCAAAAGTGAACGATACAGAACGTGACCTTATGGTGATTGCCCTGAATGACGGCGGCTATCGATATTTCAGGGGAATTCAGCAATCTCCCGAAAGTCTTGCCGATGATGAAATTGCCGTTGACAAGGTTCTTGCTTCAAAAATGGACATTCATGTCGGTGACACTCTCAGCCTTGGTCTGAAAATTGAAAGCTATCTTCCCACAGAACTTAAATTTCGGGTAAAATCTCTCATTGATGCCGGCAAATTCAACCATTACGGCAATACCGTTATGATAAACCTTACTGCTTACAAAAAGATTTATTTCGACAATCCTTCTATGGTGCTGGTAAAGACCTCTCCGGGCATGGCGGCAAAGGTTCTTGATACAATGCTTTCCACGCTGCCCGATTCGCCTGACCATATAATGACAATGGAAGATTACATTGTACGGCAGAAAACGAGTATGGACAGTATTCTCAATATTCTTTATGCCGTAATGGTGCTTGGAATTGTCCTCTCTGTCATGGGTACTTTCAGCAATATGCTGATGGGCTTTGAACATTCCAGAAGAAAGTATGCTGTCTATTATTCCTCGTCTATGAGCAAGGACAAACTGAAAAAGCTGATTGTCTGGGAAACGATACTCACCAGTGGTGTTTCTGCTGCTGCCTCTGTCATATTCGGACGATTCTTTTTAGTTATCATTCAAAAAGCTCTTTCCTTGCTGAATATGAGTGTTCCGTTAGAATCACCGCTTCTGTATGCACTGATTTTCGGTACGGTTACTTTTGTACTGCTGTTACCGGTAGTCATAAAGCCTGTCAGAATGCTCTCAAAAATGAATATTGCCGAAGAAATCAAAACCGGTGCAGATTGATGATAAAGGAGAAAAATTAAGTAATAGAATATATTGACATTAGTGATAAAACGTGTTAAAATATGCCT
>CADCJK010000025.1 GCA_902801715.1 uncultured Ruminococcus sp. | reverse complement strand
TAAGAGTATATGTCGTACCGACAGCGATTCTTCTGGAACTTACCGACAGCTTCATTTCCAATGCAGCCGCTGCAGATGTCTGAGTAGATGCCGGTGCCGTATAAGTCACATAATCCGTACACATATATCCTACAGTGCCGTCGGGCAGTCTGACATAAGCCCATGAACTGCCTGCATATCGGATAATATCAATTTTAGTATTTTTCTGAATTGTTTCAATAATATTGTAATTTGTACTCGGACCTGTCCTGATATTGACAGCGGTAGTCGCATATCCGTCTGTAATGATATCGAGATAATCTGCCGAACAATATCCCGTAGTGCCGTCTGCCAGTTTTACTCTGAGCCAGTTCGGATTTGACCTGTCAATTACGGTAACTTTTGCATTTTCGTCTATCACGGTAATGACATTGTAATTCGTGCCTGTGCCGCTTCTGAGATTAAGATAGGCAGTTGTTTTTGCATAGACGTTTTCAGCGGCAAATGCGGTCAGCGAAACGGTATTTGCCGATGCCGCAACGAGTGCCGCACACGACAGCACTGCGAAAGTTTTTCTGAAATTCATTGGTGTTGCATCTCCTTTTTTCCGGTTTTACATTTTTTTCACATTGGGTTCACGATTGTAACAAGTACAATTATATACCCAAGAAAAAATCTTTGTCAACCGACAAACTCTACATATTGAAATGTAATTTATATAACACTATGCACAATCCAAAGAATGACAGATATTATGTCAAAAAAAATACCATATTTTATTACCATAGAACAAAATACGGCATTTTTATGCAATTATTTTTCAACTTACAGGTATATGTTCCGTATAATTCCCAACGGCAACAAACGGCTTCAAATCATCATCAAACTCCACAATATTGACAGATGTATTTGTACCAAGCGGAACTTTATCTATATCCTTTACTTCAAAGCCGTTGGCAAAACACATCATATTTCTTATTGCACAGCCATGCGATACAATGCATACCGTTTTATCCCTGTTTTCCTCGGCAATTCGCAAAAGTGCCCTTTTCACTCTCTCATACACTTCCGCCATGCTTTCACCGTTCGGGGCATGGAAATTTCCCGGATGATTTCTCCAGTTATCCATCTGTTCGGGATATCTCTTTTCAATATCCGTCAGCAATACACCTTCCCAGTCGCCTGCATCTATCTCCACTATTTCTTCATCAATCTTTATCGGCAATTTGTGATATACATTTATCCCCTCTGCCGTTTTCATTGCCCTTTTCTTCGGGCTGGAATACATCACTTCTATCGGCTTGTCTGCAAGCAGCTTTGCTACGCTTTCAATCTGCCTTTGCCCTAAATCCGTGATATCCGTGTCAATGCTTCCCTGAAAGAATCTTTTCAGATTTCCCTCTGCCTGACAGTGACGCACTATAATAATTTTTGTCAATTCCAAAAGCCTCCGTTTTTATACGATAACCGTGTGTGTAAGTTCCGTGACAGACTTCATGTTATGGTCATCAAGATATTGATTCAAGCCTTCCGTTATCTTCACGGGTGCATAAGGATCGGTAAAAAGTGCCGTTCCTATCTGTAAAGCGTCTGCACCTGCCATCAGCATTTCAACAGCGTCTTTCCATGTCGTTACACCGCCCATGCCTATAACGGGAATTTTTACGGCATTTTTTACCTGCCATACCATTCTCACGGCTACGGGAAATACAGCCGGTCCCGACATTCCCCCCGTGACATTCTTAATAATCGGCTTTCTTGTATTGATATCAATTCTCATTCCCGTCAGCGTATTGATAAGCGATACAGCATCTGCACCCTCGCTTTCCGCTGCCTTTGCAATACCCGCTATATCCGCCACATTCGGCGAAAGTTTGATTATCAGCGGCTTTTTGCAGTACTTTCTGACAGCCTTTGTAATTGCCCCGACAGATTCACATGATGTGCCGAACTGTACACCGCCCTCTTTGACATTCGGGCATGATATATTCAATTCCACCATATCTATATCAGTATCGGAAAGTATTTCCACCATTTTACAGTAATCTTCCTGCGTACTGCCTGCCACATTCGCAATCACAACTGTATTCTGCTCTCTGAGCCAAGGCAAATCGTATTTGATAAAATGCTCCACGCCCGGATTCTGCAAACCGACTGCATTCAACATTCCCATAGGTGTTTCCGCAATTCTCGGCGGCGGATTGCCCAATCTCTCTTTCAGAGTCGTGCCCTTGCAGGAAATTCCGCCGAATACACTCAAAGGATAAAATTCACTGTACTCTCTGCCGAAGCCTATCGTACCCGAAGCCGCTATAATCGGATTATTGAAATGAACTCCCGCTATGTTTACACTTAAATCTGCCATTTAAAATACAACCTCCTCTGCATTGAAAACAGGACCGTCTTTGCAAACGTGCTTGTATGTCTGATTGCCGTTTTCATCAAAGACTGCCACTGCACAGCCCAGACAAGCCCCTACTCCGCAAGCCATTCTCTGTTCAAGGGATACCTGACACGGAACATTATTTTCCTTTGCAATTTTTGCAATATTCCTCAACATCGGCATAGGACCGCAGGCACATATCATTTCCGCCTCTTTCACGCACTCTTTGAGCGGTTCCGTGACAAATCCGTGTATGCCGTAACTGCCGTCATCTGTCGTAATAATCACATTTCCCGCAAATGCCTTGAAATCTTCTTCCAGAATAACGGCACTTTTATTTCTGAAACCATTTATCACAGTTGCATTTTTGCCGCATTTCTTTGCACTGTACAGCATGGGAGGCACACCGATTCCACCGCCTATGAATATCGTTTTCTTGTTTTCGTCAAGGTCAAAGCCCTTTCCCAGCGGGGCTATTATATTGATTTTTTCACCGACTTTTGTATCGGCAAGAATGGCTGTTCCCTCTCCACGAATCTCAAATACAAGCCTGATGATATCCCCCTCAACGTCACATACGGATATCGGTCTGCGTAAGGTCTTTGACGGTACAAGTACCTGTACAAACTGACCTGCCTTTGTCATTTCCGCAAGGAACTTGTTTTTCAGCCTGAAATCAAATATCGTTTCCGTAAGCTGATTTCTGAATACAAGTTCACAGTCCTGTGCATCAAATTTCATTCTGCATCTTCCTTTCATTTGTGTATGATTTTATTATAACATAATCCCGATAAAATTTGAAGAATTTTTTCTAAACTTTTTTCATTCTGACGTTTAATTGCATCACATAAATTTATAGGAGAAAATACATTGACAAAATGACCTTGCAATAGTAAAATAGAAATATATTGTGTTCGGAAAAAACTTTTTAAAATCGGAGGTAATACAGTGATATCTGAATTGAATAAGAGAGGTATTCCGAAAAACAGCGGAAAGGGCAGAGGTCTTTCCGCCAAAAGCGGTAAAAATGCTGTCTCAGAAAAGAAAACTGACAGTAAAAAACTGCAGTTTGGCACTTTTGTGCCCCCCATCAGGAGACCTGACAACAATAATTTTTCCAAAAGAAACGATTTTCAGTCAAAGAGAAATTACAACAAACCAACAGACCATTCCGTCAAAATCACCTTTCTGGGCGGTTTGAATGAAATAGGAAAAAACATGACTCTCTTTGAATGTGACAACGATATGTTCCTGCTTGACTGCGGAATGGCTTTCCCTGACGGTGAAATGCTCGGTGTCGATATGGTTATCCCTGACTTTTCATACGTCGAAAGAAACAGGGATAAAATCAAAGGCATTGTCCTCACCCACGGTCATGAAGACCATATCGGTGCTTTGCCGTATCTCTTCAGGAAATTGAATTTCCCCATTTACGGCACTTCCCTTACACTCGGACTCGTGGAAAGCAAATTAAAAGAACATGGTCTGCAAAGCAAAGTCAAACTCAATGTCGTCAAACCCGGTCAGAGAATCAAACTCGGCTGTATGTCCATAGAATTCATACACGTCAATCATTCTATCCCCGATTCCGTCGGAATCGCCATACACACCCCTGCCGGAATCATTGTCCATACAGGTGACTTCAAAATTGACTGCACTCCCACGACTGACAGCATGATTGATTTGGCCAGATTTGCGGAACTCGGAAAACAGGGAGTTCTTGCACTCATGGCAGACTCCACCAATGCCGAACGTCCCGGCTATACCATGACCGAACAGAAAGTCAGACAGACGTTTGACCACCTTTTCAAAGAAGCCGAAAAATCCCGTATTATTATCGCCACATTTGCATCGAATATCGGCAGAATACAGCAGATTCTTGACTGTGCCAAGAAATACGGCAGAAAAGTCGCTTTCTCCGGCAGAAGTATGGTCAATAACATGAACATCGCCATTGAACTCGGCTATGTCAAAGCGGATGACGGTCTGATTATAGACATTGACCTGCTCGACAGATACACAGATGAACAAATCGTTCTTGTGACAACGGGCAGTCAGGGTGAAGCAATGTCTGCACTTTCACGAATGGCTTCCTCCGAACACAGAAAAGTGGAAGTCGGTCAGAATGACTTTATCATTATTTCCGCCAATCCCATTCCCGGAAATGAAAAAATGGTCAGCAAAATCGTCAATGAACTCATGAAACACAAGTGCAAAGTCATTTATGAATCCATGTATGAAGTCCATGTTTCAGGTCATGCCTGTCAGGAAGAACTGAAACTTATACAGGGACTCACAAAACCCAAATATTTCATTCCCGTTCACGGTGAACAGAAACATCTCATGAAACACGCCAACCTTGCCCTGCAAATGGGTATCCCCGAAAAAAATATCTTCATCGGTGATATCGGCACTGTCGTTGAACTCCGGAAAGACCGTATCAGACAGCTCCCCAATGTTCCTGCGGGAAATATGCTCGTTGACGGTCTTGGTGTCGGTGATGTCGGAAGCATTGTCCTGCGTGACAGACAGCATCTCGGACAGGACGGTCTGATTGTTGTCGTAGTCACCCTTGACGGTGACGGCAACATCGTTTCAGGTCCCGATGTCGTTTCAAGGGGATTCGTCTATGTCAAAGAAAATGAACCCCTTATCAACGATTCCAAGGAAACCGTAAGGGAAACCCTTGATGACTGCCGTTATGAAGGCATTTCCGACTGGAGTGTCATCAAAACCGCCATCAAGGACGATCTCTCAAAAATGATCTATGACAAGACAAGAAGAAGCCCTATGATACTCCCCGTCATAATGGAGATCTGAGCTGAAAGAAGTTGGTGAGTAAGGTTGAAAAATAAAAAGAATACAAATTTTATCACACCTCTTTTTCTCATATCTGTAATCGTCATGTTTGCAATGGCGGTAGTATCTTTCTGGTGGAATAAATTTGTTTTTATCGGAGAATTTCTGGTAGCACTGAGTGCATTTATTATATTCGTCCTGTGTGCCGTTCACCTCAGACACTATGTTGCCCAGACATTCATCAATGTTGTCCGTGCCATTGATGACGAAGGCAAAAAACAGCTTGAAAATATCGGCTGTCCCGCTGCCGTCATAGGCGAAAACAATGAAATTATCGCTGTCAACAAGCTTTTTAAACAAAATATATGCAGCGGTGAAAGTCCCGTTTCCGCCCCCCTTACCGACTACCTCGGCGGACATGACATACACACCATCTTCGGCGACAAAGGCACTGATACCAAAAGAAATGATAAATGGTATGTTGTCTTTGGTGTAAAAAGCGGTTCGGGGGCTGTCGTCTATTTCATCGACAACAATCTTTATAAATCCAATTCCGATGAATATATCGCTTCCCGTCCTGTTGTCGCCATCGTCACTTTCGACAATAAAGAGGAACTGGAACGACAAACCGAAGAAGGAAAGGCAAGTCAGGTCACTGTTGCCGTGGAACAGACTATCGTGAAATGGGTTGCCTCCACTACAGGATTTTATAAAAAAATCTCCGGCGGCAGATATGTCGTTGTCATGGAAGAACGATATATCCGGCAATTCATGGAAGAAAAATTCAAAATACTCGAAGATATCCGTGAAATTAAAATCAATGAGCGTGTCAATGCCACCATCTCCATCGGTGTCGGTCACGGCGGCAAAACTTTCAAAGAAAACGAACTCTGGGCAAGACAGGCTCTGGAAATCGCTCTCGGACGTGGCGGCGATCAGGCTGCCGTGAAACAGTCCGAAGAATATCAATTTTTCGGGGGCGTTTCAAAAGGCGTTGAAAAACGTGACAAAGTTCGTACAAGAGTGATTGCCGGCTCCCTCATCACCCATGTCAAAAACAGCAGCAACGTCATTATCATGGGACACAGATATTCCGACCTTGATGCCGTCGGTGCCTGTATCGGTATGTGGAGCTCCGTTTCCAAAGGCTTGAAAAAACCCGCTTACATTTGCATCAACCGTCAGCAGACTCTCGCCAAGCCCCTCGTTGCCAGCTTTGAAAAAGCAGGTTTTGAAAATATCTTCAAGACCGAAAGCGAAATTCTGGATATCATGGACAGTCATTCTCTCCTTATTATCGTTGATACCCATTCCCCGAATTTCCTTGAATCAAAGCTCGTCTATGAACACTCCGAAAGAGTCGTTGTTATCGACCATCACAGAATGATGGTCAATCATATCGACAATGCCGTTGTATTTTTCCATGAACCGTATGCTTCCTCTGCCTGCGAGATGACAGCCGAACTCATTCAATATCTCAGCAGTGAGCCGCCCAGCCGTCTGGAAAGTGAAGCCATGCTTTCCGGCATTATGCTCGATACCAAAAATTTCGTTCTGCGTACCGGTGTGCGTACTTTCGAGGCTGCCGCCTATCTCCGAAAAAACGGTGCCGATACCGTTGAAGTAAAGCGGCTTTTCTCCAATTCCATCGATACCTATAAAGTTAAATATAAACTCGTCAGCGATGCGGAAATTTTCAATTACTGTGCTATCGCCTGTGCGGACGAAACGACACCCGATATCAGAAGTGCCTCCGCCCAAGCCGCTGATGAATTGTTAGGTATAGAAAATGTCAAGGCTTCTTTCGTCATGTACAAAGCAGGCAAAACTGTCAATATCTCCGCCCGCTCTCTCGGTGACCTCAATGTGCAGGTCATCATGGAATCTCTTGGCGGCGGCGGTCATCAGACCATGGCTGCCTGTCAGATGGAAGATGTCAGTATTGCCGAGGCTCGTGAAAGACTCGTTTCCATCATCAACGACCTCGACCTCAACAAAACCAACACCGTAAGCAATTAGCAATTAGCAATTAGCAATTAGCAATTAGCAATGTGCAATTATATTTCAAAAGAAAAGAGGAAAAAAATCATGCAGGTAATATTACTTCAAGATGTAAAGGGTACAGGTAAAAAAGGCGAATTAGTCAATGTTTCGGACGGTTATGCAAGAAACTTTCTCATGCCGAGAAAACTTGCCAAACAAGCCGATGCTCAGGCAATCAATGAACTCAAGAATGCCGAACAGTCCAGACAGCACAAAATAGCCGTTGAAACAGCAGAAGCTCAGGCTAATGCCAAAAGACTGGAAGGTCAGACCATTGTAATGACTGCAAAGGCAGGTCAGGGCGGCAGGCTTTTCGGTTCCGTGACAAGCAAGGAAGTCGCCAACGAAATCAAACAGAAATTCAGCCTCCCCATAGACAAAAGAAAAGTCGTTCTTGAAAGCGATATCAAAGCCTTCGGAACCTACAAATGTGAAGTCAAGCTCTATACAGGCATTTCAGCCACCATCAACGTGAAAGTTACAGAAGAAACAAACTGATTTTACCCAAAAATTGAAAACGAAAAATCGCTGATAACGATTTGACGTTTTCAATTTTTAATTTTCCTCAACAGGCAAAAGGATGTGAAAACATGAACAATGAAATGCCAATGGGAATGGATATCCCCGATAATATGCCATGCGATCCCGATTCCGAACAGGCTTTGCTTGCGTCCATACTCATTGAACCCGATGATATCTCTATTGCCATGGAAAAAATTCCTTCCGGTGATTATTTCTATGTGCCTATCAATAAAGACATTTACAGTGCCATGATAGAGCTTTTTTCAATGGATATGTCCGTGAACTATGTCACAGTCCTGCGAAAGCTCACCGAAAATACTAACTATCCCCATGAACAGCTCAAAGTCTATCTTATGGGAATTGCCGATTCCGTACCCGTCATATCCGCCATAGATGACTATATCATCATGGTAAGGGAAAAATATTTCGTAAGGCGGCTTATCTCAACGGCAAGGGAAATTATCGACTACACCCTCAAAAACAGCAACAACAATGCCAACCGACTTATCGATGCCGCTGAAAAAATGATTTTCGATATCCGTGACAACAGGAGCAGCGGCGGTCTGGAACAACTCAAATATGCCATCTTTGAAACTTTCGACAGGCTCGATATCCTCAATTCCCCCGAAAGCGACAAACTCAAATCCATTTCAACAGGTATCGGTGCTCTTGATACCACTATCACGGGCTTGAATAAATCCGATTTAATAATCCTTGCCGCCCGTCCCGGCATGGGTAAAACCAGTTTTGCCCTGAATATCGCCAGTTATGCTTCCATGAAATGCAAAAAGAAAGTTGCCTTTTTCTCCCTCGAAATGAGTAAGGAACAGCTTGCCGCACGTCTTTTATCGACAGAAGGTCTTATCCCCGGTACAAAACTCCGTACCGGCAAACTCTCCAATGAAGAATGGCAAAGACTCATTGAAGCCGGTGATGTCCTCAGCAAAGCCGAATTATATATCGACTATACTTCCAATATCACTGTCCCTGAGATAAAGGCAAAATTAAAAAAAATCAAAGGCTTTGATTTGGTCATTATAGACTATCTCCAATTAATGAAGCCTGCAAGGGCGAATAACAATCACGTGCAGGAAGTTTCCGAGATTACAAGAGATTTAAAAATCCTTGCAAAAGAATTGGACGTGCCTGTTATCACACTTTCACAGCTTTCCCGTGCAAGTGAACAGCGTGCCGAACATAAACCTCAGCTTTCCGACCTGAGAGATTCCGGTTCTATTGAACAAGATGCCGATATCGTTCTCTTTCTCTACAGGGAAGATTATTATAAAGACAAAACAGACCAGACTCCCAGCGATACCGCCAATCACGGTGAATGTATCGTTGCCAAAAACAGACACGGTGAAACCCGTTCCGTTCCTCTGCATTGGCAGGGTGAATTCATGCGTTTCACTTCGGAGGTAAATGATGTTTGATAAAGCACTTTCCACTGTACAAAAATATCATATGCTTTCACCAAATGACAGCGTTGTCATAGGATTTTCAGGCGGTGCGGATTCCTGTGCCTTACTGCATTTCCTTGTTTCTTTAAGAGAAAAATTCAATCTGACCGTTTCCGCCTGTCATATCAATCATCAGCTGAGAGGGGCAGAGGCTGACCGTGATGAAAATTTCGTTGCGGAAATGTGCCGAAAATACAGCGTTCCCCTTTACACTCTCCATGCAGATGTCAAAGGCGAATCCCTGAAAAGAAAAATCAGCACCGAACAGTGCGGGCGTGATATCCGCTATGCCTTTTTTAATGAAACAGCCGATAAACTTCATGCCAAAATTGCAACGGCTCATACCGCTTCCGACAATGCAGAAACCGTACTTTTCAATCTCACCCGTGGCAGCGGTGCGGCAGGTCTTTGCGGCATACCGCCCGTCAGGGATAACATTATCCGTCCGCTCATCAACTGCACAAGAAATGAAATAGAATCCTATTGTACAAAACACTCTCTCCCCTATGTCACAGACAGCACCAATTTCACTGACGAATATACAAGAAATAAAATTCGTCTGGAAGTCATGCCCGTACTCAAAAAAATCAATCCGTCTTTTGAAAACACAGTTTCCGCCATGACCGAACACTTGAAAGAAACTGTCGATTTCATTGATAAATGTGCCAAAAATGCCCTTTCCTCATGCCTTACGGATAAAGGCTATTCAATATCCGAACTGCAAAAATTGGATAATGCCGTTCTTTCAAAAGCGATTATCCTGCTTTGTCAAAAAAACTCTTTCACTCCCGAAGCAAAACATATTGAACTTATCCGAAAAATCGTGTATAATAGTGGTGCGGTGGAACTCAGAAACAATCTTTTCGCTGTATCCAAACAGGGCTTTCTGCGTATGGCAGACCTCTCCCCTGTATCGAAAATGCCCGAAGTTCAATGGAACGGTCAGGAAATTTTATCCATAAACAACAAAATTATTTCACTTTCAAAAATAAATAAAGATATTTTTCACAATCGTAAAAAATTTGATAAAATGATGTTTCATAATTCCCTTGACTGTGATACAATACCATTAACGGCAGTTTTCCGTACACGAAAACAGGGAGATGTATTTTCACCTAACGGAAGAAATATTACCAAATCCGTCAAAAAGCTCTTTATCGAACTCAAAATCCCCCGTGAACAGCGTGATAAAATCATTATGCTTGCAGACGATTCCGAAATCTTATGGATAGACGGTATCGGAGTTTCTCAAAAACATTCCGTTAAAGATACTTCTGAAAATATTGTGCTTATTTCAGCCGTACATCAAAATGTGAAAGGAAATGAAAATGAACAGTGATATTCTTGAAATAATTGCGGACGAAAAAAAATTAAGTGAAAAGGTCAATGAACTTGCCGAAAAAATTAACAGTGACTACAAAGAAAAATCTCTTGTTGCAGTGGGAATACTAAAAGGCAGTGTGATGTTCTTTGCCGACCTCACAAGAAAACTCAACCTGTGCCAATTCGATTTCATGGCTGCTTCCAGCTATGGAAGTTCTGCCGTATCATCAGGGAAGATAAACATTAAAAAAGACCTCTCCGAAGACGTTACCGGCAAAGATGTCCTGATTATAGAAGATATCCTTGATACAGGCAATACGCTCTATCTGCTCAAGGACTATATCCTCTCGAAAGGTGCCGGAAGCGTGAAACTGTGCGTTCTTTTCGATAAGCCCGACAGACGTGAAAAACCTATCACAGCCGATTATACAGGCTTTACTATCGACAATCTCTTTATTGTCGGATATGGTCTTGACTATGACGAGAAATACAGGAATCTGCCCTACGTTGGTGTACTTAAACCTGAAATCTATTCTTAAACAAGGAGTGACAACACTTTGGAAAACAAGAAAACCATTCGCAATCTTATTCTCTATCTCGGCATTCCCATCATTTTTCTCATAATCGTAGGAATTGTTTTTGCCAATCAGCCGAAAAAAGAATATCCCACTTCAGATATCATCTATCTTTTCAAGGACAATAAAGTCACAGAATACAAGCTTGACTTCGGTACGGGCAAATTGGAACTCAAACTCAATACCAAATACGAAGGCAAAACGGAAATTGAAACAAGTGTCGCAAGCATCGGACTTTTTATTGATTCCATTGATGAATACGTCAAACAGTACAATGCCAAAAATGATACCCCCATGAAGTATACATGGAAACAGGCTGCCGATAATTCCGTATGGCTCGAACTCCTGCCGAATATGATTCTCATAGGCGTACTCGTCGGTGTATGGATCTATGTCATGCGTAAATTCTCCGGAAGTTTCGGTGACGTCGGCAAACAGTTCGGTTTCGGAAAAGCTAAAATCAAAGACCTCAGCGATGAAAAAAGAAAAACTACTTTTGAAGATGTCGCCGGTGCCGATGAAGAAAAAGAAGAATTACAGGAAATCGTTGAATTCCTCAAAGATCCCAAAAAATATAATGAACTCGGTGCAAGGATTCCGAAAGGCGTTCTCCTTGTAGGACCTCCCGGTACAGGTAAAACTCTCCTTGCAAGAGCCGTTGCCGGTGAAGCAGGTGTCCCCTTCTTCTCCATCTCAGGTTCAGACTTCGTTGAAATGTTTGTCGGTGTCGGTGCGTCCCGTGTGAGAGACCTCTTTGAACAGGCGAAAAAAAGTTCTCCCTGTATCATCTTTATCGATGAAATTGATGCTGTCGGCAAAAAACGTGGTGCAGGCGGTATCGGTGGCGGTCACGATGAACGTGAACAAACCCTTAACCAGATACTCGTTGAAATGGACGGTTTCGGTGCGAATGAAGGCGTTATCATGATAGCCGCTACCAACCGCCCTGATGTACTCGATCCCGCCCTTCTCCGTCCGGGCAGATTTGACCGTCAGGTCATGGTCGGCAGACCTGATATCAAAGGTCGTGAGGAAATTCTCAAAGTCCATGCAAAAGGCAAACCCCTTGCCCCTGATGTCAAATTGAAAGTTATCGCAAAATCCACAGCAGGCTTTACGGGTGCAGACCTCGAAAATCTCCTGAATGAAGCCGCTCTCCTTGCCGCAAGAAAAGACCTGAAAGCCATCACTATGAAGGAAGTCGAAGAGGCTACTATCAAAGTGGTTGTCGGCACAGAGAAAAAATCCCGTGTCATGTCAGACCATGAAAAACGTCTTACCGCCTATCATGAGGCAGGTCATGCCATCGCCACTTTCTATTGTCCGACTCAGGATCCCGTTCATCAGATTTCCATTATCCCTCGTGGAATGGCGGGCGGCTTTACCATGTCTTTGCCGTCAGAAGATAAATCCTACCGTTCAAGAACGGAAATGCTCGAAGAAATCGTTGTTCTTTTGGGCGGACGTGTTGCGGAAGCCCTTATCATAGGCGATATCTCTACAGGTGCTTCCAATGATATTGAACGTGCAACTCAGCTTGTCGTTTCCATGATTACCAAATACGGCATGAGTACAAAACTCGGTCCTGTCAATTATTCTTCCGAAAGTGACAGTTTCCTCGGTGCAGAATTCGGCGGAAAGCCCTATTCCGAAAAGACCGCTGCCGCCATTGATGAAGAAGTCAAGGACTATATCACGACAGGCTATGCAAAAACCGAAACGATTCTCAAAGACCATACTGATGAACTTCACAGAGTTGCACAGTTCCTCTTTGAACATGAGAAAATGTCGGGCGAACAGTTTATTGCCGCTGTCGAAAACAGGGAAATTCCCATTGATGTCGATACAGACGACGATGATGACGAATCAGAAGAACGTCCCGCAAGTACTCTGAAAGAAACTGATGAAAAAGCGGTTTCAACTCCTGATGAAGATGCCGCTTCAAAAACAGAAGAATCCGACAGGGATATCTTCTCCAATTCTCCGAAAATTGAGGAAGATGTCGTAATTCATACAGTTGATAAAGATGAATAAGCCCGATAAAACAACGACACATGATTTTGTCATGTGCCGTTGTTTTTTTGCAAAAAAACACCGCCGCAAAACTTTTGGTTCTGCGGCAGTGACTGTCATTATATATCACTTTGCTTTTGCCTTCTGATTTTTCAGTTCACGTCTTACCTCAGCGGTATCATCTGTAATTAAGTCTTCAGTATCATTTTTTAAGTTTTCCAGAATCTTCATTCCATTACCATGCTCAGCCATATCTTTCATTTTATGAATATTTTCTTTACTGATACGCTGCATCATTTGTTTAAAGTCAGCTCTCTCTTTTATCTGCTCACTTGCTTCCTGAATACTCTCATCACTCAACATTTCTTTTCCGATTTTCTGTGCCAACTCTTCCCTTGTTACATTTTTTTTGGATTTTGATATTCTTTCCATATCTTTATCGGAAAGTTCCGATAAATTCTCCACCGAATTTTTCGCTGACTTACTGAGCATATTGACGGCAATCAACTTTGATGTATAATCTTTCATTGCCTCTTTCTGATTTTCAAAGCTTTCGCCCTCTGCAAATCTCGGTTCATAGGTATTTCTGAGTTCTTCTATTTTTTTATCCGTCATATCACTTATTTCGGACACTTCTTGATAATATTTTTTGACAATACGCTTATCTTTCTCATTTTCAGTCATACTCGCGACAGAATAGTTATTGAATGCAATACCTTGTTGTGACAGATTATTAAATGTAATATTGAAATCTCTGAGATTATCTTTCAAAGTTTCCGAAAGATTTTTTGCAGCATCACGCCTTGCCTTTCCATCGCCTCTCATTGCACTGAAAGGATGACGCAAACCGCTGTGCTCTTTGTCGTAGATTTCAGCTGCTTTTGCGGCATTTTCCATTGCTTCCCTGACATCTTTAATTTTATAAATTTGGGGATCTTCCTGCATTTCTTTCAGCGTTTTGAGAGAAGATATCAAATTTTTATACGAATCACTCTTGCTTCCTTTGGAACGGTTGGCATCGTCATTCAAAAAGAAGTCGATATTATCCTTGTTGGCATTATAGGCTTTTGCCGGAGATAAATTTTCTTTTTGGTACTCCATCTCTTTCTGACGAACCTGTTTTGCAACATCAATATAATGCAGTGATCTATCGCTGTTTTCAATCTTGTCCTTATCCCTTTCTGTTATACGCTTGTATTCATCAAGTTCACTGTCCGTGGCATTGAGATATTTCTCTATTTCTTCCGGAAACTTTTTTATAACGGGCTTATTCTCATCAGGATATATCCTGAATTGATAAGAAAGTTCTGATGGTGGCAATCCTGCAAACTTATCTTGATATTCTACCTTTTTTTCCTGTGACAATTCTGGATGATTCTCAAACGACTTATTCACTCCGGCATTCACAAAACCTAATAACATCTTACTTTGCTCAGGAGACCATAGTATTGTCATTACCGTTTTCAAAGCCTCATCTGCGATTCTGGTATCAAGTGCCTCCGGAGAATAATACGCTATTCCGCGAGCCAACTCTCTTGCATCTTTTTGATTTCCTGCAACAAACTCCGTACCGGGTATTTCACCGTTAAAAGTTTCTTTGAGATACTTTTCGTCAAATGCCTTACCGGTTTTTATAAAACCTTCGGACAACTGATTTCCCAATTTCTCGAATACATCTCTTACTAAGTCTAAGTCTTTTTTCTTGGGATCGGAAACAATATCCTTAAAATAGTCACATATTCCATTAAGTTCATTGTCTGCCTCCAAGTCAGCATCCGCATAAATCTTATGTCCAAAATCATTCAGTTTGTCTACTATTCCTTTAGAATCATTTTTATCTCCCAATTTCTTCATTTCCTGATAAAATTCTTCTTTCGTTTTCGGCATTGTTAAGCCCTCCTATAATTTGTTGATAAAAACCTTTATTAAGTCCTTTGTAAGTAATACCTGCAAAAACACATTCAGGGTGCAGGAAAATAAAATTATTTTATTATCTATAAATGAGCAAATTTCTGAAATTTCGTGAAACTGCACAAATATCAGCAGATCCCGACCCCTCCGTCAAAAATTGACAATTAAAATTGTCAATTT
>CADCJK010000024.1 GCA_902801715.1 uncultured Ruminococcus sp. | reverse complement strand
CGTTGACGCTTTCCCCTTGTGTGTACGTTCCAAAGACGTTGATGAAATCGTAAAGACTATCTATCTCATTTCGGGCAGTTTCGGCGGTATCAATCTTGAGGACATTTCCGCTCCCAGATGTTTTGAAATCGAGAGAAGACTCAAAGAACTTTGTGATATTCCCGTATTCCATGATGACCAGCACGGTACAGCCGTTATCGTTGCCGCTGCTATGCTGAACGCTCTCAAAATCGTCAAGAAAGATATCAAAGACATCAAAGTTGTCATGAACGGTGCAGGCTCGGCAGGTATCGCTATCGCTAAACATATCATGAATATGGGTGTACAGAATATTATCCTTTGCGACAGCAAGGGGATTATCTGTGAAGGTGACAGCCGCCTGAATTCCGAAAAGGCTGAAATGGCTAAAATAACCAACCGTGAACATCTGACAGGCACTCTGGCAGACGCTATGAAAAATACAGATGTATTTATCGGTGTATCCGCTCCGAATGTCGTCAGTGAAGATATGGTTAAATCCATGAACAAAGATGCAATCGTTTTTGCTATGTCCAATCCTACACCCGAAATCATGCCAGATTTGGCTAAAAATGCCGGTGCAAGAGTAATCGGAACAGGTCGTTCGGACTTCCCGAACCAGATTAACAATGTGCTTGCATTCCCCGGCATTTTCAGAGGTGCTCTGGACTGCCGTGCAAGAGAAATCAATGAAGATATGAAAGTTGCCGCTTCCTATGCAATAGCTTCACTTGTAGACGACAATGAACTCTGTGAAGAATACATTCTGCCGAAAGCATTTGACAAGCGTGTCGGAAAGACCGTTGCAGAAGCCGTTATTGCCGCTGCAAGAAAATCAGGTTCTGCAAGACAGTAAAAATTACTTTAAAAAATAATAAGGAGTTGAAATTCAGTGATAAATTTAATAGCCGTTTTTGCAGATACGGAAAAAATATATAATAACAGCGACATTTTAAAAAATGCCGTTGAAAATACCATTAAAAATCAGTATATCGTTTCAGATGATTCGCAGATAAAGCCTTTTGCCAAAACTCCGAAATACTCTGAGCCTGCAAAGGTGTTTGTTTCAATGAACAGGACTTTTCAGGCGGCAGAAAACTATAAAGATGAAAAAATTTGTGTATTGAACTTTGCGTCTGCAAGACACGCAGGCGGCGGTGTCAAAACAGGTGCGTCTGCTCAGGAAGAATGTTTATGCAGGTGCAGTACACTGTATTTTGCCATAAGCGAAGAAAATACCGTAAAGAATTTTCATCACAAGCATAATTCCATGATAATGAGAGGTCAGATGGATTTGACTTACAATGATGACTGCATATTCTCGCCCGATATCGTTGTGTTCAAGTCTGATGACGGGGCTTATCAGTATCTGCCCGAAAATAAGCAGTATAAAGTTGATGTGATAACGTGTGCCGCCCCCAATCTCAACAGATTGCATACAGGCATTACAGAGAGTAAATTAAGGGCTATACACGAAAAGCGTGCAAGGCGTATTCTGGATATAGCCAAATCCGAAAATGAAGAAGTACTTGTATTGGGTGCATTCGGGTGTGGTGCTTTCAGGAATCCGCCTGAAGTCGTTGCAGATGTCTGGGCAAAGGTCTTAAAAGATTATCTGTATGACTTCAAAACAATAGAATTTGCCGTCATGTCCAAGCTGTCAAAGCCAAGCAGAAATTATCTTGCTTTCAAAGAAATCTTTGAAAATCAATTCAAATAATCATGTTACCGTCAGTCAAAATCGGCTGACGGTATTTTTTTTGAAAAAAATTGATTTCGGGTATTGACATTCAAAAGTAGGTATAGTATAATTTGTATAACAAATCATACTTAATGAGGTGATACGAATGACAGCACCAAAAGGTAAATTTGCATGGACTGCAACCGTAGGAGAAAAAGGGCAGATTGTCATTCCCAAACAGGCAAGAGAAATTTTTAATATCAAACCCGGTGATACCCTTGTACTTTTGGGGGACGTGGAAAGAGGCATCGCAATTCCTCCGAAAAGTGCTTTTGACGAAATGTTCGGATTGGCTTTCAATGGAAAGGACGTTGACTAACATGAAAAAAATAGCTTTCTTCTGTATTCCTGCACACGGTCATACCAATCCCATGCTGCCCGTTGCAGCCGAACTTATTAACCGTGGAAATAAAGTGCGTTTCTACTCTTTCGACGAATTCAAGGAGAAAATCGAAAAAACCGGTGCGGAATTCATTTCATGCAGCGGTTTTCTCCCCGAACTCACCGATAAAGAGAAAGAAAATATTAAAAATGTTTCTCAGACAGAAATGAGTATACAGGATATCCGCATCACTCTCAAAATGAACGATTTCCTTGAAAAAGAATTCAAGGAATTTCAGCCTGATGTCGTTTATACGGATTCCGTGTGCTTCTGGGGAAAGCTCAATGCATGGAAATTCAATGTTCCCATGGTCGTTTCCACGAGTACATTTGCTTTCAATCAGATGTCCTCTCAGTATATGAAAAATTCCCCAAAAATACGCTTTCACTTGTTCAGAGCGACAATAATACGGATTCTGTCGTTTATACTTCCGAAAATTTTCAGCCTTATTCAGAGAGTTTTTCAGACCATTATAAATTTGTCGGTCCGTCTGTATTTTCAAAAGTTCTTCCTAATAAAACGAAAGACCGCCCGCTTGTTTATATCTCAATGGGTACGGTCATCAATGACAAGCCTGATTTTTATAAAAATTGTATCTCAGCACTCAAAGGTACTGATACAGATGTTATCATTTCATGCGGAAATGCAAGAGATAAAAATTCTCTCGGTGAACTCCCCGAAAATATAAAGGTATATCCGTATGTTGACCAGCTTGATATTCTTTCAAAACCAGACGCTTTTATCACGCATTGTGGAATGAACAGTGTTTCGGAAAGTCTGTATATGGCAACACCGATGGTATTTTATCCCCAGACGGGTGAACAGTATGCCGTGGCAAGACGTGCCAAAGAAATCGGTGCAGGCGTTATGCTGGAAGATGACAGCGTGGAAAGCATTAAAAAAGCCGTTCAGACTATCCTGAACGACAAAAATTATGCAAAAGCCGCTGAAAATTGCAGTAAAGATTTCCGTTCCTGTCCGGGAACGGCAGGGGCAGCGGAATTTATCGAAAATGCCCCCAATAAATCCAATGGCTATGACTTTTTGAAAGAAGTGAATAAGGAGAGCAGAAAATTCAATATTATCTATTGGATTATCGCTGCTATTCTGATTGTACTTTTCGGCATTTTCGTAAGCTGGAAATTTACATGGATCATAGGCATATTGGCAGGTACACTTTCCTATCCCATTGGAAAAGCTGTACAGAAAAAAATATACAAGTCCATGGCTGAAAAAAGAAAAAAATAAAAAAATTGGCTGCTGCATTTCATGGTTCATTGAAAGGCGGCAGCCTGATTTTTTATGATTATAAAAACGAATAAACAGGTCCTTCATAATCGCATTTTCCGAAAGCCATAAACAAAATACATATTCCCGGAAAAAATAAATTGAGTATGCCGAAACCGACACTTTTTCCGTAAACCTGTGCCATTCTGATCGGTACCATGATCAGAACAAACCATCTTATGACCGGAACAAGAAACAGCAGGAATTTCCAGCCGTTGCCGTATATGATCCTGAACTGGATATATGCCCCATAAAATGGAATCAAAATTTTCCAGCCCTCTTCACCGGCTTTGGTAAACATCTTCCACCATGCAATCAGGTAAATTATCGTCAGCAAAATGGAAGTTATATTCAGCAACGTGAAAAGCCATGGCGGCACATACTGATTGATAATTTCTTGGAATTGTTCCTGAGAAAATCCGTCGTATTGAAAGTAAGCTGCATTTCCGCTCAAGTAAAACACCCCCTGTTTCAAATAATATCTGAATTGTATTATATATAAAAATCGTCTTTTTGTCAACATTGTTATATAACCTATAAATAATATTTTTAATTCATTGAATATGACTATTGCAAAATATTCCTTAAAGTAGTATAATGCTAATAAAGATATTATTTTCTTAAAATGATAGTACTTCCAATAATACAAAGGAGATGTTTAAAATGGGCATTATTAAAGCAGCTTTAAATTCAGTCGGCGGAGCTTTTGCAGATTCCTATCTTGACGCATATCGTCCCTATCACATGGGACCGAGAACAGTTGTTTCACCGGGTGTATTTGCCGATGACGGTACGGGCAGAAATACCAATACCAAACGTGCCAACAACGTCATTTCCAACGGTTCAAAGATTTATGTTGACTCCAAACAGCTGATGTGTATCGTTGACGGTGGCAAGGTAGTTGACTATTCCGCTGAACCCGGTTACTATACCGTTTCCAATTCAACTGCTCCCTCACTTTTCAACGGTGAAATCAAGAAGTCTTTTTCAGACGTATGGGACAGAATCAAATTCGGCGGCAATCAGTATAAAGAACAGAGAGTTATCTATATCAATCTGCGTACCATGGAAGGTATCAAGTTCGGCACAAAAACTCCTGTACCTTTCTTTGATGAAAAATATCAGATAGACGTTGCTGTAAGGGCATTCGGTACTTTCTCCATCAGAGTGACTGACCCGTGGAAATTCTTCAATGAAGTAATTCCCCATGAATGTGTGATGGAAGGTGCAAGCCTTGACGTAGAGGACTTCCTCAATGATACGTTCATGTCGGAATATCTCGGTGCATTGGGCGAGGCTCTGAGCAATATGTCTGTTGACGGTGTACAGCTTTCCAGAATCCCCACTCAGACAGGCAAGCTTTCTCAGTATATGAGAGATGCCCTCGATCCTGTATGGAATGAATGCAGAGGTCTTGAAATAGTAAATGTAGGCATTTCAAGCATCACTTATGATGACGATACAAAGAAACTTCTCCAGAAGAGAAACGAAGCAGCTATTTTCACAGATCCGAGTATGCGTGAAGCTTATGTACAGACAGCCGTAGCAGACGGTATGAAAGCAGCAGGCTCCAATCCCAACGGTGCAGCCAATGCGTTCATGGCAATGAATATGGGCATGAATGCAGCAGGCAACTTCATGAATACAGCGTCCAGCAATAATATGCAGCAGATGCAGATGCAGCAGCAGATGCGTCAGCAGCAGATGCAGCAGGCAGCAGCGGCTCCGGCAGCAGGCGGTTGGGACTGTTCATGCGGTCATAAGGGCAATACCGGCAAATTCTGTGCAGAGTGCGGTGCAAAGAAACCGGAACCCGCCGGTGCATGGAAATGTATATGCGGTGCAACGAATACAGGCAATTTCTGTGCGGAATGCGGTGCAAAAAGACCTCAGAGCAATACATGGGATTGTTCATGCGGTCACAAGGGAAATACAGGCAATTTCTGTGCAGAGTGCGGTGCGAAACGTCCTTAAATTTTCCCGATAAAATTACAATTCAGCAAAGTGATTCAGACCTGTTTGAGCAGCCTATAAAAAAATACTCTTGAACAGGTCTGAAAAGTTTGAAGTGTTTGTCTTTCAGCTGCATGAACGGTTGAAAGACATAACTTCTTTTTAAGAAAAATATGGTATAAAATGCTATTATTGTTCTTTTTTGGAAATTGTATCAATTAGGAGGACTTTTTTAAACATGGAAACGATAGCCTATAAATGTATCAACTGCGGAGGACCTTTGCAGTATGATCCCGCAAAGCTGAAATTTGCCTGTGAATACTGCCGCAGCGATTTCACGGAAGAGGAACTCAAAAAACACTGGGGCGAACTGGATAAAGAATTGAAGCAGGAAGCCGTGGCAGAGCCTGAAACTTCCCCTGAAAATGCAGATGACTTTTCCGCCAATACAGTTATTTATTCCTGTCAGAACTGCGGTGCGGAGATCGTGGCTGAAAAAACAACAGCCGCTACTTTCTGTATCTACTGTCACAGTCCTGTCGTTCTCACCAACAGATTGACAGGTCAGTATAAACCCGATCTTGTGATACCTTTCAAAATTTCAAAGGAAGATGCCGAAAAGAAATTTTTCGATATGTGCAGCCAAAAGAAATTCATTCAGAAGAATTTTCTCAAAAATGCACAGCTCGATATGATAAAGGGTGTCTATTATCCCTATTGGATGATAGATTCTCTCAAAGACGGTGTTGTCCATGCGACTGCCGAAAACAAAAAAACATGGACAGAGGGCGATTACAGAGTAACGGAAATCACCAAATACCGTGTCATGCGTAAGGGAAAAATTGATTTCAAGGGATTTCCGCATTCCGCACTTGCCAAAGAGGATCACAACATGATGAAATACGTCAATCCCTATAATGACGAGGAAATGAAGGATTTCACCATGGCATATCTTTCGGGATTCCTTGCGGAAAAGCGTGATACCGAAAGAAATACCCTTCAGCATGACGTTGACGAGGAACTCAAGGGCTATGCAAAGAAAATCTACGGCGAAACCATGTCACAGTATGATACCTATCATATTGATGATATCAGCATGAAAACGCTCAATGAAAAATGGAAATATGCATTGATGCCCGTCTGGATGATGACTTTCAATTATGACGGCAGAAATTATCTGTATGCCATGAACGGTCAGACAGGCAAGACTTACGGGGAACTTCCCTGTGACAAGGGGAAACTTGCTTTGTTCGGTGTCGGTCTGTTTATCGTGCTTTTGATTATATGTATTTTGGGAGGTATGTTCCTGTCATGAAAAAGTTCTTGTCTTTATTTGCAGTGACCATGCTTGTCACGGCTGCACTCGCTTTCGGAATATGTACTGTGAATGCTGCACAGCCGGATGATATTTCACCCAGTGTTCAGCAGACTGCCTATGATGACGGCTATTATGATGATTATGAAACAAGTTCCGGATCTGTCAACTGGTTCAAAGTGGGCGGAGGTGCTTTTCTGATCAGCACCATAGGCACCATTGTGATTGTCGGATGGATCTACAGCGGTTACAAGTTCAACGGCAGAACAGAACCGTATCCCTATGACCGCAAAGCCCCGCTTGAACTGACAGACAGTGAAGATGTACTGATTGACAGACAGATCAGACGTGAAAGGATAGAAAGAAACAGATAATAAAAATAAATGAAATGGGGTAATGATATGCGACTTGATATGATGCCAATAGCAACTGAAAAACAGATCATCGACATGGAACAAGCCGTAAGACACATATGGATAGAATACTACAAGAATATTTTTTCTGAAGATCAGATTGAATATATGCTTAGAATATACCATTCCAAAGAAGCTATCAGAAAACAAATACAATCCGGCACTGTTTATATGATACTGATGTCGGGAGATGAAATCATTGGATATACCAGTTATTACATTGAGAACGATATCTTATATCTTCCAAGACTCTGTATCAAGCATGAATACCGCAGGAACGGTCTTGCCAGACAGGTAATTGAACGAATTGAAAAGATATTTTTATCAAGTGAAAACGGTCTTTCGCATATCAAGAAGATACAGCGTAATCTTTCCGTAAGGAATGACCTCGCTATCCACATATATGAACACCTCGGTTTCTATAAAAAGAAAAGGGTGGTTGTTGATCTGGGAAGCGGATATTTCTCGGAAGACTATGTGATGGAAAAACGTATCGGATCACACGAGGAGAAACATAGACATTATGGGACAAAAACTGAAGCTTTACATAATTTCGCTGCAGAAACTCCTTGAAAGCGGTGAGGAAATACAGGATATCGGGGCTCTCAAAGCGGAACTCCTGACAGAGATAACTTTCTGGCAGCATGAAAGACTGATTCATCTGTTAGTGACGATACTCTTTGCCATTCTGACAATGGCGGTATTCATGGTACTGCTGTTTTATCGGGAATTGTCCATGCTGATACTTCTGACTGCTCTGCTGTGCCTGATGATACCGTATATCAGACATTATTACATTCTTGAAAACGGTGTTCAGACTTTGTATACATTCTATGAAGAACTGACCAAACGTCAGGGCAATATCCCTGTTTCATGTATTCCGGCTCTTACAGGCGTGAAAATCAAGCCAATCCAAAAATAAAACTGTTCCCCGACCGTGATTTTATCAGCGGCTGGGGAACAGTTATTTTGCATGGAACTGAAAATGCTTTCATTCTTTTTTCTGTTTTTTATTCTCCGACTGAATAACGTGTCTGTAAAAAGGTCAGAATATTATCGAGGTGAATTTGATGGATAAGAACAAGTTCAAAGATAAGAGCAATATCGGATTTTACATTGCACTGACGATATGTATTGGAACAATAGCGGCGGCGGCATGGACTACTTATGGCAGCGTTGCCGAGTACAATTCGCAGATACAGGAAAGTACACCTTCTCAGCCGTCTGAGGAAGTCAGGGTAAACAATGATGTCAGCGGTCAGAAATATGAAAGTTCCGTGATACAGCAAAGTATATTCCATGAAGTTTCGGAACAATCAGCCGCTGAAAGCAGCGTTTCGGAAAGTGCACAACCGTCCGTGGAGCCTGTCAGGGAAGTTTCGGAGGAAATGACCGTTCAGCCGCCTGTGGATAACGGCAGGATTATTAAAAAATTCAGTCCCGAAAATCCCCTGAAGTCTGCAACGACTTCCGACTGGCGAACTCATCAGGGTTTGGATATCTCTGCCAAAAGCGGTGCGGAGATACACGCTGCACGGAATGGCACAGTAAGATCTGTTTATAAAGATACTGCACTGGGAAATGTCGTCTGTATCGAGCATACAGGCGGTTATATTGCCTATTACTGCGGTTTGAGCGATGATGTCAGGGTTGAGGAGGGCAATATGGTCAATGTCGGTGACACTATCGGATATGTCGGAACTGTGCCGCTGGAAGTTCTCGATGAAAGCCATATTCACATGGAAGTCAGGAAAAACGGAGAGTACATTGATCCTTCGATATTATTTGCCAAATAAAATCAACGGGCAGCCGGTCAATTTGAAAGCCGACTGCCCGTTAAATTTACTGTTTATATGCCGAATCACATTCACGGATATAGTCTATCATATCATTTCTGCCTTCGGAAGTCATGGGAAAAGTTCTTTCACTGACGATTTCTTCAAGGCTTTTTTCATAACAGAATTCACCATGCCATATTTTTACCGTCATCGTTTCCTCTTTCACGTCGGGTATGATGATATAGTGAAAGAGATAATTGCATTCCGTATAGGGATTGTTATTTTCAAACCATGATACATGAGGAAGTTCCCTGCAAAGCATTGATTATTCCTCCGTTTTGATACTCGCTTTTACAAATTCACGGAAAAGCGGGTGTGCATGGTTCGGACGGCTCTTGAATTCGGGGTGATACTGTACACCGATATAGAATTTATGTGCAGGAATTTCAACGGCTTCCACAAGAAGTCCGTTGGGAGATGTGCCTGTAATCGTCATGCCGTTTTCTTCAAACTGACTTCTGAAATCATTATTGAATTCATAGCGGTGACGGTGACGCTCCTGTATTTCAGACTGACCGTAAGCCCTTTCCATAATGGTATTTTTGCGAATCTTGCAGGGATAGGCACCTAAACGCATTGTGCCGCCTTTTGCAACAACGCCTTTCTGGTCGGGCATAAGGTCAATTACTTTATGTTCGCTTGTTTCGTCAAATTCGCCTGAATTGGCATCTTTAAAGCCCAGTACATTTCTTGCATATTCGATAACAGCCGTCTGCATACCAAGGCAAATGCCAAGATAGGGGACATTATGTTCTCTTGCATACTGTGCGGCAATAATTTTTCCCTCTACGCCTCTGTTGCCGAATCCACCGGGGACGAGTATGCCGTCAACATCTCCGAGCATTTCTTCAACCGTGTATTGTGTGATGAGTTCTGTATCTACCCATTTGATATTCACAAAAGCACTGTTTTCATATCCTGCATGGTGCAGGGCTTCCGCAACGGACAAATAAGCATCATGGAGCTGTACATATTTTCCGCAAAGGGCGATAGTCACTTCTTTATTACGGGAATTGATTCTTTCGAGCATTTCATGCCATTCACTCATATCGGGCTTTGGTGCGTTGATATGAAGTTCACGGCACACGATATCACTGAAATTAGCTTTTTCCAGCATAAGCGGAGCCTGATATAATACAGGGATAGTCATATTTTCAATGACACAATCAGGTTTCACGTTGCAGAACATGGCAATTTTTTTGAAAATGCTTTGTTCAAGCGGTTCATCACATCTCAGTACCATGATATCGGGATTGATTCCGAGAGAACGGAGTTCCTTTGCGGAATGCTGTGCAGGTTTGGATTTATGTTCCTCACTGCCCTTGATATACGGCACAAGGCATACATGAACGAAAAGACTGTTTTCCTTACCGACTTCAACGGATACCTGTCTGATAGCCTCCAAAAACGGCTGACTTTCGATATCGCCGACAGTTCCGCCTATCTCTGTTATAACGACATCTGCACCCGACGCATTTCCGAGTGAATAGATAAAGTCCTTTATTTCATTGGTGATATGCGGTATGACCTGTACAGTTTCACCGAGATAAGCTCCCTGACGTTCCTTTTCGAGTACATTGGAATATACCCTGCCTGTCGTGAGATTTGAAAATTTATTCAGATTTTCATCAATGAATCTTTCATAGTGACCTAAATCGAGGTCGGTTTCGGCACCGTCCTCTGTGACGTAAACTTCACCGTGCTGATACGGACTCATGGTGCCGGGATCGACGTTTATATAGGGATCGAGCTTCTGTGCAGCGACTTTCAAGCCTCTGGCTTTCAAAAGTCTTCCGAGAGAGGCGGCAGTAATGCCTTTGCCAAGTCCCGATACAACACCGCCCGTCACGAAAATGTACTTTCTCATCATAACTCGATTTCTCCTTCAAATACTGTTTCTGCATAGCCGGTGAGATATACAGTATCATCTGTATATTCGATAATCAGATTGCCGCCCTTGAGTTTTACTGTAATGGGTTCATTCTTCTTGCAAAGACCGTTTTCAACGGCTGCAACAGCAACGGCACAAGCACCTGTACCGCAAGCCCATGTTTCACCGCTGCCACGTTCCCATACACGCATTTCAATCGTATGTTCATCAATGACTTTGACGAATTCCGCATTGACTCTTTCGGGGAACAGTTCACTGTTTTCAAAGAGAGGTCCGATTTTTTCAAGGTCTATCTTATCAACGTTATTGCAGAATACAACGCTGTGGGGATTGCCCATTGATACGCAGGTGATATTATACTCTACACCGCCTATTGTTACAGGTTCATTGATAACTCTGGGTTTATTGATAGCAACAGGAATTTCGGAAGATGAAAGGATAGCCTTACCCATATCAACTCTCAAGACATCAACTTTGCCGTCATGTCTGTAGGCATTAAGAGTTTTAATGCCGCTGAGGGTTTCAACTGTGATAGTATTGCCCTGCACCATGTTATGGTCAAAGAGATATTTGCCTACGCAGCGGATACCGTTACCGCACATTTTGCCTTCACTGCCGTCAAGGTTGTACATCTTCATTTTAGCGTCTGCAACGTCTGACGGACAAATCAAAATGACACCGTCACCGCCGATGCCGTAACGTCTGTCGGCAAATCTGACACTCAATCCCTCGGGATTGTTGATTTTCTGGTCAAAGCAGTTGAAATAGATATAGTCATTTCCGCAGCCCTGCATTTTTGTGAATTTGAGTTTCACTTTTTCGGTTCTCATGTCATTGATATTGACAAGTTCAGTGCTGTATTCGGAATATTTACTCTTGAGAGAATCCGCCAAAGCGTTAGCTGTATCGATAGAAGTAAGACACGGAATATTTCTTTCAACGGTCTTTCTTCTGATTTTAACGCTGTCACGGGTAGGAATTCTGCCCTTTGAAGATGTGGAAATGACATAATTTATCTTTCCGCTCTCAATGAGTGTAAGCGTATTTTCCTTGCTGTTTTCGTGAATCTTATCGACTTCGATTACATCAAGACCGTAATTTCTGAGCGTCTGAGCCGTACCCTTTGTGGCATAGAGGGTGAATCCGAGTTCATCATATTTCTTTGCAACGTCGCCTATTTCACTCTTATCGGGATTTCTGACAGTGATGAATACACCGCCCTGTTTTGTCATCTTATAGCCTGCCGCAATCAAGCCTTTGTAAAGTGCTTCTTCCAATGTATTTGCGATACCCAGAACTTCGCCTGTTGATTTCATTTCAGGACCAAGCTGGTTATCAACATTGATGAGTTTTTCAAAGGAGAATACAGGCACTTTCACGGCAACATAGGGTGAACGTTTATACAAGCCTGTACCATAACCCATATCTTTGAGTTTCTCACCGAGCATAGCTCTTGTAGCAAGGTCTACCATAGGTACGCCTGTAACTTTACTGATATAAGGAATCGTTCTGGAAGAACGGGGATTTACTTCAATTACATAGAGTTTGCCTTCATAGATAAGATACTGTATATTAACGAGTCCCTGCGTTTTGAGAGAAACGGCAAGATTCTTTGAAGTGTCAACGATATTCTGAGTCATTTCATCACTGATATTCCATGCAGGATATACAGCGATGGAGTCACCTGAATGAATACCGGCTCTTTCCACGTGCTGCATGATACCGGGAATAAGAATATCTTCACCGTCACAGATAGCGTCAACTTCCAATTCTGTACCTGAAAGATATTTGTCTATCAGAATCGGGTTTTCGATATCCTGAGCAAGAATAATTGCCATGTACTCTTTAACGTCTGCCTCATTGAAAGCGATAATCATATTCTGACCGCCGAGAACATATGACGGACGGAGCAATACGGGATAGCCGATTCTTTCGGCAACTTCAAGAGCTTCGGGAGTTGTCATGACAGTGAAGCCTTCAGGACGTTTCACGTGATGGAGTTCAAGAAGTTCATCAAAACGCTCTCTGTCCTCTGCCATGTCAATGCTGTCGGCAGACGTACCGAGAATATTGACACCCTGCTGACTGAGGAATTTTGTCAATTTGATAGCCGTCTGACCGCCGAAAGCAACGACTACGCCATAGGGCTTTTCCGTTGCAATAATGCCCATGACATCTTCATTGGTAAGGGGTTCAAAATACAGTCTGTCGGCTGTATCGAAGTCCGTTGAAACGGTTTCGGGGTTGTTGTTGACAATAACAACATCATAGCCTGCCTGTTTCAGAGCCCATACACAGTGTACGGAAGCGTAGTCGAATTCAATGCCCTGACCGATTCTGATAGGACCTGAACCGAATACGATAATTGTCTTGCGGTCTGAATTCTTTTCTTCAATGAAAGCCGTTGCTTCATTGTCCTTGTCGAATGTGGAATAGAAATAAGGTGTTTCAGCCTTGAATTCAGCAGCACAGGTATCAACCATTTTATATACGGGTACAAGCGGATTTTCAACCTTGCAGCCGGTCAATTTTTCAATCGTTCTGTCAAGGAAACCGTAATTTTTAGCTTTTATATAAAGTTCTTCCGTCAATTTTGAATTTGCCAATTCTTTTTCACAGTCTGCCAGATTCATGAATTTATACAGGAACCATTCGTCCATCATGGTGATACGATGAATTTCATCAACGGAAATTCCTCTTTTGAGGGCTTCATAAATGCAGAAGATTCTTTCATCATCGCATACATAAAGTTTATCGTGAATTTCACTGTCACTCATGGCTTCAAATTTCGGTGAAGAAAGGGTGTCGTGATGGATTTCAGCACCTCTGACGGCTTTCATCATAGCCTGTTCAAATGAAGGTGCGATGGACATTACTTCGCCCGTTGCTTTCATCTGAGTGCCGAGCGTTCTCTTTGCATAGACGAATTTATCGAAAGGCCATTTCGGGAATTTAACTACAACATAGTCGATAGTAGGCTCAAAGCAGGCGTAAGTTGTACCTGTAACGGCATTTCTGATTTCATCAAGCGTATAGCCGATAGCCACTTTAGCGGCAACTTTTGCAATAGGATAACCTGTCGCTTTGGAAGCGAGGGCTGAGGAACGTGATACACGGGGGTTTACTTCGATAACGGCATATTCAAAGCTTTCGGGTTCCAATGCAAACTGACAGTTACAGCCGCCCTCTACGCCGAGAGCCTGAACGATATTGAGTGCAGCGGAACGCAGCATCTGATATTCTTTATCGGAAAGAGTGATAGCAGGTGCCACAACGATACTGTCACCTGTATGTACACCGACAGGATCGACATTTTCCATGGAACATACGGTAATAGCATTGCCCTTGCTGTCACGGATTACTTCAAATTCAATTTCTTTCCAGCCTGAAACGCACTTTTCAACGAGTACCTGAGTGATAGGGGAGAGTGCAAGACCATTGGAAGCGATTTCACGGAGTTCGTCTTCATTGTTGACGATACCGCCGCCTGTACCGCCAAGCGTAAATGCAGGACGGATAATAACAGGATAGCCTATTTTATTAGTAAATTCAACGGCTGATTCAACGTCATTGACAACGGTTGACGGAATAACAGGCTGTCCGATAGATTCCATAGTATCTTTGAACATTTGTCTGTCTTCAGCTTTATCAATCGTTTCGGGCTTTGCACCAAGAAGTTTTACATTGTGCTTTTTAAGGAAACCCTCTTTGGCAAGCTGCATGGAGAGTGTCAGACCTGTCTGACCGCCCAGCGTTGAAAGAACGGCATCGGGCTTTTCCTTTTCAATGATTCTTTTAACGGTTTTAAGGGTAAGGGGTTCAATATAGACTTCATCAGCCATTGCTTTATCTGTCATGATAGTGGCAGGATTGGAGTTGACGAGGATAACTTCAAGACCTTCCTCTTTCAATGCACGGCAAGCCTGAGTGCCTGCATAGTCAAATTCGGCAGCCTGACCGATAACGATAGGACCTGAACCGATCACGAGAACTCTTTTTATACTTTTATCTTTAGGCATTTTTGTTTTCCTCCATCATCTTTATAAATTTGTCAAAAAGGAAATTGGTATCGAGCGGACCGCCGCAGGCTTCGGGATGGAACTGTACCGTGAATGCAGGCATATCTGTATAAGTGATACCCTCACAAGTGCCGTCATTGGCATTGACGAAACTTGCATACGCATTTTCGGGGAAGGAATCCATCAGAACTTCATAGCCGTGATTCTGGCTTGTGATGTAAACACGACCTGTTTTGGTATCAACGGCAGGCTGATTTTCGCCTCTGTGACCGTATTTGAGTTTTCTTGTCTGAATGCCCTGAGCGGCTGCAAAGAGCTGATGTCCGAGGCATATACCAAAGGTTGGTATTTTTTCTTTAGTCAGAATCCTGAGCTGTTCAATGATTTCGGGATTGTCCTGAGGATCTCCCGGACCGTTGGAAAGCATAAGACCGTCGGGATTCATGGCTTTGATAGCTTCGGCAGATGTATCACTGGGAACAACCGTAACATTGCAGCCACGCTTTACAAGTTCACGGCGGATATTGAATTTTGCACCGAAATCCATCATAACGACATTGTATTTGGCATTTTCGGCTTCAAAAACTTCTGTTTTATCTGTAGTAACAGCTTTTACGGCACCTGTGATTTTGAATCCTTTCAGGCTTTCCGCATCAGCTTTATCGGGTTTTGTGTAGGTTAATTTGGCATTCATTACACCGAATTCCCTGACAGTTTTGGTAAGGCAGCGTGTATCAATGCCGCAGATACCGGGAATGTCATTTTCTTTCAGATAGGTGTCAATAATGCCTTCACAGCGGAAATTGGATGGCTTGTCGCACCACTCTCTTACAATGTAGGCTTTCAGAAACGGTTTTCTGCTTTCAAAATCGGACGGTATAACGCCATAGTCACCCAAAAGCGGGAATGTCTGACAGACAAGCTGTCCGTAAAAACTGGGATCTGTAATGGTTTCGAGATAACCGCCCATGCCTGTTGTAAAAACAAGTTCTCCGACGATCTCTTTTTCCGCACCGAATGCAAAGCCTTCATAGATATCTCCGTTTTCCAAAATAAGATAGGCTTTTTTCTCCATAATTTTCGACCAATCCTTTCCTTAATCAATTAGCAGACAGCAACGAATGAATTACCGTTTGCCATATAATACAATCAACAATTTTCAGCAGTGATAATTGCTGATTGAAATTCAGTTTTCATAGGTACTCAAAATACTTTTTGCCATTTCAGCTTTAGTGATACGCAAGTCCATAGCCTGCTTTTCGAGGTACCTGTGAGCCTGCGGCTCCGTCATGGAAAGGTATTCCATCAGAATACACTTTGCACGATTGATAATACGAATATCATCAATTTGTTTTTTCAGTTTGACATTTTCTTTCTGCATTCCGCCAAGCCGTTTATTCATGGCTCTGAAAAAATGCAGGGTTTTTTTCAAAGTATTTTTGTCAACGGGCTTTGCTATGACGAAAATACCGTATTTTTCGGATTTGCTTTCAAATTCCCTTTCAAACTCCTTCGGAACGGCAAGGATAATTCTGGAATCCGTTTTTGCAAACAGTTCGGCAGCCGATTTTCCGTTGAGGTCATTTTTCAGGGGAGCGTCTATGATTACAAGGTCATAGTTACTCTGAATTTCGGCAATATTTTCGGTGCTCTCAATAATACTCAACTGTTCATCTCTGAGCAGGTCATATAAGTATGCAGTGCTCTTTTTATCGGAAGATACAATGAGTACACTTTCCAAATTTCACCGACACCTTTCTGCAAAATCCTTTTTATCAATTTATTATCATAACATATTTAAAGAAATTTGTCTATATATATATTATTCACAAATTACTCCAATTTGAAAGAATAAATTATTGATATCTTCTCATATACTGGAATGATACAGAGGTGAGGGCATGAAAACGGTTTTAAAAAATTTTTTTTACGGCATGGTGATAGGTTCGTCTATGCTGATACCGGGTGTAAGCGGCGGCACGACTGCCATTATTTTGGGAATTTATGACAAATTGATAAAATCCGTAAGTGATATTTTTGGCAATTTCAGGAAGAATATCGTATTTCTTTTGGAAGTGGCTGTCGGGGGAGTTACGGGCGTTTTATTATTTTCAAGGGGCTTGTTATGGCTTTCGGAACAGTTTTATTTTCCCGTAATATATTTTTTCATGGGTGCGATATTCGGCAGTATCCCTTTAATGATAAAAAAATCCGAAATCAGAATGTCAAATATATATAATATCATTTTTGCGTTTATGGGAGTTGTCATGGCAATATCCGTGAAATTCATACCCGAAAATATATTTGATAACAGCGTGATAATGCTTTTTCTATGCGGAATGATAATTGCTGTCGCATTGATTTTGCCGGGGATAAGCACTTCACATATATTACTTGTATTCGGCATTTATGAAACGGCTTTGAAAGCTGTTTCGGAATTGGATTTTATCTATATATCCATTTTAGGCAGCGGAATCATTCTTGGAATCATTCTTTTCACGAAAATACTCGGTAAATTGATGTTTCAATTTCCGTCGCAAACTTTCATGGCAATAACAGGTTTTGTCATGGCATCTGTTTATGATATTTTCAGGGGCTTTCCGTCTGTTGCGGAATTGCCTGTATGTGTCATACTTTTTATACTGGCATTTTCGGGAGTGTATTTTTTAAGCCGAAAAATTCCCTCTGAATCGTAAAATTCAAAGGGAATGATTTTATCTTTTTGATATGAAAGGGGACACTTTTGAATATTGCTGACAAAATGGTATAATTTCCTTTTCGATTCTGTCACGGTCTTTTTTGAATAGGAATATCTTCATGGTATTCACATCCATTTTTTTGCTGACATCACTTTGAGTCGGTTTCGGGCTTTCGGCAAAATAGAAATAATACGTCGAATCCCTGTAACGAGTTTCGCCTGTATAGGAAATGCCATAGTCTTTCACGTCTGTCCATTCGATATACTGTCTTTTGAAAAGGCTTTTGCAGGAAATGCCCTTGCTGTCGATTGTAATTTTTTTAGAACCCGAATTCAGTTCAAAAATTCCCAGACCTGTCAGGAAAACTGCAAAAATAAACGGATGATAAATACGATTATCCCCGAAATTGTCACTAATATTCCTATGATAATATCCGTTATTCTCGGCTTGACAGTCATGGATTTGTCCATAAAAATTTCCTCCGTTGTTTCAGCTTCCCGCACTTTCATAAGCGGAAAGTCCTTTATGCCATATCAAAAGGGCTATCGACATGAAAATGACGGATATAATGACAGTGCCGCCTATATTGAAAAGCGGATTCTGCCCTGTGAGAAAATACAGTGCAGGATAATATCCTGTGAATGCAAAGGGAATGATGTAAGTGACAAAATTACGGATAAACGGAGAATAAATCGTTGTCGGATATTTGGCAAATTCATTCATGCCGTAAACCATCTGAATAATGAAGCCGCTGCTTTTGATCCAGAATGCAAATGCACCTGTAGCGATTTTAATAGCCGTATAAATCAGCATGGAGAACGGTATGACTAAAATAAAGAGTATCACGCTTAAAGGCGTTATGTATAAATTCACACTGCCCGATACATAAATCATCAGTGCTATCCCAACGACTAATTCACCGACAGCGTCCACTTGAAAAGTTTCTGCTATAACGTGAAAAAGCGGATTGATAGGGCGTGTAAGATATTTGTCAAAATCGCCTTTTTTCACGATGAAATAGCCGACACACCATAAATTGTCCGTCAGAAGATGGTCAAGACCTTTGGGAATCTGTGAAAAGCCGTAGATAAATACGATTTGTTCAAATGTAAAACCTGCCAGTTGAGGTATCTGTGAGAATATAATGAAAATAAAGGCTATTCCAATGGCTTGGTCGATTAAGAAACTGACTGCACCCGTCAGAAAATCCGCTTTGTATTCCATGACACGTTTGAGATTCTGTGCGACAAGTATCCTGTAAATTTTGAAAAGTCTGTGCATATTAACCTCCCTGTACAGTCAGACGTTTGACGGCATGAAACCATATCAGCTTGGAAAGGGCATATAAAAGAATCGCCCATACTGCCTGAACGGCAATACGGAATATAATTTCAGTAGTATCATATTTTCCCATGTATATCATCACAGGAGTATAACTCATAGACGAAAACGGCATATATTCCAGTATTTTTCTCAGGAATTCGGGCATGAATACAAGGGGAATCAGCATTCCCGAAAGAAAATTGATAATGCTGTTTTTAAGAATATTCATTCCCCAGAGATTTTTAACATAGAATGCCATGAACCCGAAACATAAATTCACTCTGAATGAAATCAGATAGGCAAGTATCACACTGACGAGATACAGAGCAAAATTACCGATATTGAACATGAAATTTCCGACAGCCAATGTCCTGTATATTTCTATACCAATTATCATGGGAATGGTGGAAACAATGAATTTCAGGTAATTGCCGCCTATTTCGTTGGCAAGATAACTTAAATCTGTATTGACGGGTTTTAGCAGACGCATGGCAATATCACCGTGTCTGATTTCTTCGCCGACATCATCACATACAGAACTGAAAGTTAACTGTGAAGTTACATTAGAAAGAAATAAATATAAAGTCATATCGACCATGGAGAAACCCATGAAATTATCACTGCCCGATGAACTGAAAACGGCTTTCCAGAGATAGTACATGACAAAGCAGTAAATAAGACCGCCTATGGCGAATCCTAAAAAATTCATTCTGTATGCAATCAAAGATTGTATACCCGCTTTCATGAATGGTACATACTGTTTTTTAATTTTTCTGAACGTAAAAATACTCCTTCCTGAAGATTAGTCATTATCTTCGTAGAAATCATGGTCGTCAATGTCGATGAGTTCACTCTGACGCATTTTCATTCTGATACGGTCATTTTCGACAGCTTCCGAAAGAGTTTCATAAAATTCGTCCGAATGTCTGATATTCTTGATGATAAGAGTAGGATTGGTCTTGTCTTTTGAATAGACGGTGACAGTGCCAAGACCGCATATTTTCTGACCGAAGGTTCTCGAATAGGTCAGGTCAAGTATTCTGTACAAAAGTATTTCATTTTTTACGCTTGTAAAGAAACCGATGTCAACAACGAGTTTTTTTTCTTTGAGGGTGTAGACGGTGAATGTCCACGGAATACCGAGAAAGCCCCATCTTTTTCTTTCACGCAGGATATAATCTTTTTCTTTTTTTGCCATTTAAAAAACCTCCCTGATAAAAATTGCTGTTTATGATATTATACATGATGAAAAGCCATTTATCAACATTTTTCTTGATAATCCTTTGAAATGGTGAATTTATTTTCCATGTGATTTCGGGAACGGTAATATTTGCGATTGGGTACAGTGATTTTATTCAAGCTGTCGCAGTTCAATAAACTGATTTCGGCAAAAGAATAATAAAATGCAGACACTTTTTTTCAAGTGCCTGCATTTTTCTTTGAGTATATACAGCCGCAGAAATTTTGTCTGTATAAATGAAATTCCGCTGAAAGTTCGATGGAACGCTTGTAACCGCCTTTTTTCTTGAAATCGGAATAGAGATAAGGGATATCATATATTTCGCTTATCTCTTTTCCTATGGAATTGAGAACATGACTGTCTTTTTGCGGACTGATGGAAAGCGTTGTCGTAAAGTAATCGAAATTGCCCTGTTTGGCGATAACGGCACTTTCTTCTATTCTCATGCGATAGCATTTCAGACATCTTTCGCCACGTTCGGGGGCATTTTCAAGCCCTTTTGCCATTTCATAGAATTTTTTCGGTTCATATCTGCCCTCAATGAAATTCACTGTCGGACACATTTCCGAAATCAGTCGTTTTATCTCATTGACACGGTGAAGATATTCACTTTCGGGGGAAATGTTCGGGTTATAGAAAAATACGGTGATATCAAAGTATTTTGTGAGATATTCCAGAACATAGCTGCTGCACGGGGCACAACACGCATGAAGCAATAATTTCGGACGGATATTTTCATCGGTAATTTTTTTCAAAGTCTTGTCAAGTTCCAACTGATAATTCGGTTTAGGCATTTGTTTCATTGTCTATCACCCTGAGAATGTCAAAAGGAGTTTCCGCTATGAATTTTGCACCTGCATTGGTGAGTTCCTCAACGGAACGGAATCCCCATTTCACGCCGCAGAACCGCAAGCCTGCATTGAGTGCCGTCTGAACGTCAACGTCACTGTCACCTATGTAAAGACATTCATTTTTTTGTATGCCCAATTCATCTATCAATGCCCATACGGATTGGGGAGAGGGCTTTCTTTCAAAGCCGTCACGCTTGCCCCAGATAGATGCAAATTCATTTTCGGGGAAAAGCGTTTTCACGATAGTTTTGGAAAAATTGTCGGGCTTGTTGGACATGACGGAATATTTGATATTTCTTTTATTAAGTTCATCAAGGAGTTCCTTGATATTTTCATAAGGTCTTGTTTTATCCATGCAGTGAACGCTGTAATAGGCATTGTAGTCTGCAAGGAGATTTTTTTTCATTTCGGGATCGGCACTTCCTACAGGAATGACCATAGCCCTGTCAGCTAAAACGGAAATGCCGCTTCCGACCATTTTTTTATATTTTTCGGTTTCATGTGTCGGAAAGCCGTATTTTTTCAGGGCATAGTTCATACTGTCGGCAAGGTCATAAAGTGAATTGACAAGTGTGCCGTCAAGGTCAAATATACATAATTTTATCATTTTTTAAGCCTCTTTCTTTTGGGAGATTCGGGGAGAACATCAGTTTCAACGACTTGTGCAGGGATAAATCTGCCATGCTGTTTTCTGAAAAGGAACAAAGCAACGATTCCACCGGTAATTATGATAAATGAGATAATGCACATGGCGATAATATCGCTTATATTTGGTGTAGATACATCAAAATGTATTTCCGCCGAAGGTGATTTGAGCATCAAAACGACAGCCTCACTATTGCGGTCGATATCGGGATTTTTGGAATCTGCCGCAGTATTTTCTGTATTGTAGGTAACATTGACTTTCTTGATGATATCGCCCCATTTTGCCGTAAGATAATAATTGACAGGGGTATTGATATTTTTGCCGACAATGAGAGGAGAAAAATCAATATATTCGGTGAATTTTTTGGTAGTGCGGAGCGTCATGAACGGAGTATATGATGAAGTGTCGGTTTTATTGGCAGAACCGAAAATATTGGCAAAGGAGAGATTGACTTCTTCGGGAGTGCCTGTGAATTTTACCGTACAGGTATTTTTGCCGCCTTTTGTATCCTGTTCCGCCTTTATGCCTAAACTGTCGAAATAAGACATGGCATATTGAATGGCTTCATTACCGCCTGTAGCAATATCATATTCAAAAGTGACGGCTTTTTCAATAGTATTTCCGTCAAGCGACATGAAATCCACGTCTATTGAAGAACAATCATACTGTTTACCGTCATTGATACGCAATTTTATTACGGAATCCGTACTTTTAACGGCAACAAATTTGCCGTATCTGTTGGAGTCCATGAGATTCGTAGCAGGAGTCCATTCACCGTTTTCATAAAGCTGACATTCACCGAGTTCAGACGAACCCTCTACCATGTAGGTATATTCTATCGGGACATTCAAATCACTGTTGGAAACGTAATTGGAAAAATCAAGCGTTTCCGTAAAAGAATTCTGTTCGGCAAGAACGGTACTTCCAATGGATTTGTCTTTATAGTCGATATCGCAGTAAACGGAGTGCAAAAGATTGCTTGTATAGCCTGCCAGTTCTTTTAAAGAGATATCGTCATATCTGACTTTATATAAATATACACCATGGTCAAGCAGCCATTCGGATTTGGAAGCCCCTTCGGTAATGTCCTTGAAATAGTTTGATAAAGCATCATTTATCTCGTCAAAAGTTGTCTGTGCGATAGTAAAGACAATGGTGCGGTCAAAGACATTTTTCTGATTCACGGTATCAATAGCTATTTTCTGTATGGGATAGCCCGAAAGTTTATTCACGGAAATAACGGGTTCGGTTTCAGCCCTGTCCGTACCAAAAAGAACAGTAGTCTTTGTTTCGGATATTTTGAAATCAAGGTCATCGAAATTTTCGGCATTGGCACCTTCATGTATCCATTTGAAAAGCTGTATACTGGAGAAATCTTCCTGCAATTTCCAGCCGTGAGTTAAAACCGTATCGGGATTGGAAAAGGCAGTTTTAACGGCAGTGCCTGTGAGTTGTTCGATTTTCTGTGAATAGTCGTGAGCGGAATTGAATTTGAGTACAAAACTGTATTTGATTTGACCGTCAGATGTATCTTTGGAATATTCCATATTTTCGGGACAGTATTTCTGAACGACTTTATCAAGGGAATTTTCCTCTGCAGAGCCTGTTGTACTTTTCGGGAATGTCATGGTGACTGTCCTTGAACCTGAAAAGGATTTGTCAAACTGCAGAGAAGTTGCAATATCGACAGTTTCCTCTTTTTTCTGAGAACATGATGCCAGTATTGCAACAGATGACAATATACCGAGTAAAATCAGCGTAATTTTTTTGAACAATGCTGTCACTTCCTTTATTTTTAAATATTTTGCATAAAGAACACGAAAAAAATTTGTAAGTCGTGCCGATTATGGTGTAATTGACTTTAGCCCTTTAAAGTGCTATAATATGCAGGTACTTTCAATTTTCGGATAATATTTTTTCGGCATTCTGATATAAAATCAATTCTTTTTCGGTGTCGGATAACTCTTTCATGGAACGGAAATGTTCAAGATATGCTTTCTGGTCATTCCACGGACTGTCCGTTGCAAAGAGTATCTTATCTGCACCGTGTATTTTAATAACTTCTGCAACTTCCTTTTCAGTAGTATCGCACCAACTGCCGAGTTCCGAAAACGAACAGCTGATATCAAGATAGCAATTACTGCCAAGCAGATATTTTTTGACATCTTCATGAACTCTGATACCGCCTAAATGTGCAAATATCATAAACGGTTCTTCAGTGCCTGTTTCGGCATGGATTTTTTCAAGAACTTGTCTTGCTTTTTCAGGGCGGCAGTGTATCGTATCAAATGCAGGATCGGCACCTGCATGAGTGACGATTTTTAAGCCCTGTTTTGCACACTCTTTTATGATTTTAATATATCTTTCATCATATATAAATGTATCGGTATAGTCGGGGTGAATTTTGGCTCCCTTAAAGCCGTTATCTTTCAGGAATTTAATTTTTTCTTCAATATTGTCATCATCGGGGTGTATTCCGCCGAATGATACAAGATTTTTATATGTCCTGTTCAGTTCAAGGGCAAATTTATTTATCGTATCAAACTGTCCTTTGCGTGTCGCAACGGGAAGTATCACGGATTTGTCTATGCCTGCGTTTTTCATGCTTTCCAGCAGGGCATTCAGAGTGCCTTTTGTGTATATCTTCACATCAGGGGCTGAATCCATGAGAGTTCTTATCGTTTTTTCGGCTATCTTGTCGGGATAGACGTGTGTATGAAAATCTATAACCATTTTTTAACCTCGTTTATTTTAATGTGTGCTTACAATATAACACATATTATTTTAAAAATATTTCTTTTAAAGAATAAAAAGAAGGAGAAAAAACAAAATGGATATGTTCATCAAAATTCTGTTTCTTGTCATCTTTTTTGCAGTGATGATAGGAGTAGGTATCTATTGCCGCAAACAGGCAACAGATGTCAACGGCTTTGTACTTGGCAACAGGTCGGTAGGTCCTTGGCTTACGGCTTTCGCATTCGGTACATCTTATTTTTCGGCAGTTATCTTTGTAGGCTATGCAGGTCAGTTCGGCTGGAGATTCGGTCTTGCTTCAACCTGGATCGGCTTGGGTAATGCCTTTATCGGTTCTCTGCTTGCATGGAACATTCTCGGCAGACGTACCCGTGTCATGACACAGCACATTGATTCCGCTACCATGCCTGATTTCTTTGCAAAAAGATATAATTCCAATGCACTGAAAATTGCTTCCGCTGTCATTATCTTTATTTTCCTCATTCCGTATACAGCTTCTTTGTATAACGGTCTTTCAAGACTGTTTCAGATGGCATTTGGTATTCCTTATGAATATTGTGTAATTGCTATGGCAGTTCTGACAGGCGTTTATGTCGTGCTTGGCGGTTATATGGCAACGGCTATCAATGACTTTATTCAGGGAATTATCATGCTGTTCGGTATCGTTGCAGTTATAGCGGCGGTTCTCAGAATCAACGGCGGTTTGCAGGCTACTATCGGACTGCTTTCACAGGAAAGCGTTGAAACCGCTCAGGGAATTGAATTCAAGGGTGCATTTGCCTCATTCTTCGGTCCTGATATATGGGGCTTGATAGGTGTTGTCATTCTGACATCTCTCGGCACATGGGGACTTCCTCAGATGGTGCAGAAATTCTATGCGATAAAATCAGAAAAATCCATCAGCACAGGCACTATCGTTTCAACTATCTTTGCGATTATCGTTGCAGGCGGCTGCTATTTCCTCGGCGGATTCGGCAGACTGTTCGGTGAAATGGGTAAAGACGGCAAGCCCGTAGGCGGTTATGATTCCGTTATCCCGACAATGCTGGAACAGCTTTCACCCGTTCTTATCGGTATAGTAGTTATCCTTGTACTTTCCGCTTCCATGAGTACGCTTTCAAGCCTTGTGCTGACTTCAAGTTCCGTACTGACAATGGACTTCATTGATCCCGTATTCTGCAAGAAAAAGGCTATGGACGAAAAGAAAAAAGTTCTTCTCATGAGAATCTTTATTGTATTCTTTATAGCAGTTTCCGCTGTTATCGCTATCGTTCAGGCAAAATCCCCTGTTTTGTTCATCTCTCAGATGATGGGCGTTTCATGGGGTGCTTTAGCCGGTGCATTCCTTGCTCCGTTCATGTATGGTCTTTATATGAAAAAAGTTTCCAAAACAGCTGTATGGGTAAACTTTGTACTTGGTATCGGCATTTCGGGGGCTTCGTTTATTTGCAATCTTTCAGGCGTTAAATTCGACAATGCCGTATTGGAATATTTCAAGTCACCTATCAATGCCGGTATGCTCGCTATGTTATTGGGAATTGTTATTACTCCGATTATCACTCTTATCGCACCGGCAAAGGATATGGAAAGAGTGGAAAAAATATTTGCTTGCTATGACAAAAAAATCACTGTATCATATAAACAGGCTATCAGCGATGAAGAATTTGCTGAAGAAACTTCAGAAGAAGTAACAACTTCCGTAAATACAGCTCCGAAAAGAGCTAACAATAAAACAAATTCTAAAAAAAGGAAATGATAAGAAATGATGTTTCAGAAAGACATTGAAACAATGCCAAGACAGGAAATTGAAAAAATTCAGTTGGAACGACTGAAAGAAACAGTTAAGTATTGTTATGACAATGTACCGCTGTATCACAAAAGACTTGACGATGCAGGCGTGGGTGACGGCTCGAAAATCAGAGTGCTTTCCGATATAGAGTATATCCCTTTCACGACAAAAGATGATTTCCGTGACAATTATCCTTTCGGCATGGTTGCCACTCCCATGAGGGATATCGTCAGAATACACGCTTCATCAGGTACGACAGGCAAGCCCACTGTTGGCGTTTACACAAAGGAAGATATCAGAATATGGGCTGATTTGGTATCCCGTGTAGCTGTTGCAGGCGGTGTTACGGCTGATGATATTATACAAATCAGTTTCGGCTACGGCTTGTTCACGGGTGCTTTGGGACTTCACTACGGCATGGAAAATATCGGTGCAACGGT
>CADCJK010000023.1 GCA_902801715.1 uncultured Ruminococcus sp. | reverse complement strand
TAAACATTATAATATAGACCTGACAGAAAGGACTTCATACTACAGACAGGAAAATAATTGATAATCTCGTCCTGATAGACAAAATATAGACATGAAAAACGGGAAACCGCTTATCATGCGGATTCCCGTCATTTTTTTATCATTCCCATTCAATAGTTGCAGGTGGTTTTGATGTGATATCATAAACTACCCTGTTGACATTATTTACTTCATTGATAATGCGGTTAGAGATTTTTTCAAGTACGTCATACGGTACTCTTGCCCAATCCGCTGTCATAAAATCACTTGTTGTTACGGCTCTCAAAGCTATTGTATTGTCATACGTTCTGCCGTCACCCATTACACCGACACTCTTGATACCCGTCAGAACTGCAAAATACTGATTCACACTTCTGTCAAGTCCGTTGGTGGCGAATTCCTCACGCATAATTGCATCAGCTTCTTTAAGAATATCCAATTTTTCTTCGGTGACATCGCCCATTACTCGTATGGCAAGTCCGGGACCAGGGAATGGCTGTCTCCATACCAGAAATTCAGGTATGCCGAGTTCCAGTCCTGCACGTCTTACTTCGTCTTTGAAAAGATCTCGCAAAGGTTCGATTATGCCCTCAAAGCCAACATCTTCGGGAAGTCCGCCTACATTGTGATGGCTTTTGATAACGGCTGATTCACCGACACCGCTTTCCACTACATCGGGATAAATCGTGCCCTGACAAAGATACTCTACTTTACCGAGTTTATGCGATTCTTCCTCGAATACACGGATAAATTCTTCACCTATGATTTTACGTTTTCTTTCGGGATCGCTCACGCCTGCCAATTTGGAAAGGAATCTTTCTTTTGCGTTTACACGGATAAGATTCATGTCAAACTGCTGCTTGAAAACGCTTTCAACCTGATCGCCCTCATCTTTACGGAGAAGTCCGTGGTCAACGAATATGCAGGTAAGCTGTCTGCCGACTGCCTTATGTACAAGAAGGGCTGCAACGGAACTGTCAACTCCGCCCGACAATGCACACAATACTTTCTTATCACCGATTTTTTCTTTGAGCTGCTGAATGGTATCTTTGACGAATGAACTCATCTGCCATTCCGCTGTACAGCCGCAGGCATTGTATAAAAAGTTTTTCAGATAAAGCATACCTTCGTTTGTATGCTGCACTTCGGGGTGAAACTGTACGGCATAGAGATTTTTCTTGAGATTCTCCATGGCGGCAACGGGACAATCTGCCGAAATAGCCGTTATTTTGAAGTCATGCGGAACTTCCGAAATATAATCGGTATGGCTCATCCAGCAGACATTTTCAGACTTTGCTGCATGGAAAAGCAAAGATGATGTATTGAATTCAACATTGGTTTTGCCGTATTCTTTCACATCACTGCTCTGCACTTTTCCGCCAAGAGTCTGTGCCATGAGCTGTGCACCGTAGCAGATACCCAAAACAGGAATGCCAAGCTCAAAGAGTTTGGGATCGCATTTAGGTGCATTTTCGTCATAAGTACTGTTCGGACCGCCTGTAAAAATAATGCCCCTGTAGCCTTGTTTTTTAATTTCTTCCGCAGTCATTTTATAGGACTTCAATTCGCAGTACACGTTGCATTCACGCACACGTCTTGCGATAAGCTGACTATATTGTCCGCCAAAGTCCATGACAAGTATTTTTTCATTTTTGATATCCATAAACATTCCTCCCTCAAATCCGATAACGGAATACGAAAGTAAATTCCGTATTCCGTTTTCATAACGTTATTCAACTGTAACAGATTTTGCAAGATTACGGGGTGTGTCAATCTCGCAGCCCTTGAAACGTGCCATATAATATGCCAATATCTGCATAGGCACTACTGCCAGTGACGGCAGCATGATATCACACGTTTTCGGAATAAATATGGTACTGTCAGCCGCATGGCTGAGGTGCTGCCTGTTTTCGCAGCCTATTCCGAGAACATACGCTCCTCTGCTCTGCACTTCCTCGATATTGGAACATATCTTTTCATGCAGGTCTTCATAAGTTGCAAGAGCTATTACAAGAGTGCCCTTTTCTATCAAAGATATTGTACCATGTTTAAGTTCGCCTGCCCCATAGGCTTCCGAATGGATATAGGAAATTTCCTTGAGTTTCAGAGAGCCTTCCAGCGAAAGTGCATAATCGATATTTCTGCCTATGAAAAATACATCTTTTCGTGCAAAGAGCTTTGACGCTATATTTTTGATATCTTCTGTCTTTTTAAGAATCAGCTTGATTTTTTCGGGAAGTGCGAGCAATTCCGAAACATAGTTTTTATAATCTTCTTCACTGATTTTTCCGAGGATATCACCGAAATATATCGCCATGAGATAAATTACCGCAAGCTGTGCACTGTATGCTTTTGTCGTTGCAACGGCTATTTCGGGACCTGCCAGAGTATATATCACATCATTGGCATCTGTTGCAATGGCACTGCCTATTACATTGACAATGGCTATGGCATAAGAGCCTTTTCTCTGAGCCTCATACATTGCCTCTTTGGTATCTGCCGTTTCACCCGACTGACTGATTACGATGGTAAGAGTTTTTTCATCAATAATCGGATTCCTGTATTTGAATTCAGAGGCGACATCCACTTCAACGGGCTTTCTGAGGATTTTTTCAAAGATATATTTGGCAACCACTCCGACATGATATGCCGAACCGCAGGCTACAATATTGATTTTATCAAAATTTCTGATTTGTTCGGGAGTCAGGTGTATTTCATCAAGCACCACTTTTCCGTCTTTGATTCTCTCTGCAATCGTATTATGAACGGCTTTAGGCTGTTCCATGATTTCTTTAAGCATAAAATGCTCATAACCGTCCTTTGCAGCCGCATCCATGCTCCATTCTATCGTTTCAACGGACTTTTCAACGACGTTTTTATCTGTATCATAAACCGTGATGCTGTCACGCCTGATAACAGCTATTTCATTGGCAGCAAGACGATATATGTTTCTTGTCTTGTCAAGTATTGCGGGAACGTCAGAAGCAAGATAATTTTCATTCTCGCCTATGCCTATGATAAGGGGACTGCCTTTTCTGACAGCAATAATCTCATCGGGATTTTCACGGTACATGATTCCGAGTGCATAAGAACCTTTCAGCATAGGCATTATTTTTATGACTGTATCAAGCAAATTTCCGCTGTAATAATATTCAAGGAGCTGTGAAACTACTTCCGTATCCGTCGCAGATGTGAACTTCACACCGTTTTGGGAAAGTTCGCTTTTGAGTTCCATATAGTTTTCGATAATGCCGTTATGCACTACCGCAAAACTGCCCGACCGGCTGAGATGAGGGTGTGCATTGATTTTTGAAGGTTCACCGTGAGTTGCCCAGCGTGTATGACCGATTCCGACAGTACCGGATATTTTTTTACCGTCACCCGTGGATTTCCGCAAAACCTCTATTTTGCCCTTTTCCTTTTCAACGATGAATTTTTCACCGTCATTCGTGCAGACGCCGGCAGAATCATATCCACGATATTTGAGTTTTTCAAGACCGTCTATCAGAATCGGTGCAGCCTGTTCATCGCCTATATAACCTACTATTCCACACATTCCGAAACATACCCCCGCACTTATCTGTAAATAATGTCTTCCCTCTTGGGACCGTTGGAAATCATTTTGAACGGCACTCCGACAGCCTTTTCCGCAAATTCGATATATTTACGGCAGTTCTCGGGAAGTTCGTCATAATTTTTGATTCCTCTTATATCGCATTTCCAGCCCGGCAGTACTTCCAGTATCGGCTTTGCTCTCTTGAGCTTTGTCGTTGACGGGAAATAGTCGATTCTTTCACCGTCAAGTTCATAGGCAACGCATACGGGAATTTCATCGAGATAGCCCAATGCATCAAGCACTGTAAATGCTACCTGTGTAGCACCCTGCACTTTACAGCCGTATCTTGTCGCAACCAAATCAAGCCAGCCCATTCTTCTCGGTCTGCCGGTTGTTGCACCGTATTCACCGCCGTCACCGCCACGTTTACGGAGTTCTTCGGCTTCTTCACCGAATATCTCACTGACGAATTCGCCTGCACCGACGGAACTGGAATATGCCTTTACAACTGTGATAATATCCTTGATTTCATAGGGCGGTATACCGCCTGCACCGACTGCACCGTAACCTGCTATGGTATTGGAAGATGTCACCATCGGATAGATACCGAAATCCGTATCTTTCAGTGAACCAAGCTGACCTTCAAGCAATACATTTTTTCCTGCAGCTACAGCGTCATGAACGATATCAAACGTATTGGCAACATAAGGTGCCAGTGCCTCTTTATATTCCATCAGCTTATTGAACATTTCATCAACGCTGATTTCCTCTTTGTGATATACATTTCTGATAATGGCATTTTTCACTTCAAGGATTCTTTCGACTTTCTCTTTGAGAGAATCAACGTCATCATAGAGTTCATTTACCTGAAAGCCTATTTTGGAAAACTTGTCGGAATAGAAAGGGGCAATACCCGATTTTGTCGAACCGAAACTCTTTCCGCCAAGTCTTTCTTCTTCATAGCAGTCAAACAGCTTGTGATAAGGCATTACAATTTGTGCCCTGTCCGATACAAGTATATTCGGCTTCGGCACACCTCTGTCAATAAGTGACTGAATCTCTTTTGTGAAATTCTCGACACTCAGTGCAACGCCATTTCCTATGATATTTGTTATCTTTGTATTGAAAACGCCTGATGGCAGCTGATGAAGGGCAAATTTGCCGTAATGATTGATAATAGTGTGTCCTGCATTGCTGCCGCCCTGAAATCTGATGACCATATCAGAATTCTGTGCAAGAACGTCTGTAATTTTTCCTTTGCCCTCATCGCCCCAGTTTGCTCCAACGATTGCTTTAACCATGAATTTATCCTCCGATCAACACAATGTTCATTATCCAACGGGTGCAACAAGTACACGTCCCGTACCTCTGTATACGTTTACAAGACCTTCACCCGATGCTGCTGAACCTACCAATGTCTTTGTTGTACGTTCCACTGTGAACTGCAAAGACTGTGACCATGCGATTGCCATGCTGCCGTCAATTTTCAGTGTATCGTTATCAAGGTCAAACACAAACAATTCATCTGCCGGAACGGGGCTTTCCAGAACGGCAATTCCCTGACCATAGAGAGTATTGTTGAAAAGTCCCTCACCGCCTGCTATTGCAGAGGAAAAATTGGAACGTGCCGTCACTTTCATCTGTACAGTGTCTGAACAGGCAAGGAACAAACCATCTTCTATTGTCATGCCGCCATTCCATGCGGAAAGGTCTTCCAAAAGAATATGTTTGTAAGTAGGTTCAAGAATTACTTTGCCTGTACCGACATAACGGGGTTTGATACCGCTTTCACCTGTCACTTTTCCGCCCACCATGCCTCTGAGGAATCCGCCTACTCCCTGTACATTGGTAGATACGTCCACATTTCCGGTAATCATCTGCATGGCACCTGCCTGAAGAAGAATACCCGAATTATTCAGGTCTGCAACGACCTGTCTTTTTCTGACGTTCATTTCTCCCATGAAATAAGCGGTTGCCGCTGTCTGAGGACCGACTGACAAATCCTTCACATACTCTATGACAGAGAAACAGCCTTTCTGACTGACAACCTTTCTTGCCGGTGTCTGATTAAATATATTCATTCTTACCATTTAAAATACACCCCTTTTATTTTTTTAAACATTGATTTCCGCTGTTTCCGTAGCCATGCTCTCATACGGTGCAAGAGCGGGCTTTACCACTTCATTCAAAAAATCTTCCGTCTGTTTCGGTGAACGTCCGACATATTTTGACGGCTCTATCTTTGCTTTCAGTTCGTCAAGCGTTACGAAAAATGCAGGATCATTTGCAATTTTTTCAAGCAGGTCATTACTGCCGCTTGTTTTGACTTCCATGGAATAAGTTCTTATTTTTTCATGGAGTTCCTGACGGTTACCGCCTTTTTTCACTGCATCCATCATGATATTTTCCGTCATCATGAACGGCAGTTCATTCATGAGATGTGCTGTGATAACTCTTTCATACACAACAAGCCCGTCACTGACATTCATGTACAAGTTGAGAATTGCATCAACGGCAAGGAATGCCTCAGGTATGCTCAGACGCTTGTTGGCGGAATCGTCAAGAGTTCTTTCAAACCACTGTGTAGCCGCTGTAATATACGGATTGAGTACATCTATCATGACATATCTTGAAAGAGATGCCATTCTTTCACTTCTCATGGGATTTCTTTTATATGCCATCGCTGATGAACCTATCTGATTTTTCTCAAAAGGTTCTTCAATTTCTTTCAGGTGCTGAAGCAGTCTGATATCATTGGAAAATTTAGATGCACTCTGTGCAATACCTGCCAAAACGTTCAATACACGGCTGTCCAATTTTCTGGAATAGGTCTGTCCCGATACCGCAAAACAATCCTGATAGCCCATTTTTTCGGCTATGAGCTTGTCTATTTTACGGCATTTTTCATGGTCGCCTTCAAAGAGTTCCAAAAAACTTGCCTGTGTACCTGTGGTACCTTTGCAGCCAAGCAGTTTCATGTTTTTAATGACATATTGCACATCTTCCAAATCCATGAGCAAATCCTGTATCCAGAGCGTTGCACGTTTGCCGACGGTTGTAGGCTGTGCAGGCTGAAAATGCGTGAATGCCAGTGTCGGCAGATTTTTATATTTATCCGCAAACTGTGAAAGCAGTCTGATAGTGCTGACGAGTTTTTTCTCAACGATTTTCAAAGCCTCTGTCATGATAATGACATCTGTATTGTCACCTACATAACAGGACGTTGCACCAAGATGGATAATGCCTGCCGCTTTGGGACATTGCTGACCGTATGCATAAACGTGTGACATAACGTCATGTCTGACGAGTTTTTCTCTCTGTTCAGCCACTTCATAGTTAATATCATCTGCATGGGCTTTGAGTTCATCAATTTGTTCCCGAGTCACTTCAAGACCAAGTTCATTTTCAGCCTCTGCCAGTGCAATCCAGAGTTTTCTCCATGTCCTGAACTTCATGTCGGGAGAAAAGATATATTTCATTTCTTTATCCGCATATCTTGATGAAAGCGGTGATTCGTATGTATCTCGCATATTTTTTACCTCTTTCAGTTAAGTTTCGTCTTTAGCGACGCAAATGGGTTTATCAAAATCCACTCCGCCACGTTCCTTTCCCTCAAGGAATTTATCGGGTATCTTTGTGGGATATTTACCCGAAAAACAAGCATCACATATACTGGCATTCTTGCAGAAAAGCATTTCATCAAGCTTGTCGGGCGGCAAAAATCCGAGTGTATCCGCACCCGTCAGCTTGCATATTTCATCTATTGTATGCTTTACGGCTATGAGTTCATCTCTTGAAGGAATATCCGTTCCGTAGAAACACGGCCATATAAACGGCGGTGAACTGATACGCAGATGAACTTCCTTTGCACCGGCATTTCTCAGCATTTTGACAAGCCTGTCGCAAGTTGTGCCACGCACGATAGAATCATCTATGACAACAACTCTTTTGTCTTTCAGAACCGAACAGGGATTCAGTTTTAATTTCACGCTGTTTGCACGTTCTTTCTGAGTAGGCTTGATGAAAGTCCTGCCGATATAGCCGTTTTTGACAATGCCCTTTTCATAGGGAATGCCCGATTCTTCACTGTAGCCGATAGCGGCATCAATACCCGATTCGGGTACGCCTATGACCATATCAGCTTCAACGGGGAATTCTCTTGCCAGAATTCTTCCGGCTTCTTTTCTTGACTGATATACACTGATTCCGTCAATTTCGGAATCGCTTCTGGCAAAATATATGTATTCAAATACACAAAGGGATTTTTTTTCAGGTTCAGTGCAGTTTGTTTTTATGGAACGCATACCGTGTTCTTCATCAATAACGACGATTTCACCGGGCTCGATATCCCTGACGAATTCCGCACTGCAGGCAGACAATGCACAGCTTTCCGATGCAAATACAATGGAATTTCCAAGTTTTCCCATGCAGAGCGGTCTGAAGCCGTGAGGGTCACGGGCAGCAATCAGTTTTTTCGGACTCATTACGAGCAGTGAATAAGCACCTTCAATTTGTTTCATTGTCTTTTCGACAGCCTTTTCGACTGAGCCGGATTTGATTCTTTCTCTTGCAATAAGATAGGCAATTACTTCGGAATCAATGGTCGTCTGAAAAATAGCTCCCCTGTGTTCCAGTTCACGCCTGATTTCAACGGCATTGGTCAAATTGCCGTTATGAGCGATGGCAAGTGTACCTTTGACATAACGCATAACAAGCGGCTGTGAGTTTTCACGTACACTGCCGCCTGCTGTGGAATATCTTACATGAGCAATCGCTCTCTGACCTTTCAGATTTTCAAGGACATCGCCGCTGAAAACTTCCGTCACGAGTCCCATATTTTTATGACTGCTGATAACGCCCCTGTCATTTACCGCAATGCCGCAGCTTTCCTGACCTCTGTGCTGGAGAGCAAGAAGTCCGTTGTAACAGGCATAAGCCGGAGCCATGCTGTCATCTCCGTATATACCGAAGACGCCGCATTCTTCATGCAGTTCTTCGGAGAAATATTCCTGTGAATCGATACTCAAAAGAGTCCAACCTCCATTTACTAATGCACAATTCATAATGCATAATGCATAATTGAGGCAATTCCAATTATGCATTATGTCTTTGTTTATGAATTACTGTCCAAGTCCGATACGCTTCATCATTTCGGCATAGGCTTCTTCCACGCCGCCGAGGTCACGTCTGAAACGGTCCTTATCGAGTTTCTCATGAGTCTTGATATCCCAGAAACGGCAGGTATCGGGTGAAATTTCATCTGCAAGAACGATTTCGCCGTCAACGGTCTTACCGAATTCAAGCTTGAAGTCGATGAGCTCAACGCCTACGCCTGCAAAGAATTCTACCATGTATTTATTGATGTCAAGAGCCATTTTGCTGATGGTTTCGATATCTTCCCAAGTTGCCGCACCGATGGCTACAGCGTGATAGGAATTGATAAGGGGATCACCGAGTTCATCATTTTTATAAGAAAATTCAAGTACAGTTGTTTTGAGTTCTGTACCTTCTTCCAGACCAAGACGCTTTGCCATAGAGCCTGCTGCCTTGTTTCTGATGATAACTTCAAGAGGAACGATCTTGACCTGCTTCACGATTGTTTCACGGTCACTGACCTGTTCAACATAGTGTGTATGGATACCTTTGTCTTCCAGAAGTTTGAACATAAAATTCGACATTTTGTTGTTAACAATGCCCTTGCCTACGATAGTGCCCTTTTTCAGACCGTTGAAAGCCGTTGCATCATCCTTGTATTCTACCATGCAGTAATTCGGTTCCGACATTGCATATACCTTTTTTGCCTTGCCCTCGTAAAGAAGTTCTGCTTTTTCCATTTTAAAAATTCCCCTCTCATTAAGCTGAAAAAAATTTTTTTAAAAATCGTTTCCCTAAAATATGAAACGGTTATTCATATTATACATCTTTATGACGGTTTAAGCAAGATTTTATCAAGCTCAAAATATTTTTTTACACTATATACAAATATTTCAATTATTCTTTGTATATTTTTTAAGATTTTGCCGAAAATGCAATTTCTTCATGCCAAACTTGCAAAAAACGGTTGATTTTTCGGAAATGATATGCTAAAATAAGCCATGCAGTGAATGACTGCACGGTGCTTTCATGCAATATGCACTATTATTTTTGAATTTTTTAAGGAGTGACAGTGAAATGTCTTATGTAAGTGAACAGCTTGAAAAGCTTGCTGCAAAAAATCCCGGTCAGCCTGAATTTCTCCAGACTGCTACAGAAGTATTGACATCTCTTGAGCCTGTATTCGAGGCTAATCCCCAGTATCAGAAAATGGCTCTTATCGAAAGAATTACAGAACCTGAAAGACAGATCATGTTCAGAGTTCCGTGGGTAGACGACAACGGCAACGTACAGGTGAACCGTGGTTTCCGTGTACAGTTCAACAGTGCTCTCGGTCCATATAAGGGCGGTCTGCGTTTCGCTCCCAATGTAAATATCAGTATCATCAAGTTCCTCGGCTTCGAGCAGATCTTCAAGAACTCCCTTACAGGTCTTCCCATCGGCGGCGGCAAGGGCGGTGCTGACTTCGATCCCAACGGCAAGTCGGATATGGAAATCATGAGATTCTGCCAGTCCTTTATTACAGAACTTTACAGACATATCGGTCCCAATACAGACGTTCCTGCCGGTGACCTCGGTGTAGGCGGCAGAGAAATCGGCTACATGATGGGACAGTACAAGAGAATCAGAGATGCTTATGACGGTACTCTCACAGGTAAGGGTGTCGGTTACGGCGGACTCCTCGGCAGAGCAGAAGCTACCGGTTACGGTATCGTATTCTATGCAAGAGAAATGCTCAAATACTGCGGTGAAGAGCTTGCAGGCAAAACAGCAGTTGTATCCGGTTTCGGTAACGTTGCATGGGGTACCTGCAAGAAGCTCACAGAGCTCGGTGCAAAGGTTATCACCATTTCCGGTCCTGACGGCTATATCCTTGATGAAGACGGCGTTTCAGGCGAGAAAATCGACTATCTCCTCGAACTCAGAAGCAGCGGCAAAAACATCTGTGCTCCTTATGCAGATAAATTCCCGGGTGCTAAATTCTTTGCAGGCGAGAAGCCCTGGGGCGTTAAGGCTGACCTTTACATTCCTTGTGCTACTCAGAATGAAATCTATCTTGAAGATGCTCAGAAGATGGTTGCAAACGGCTGTAAGTTCCTCTGCGAAGGTGCCAATATGCCTACCAGAAATGAAGCTATTGAGTATCTCCAGAAGAACGGCGTAGTTGTAGGTCCTTCCAAGGCTGCTAATGCAGGCGGTGTTGCCTGCTCCTGCATCGAGATGGCTCAGAATGCTGAACACCTCGTATTCTCGGCAGAGGAAGTTTATGAGAAACTCGAAAATATCATGGTCAACATCTTCAAGCAGAGTGTTGCCGCTTGCGAGAAGTACAACCTCGGCAATAACCTCGTTGCAGGTGCCAATATCGCAGGTTTCGTAAAAGTTGCAGAAGCTATGATGGCTCAGGGTATCGTATAATTCACTTCTTCATATTCTTAAATATATATAACATCAAAGCCGTACCGGTATCGGTATGGCTTTTTTATATTTTTAAATCACATCACTCGTTTATAAAAAATGTATGAAAAAAAATTCTTGACTTTATTTTAATTGTGTGATATGCTTATTAAGAGGTATCTAAAAATGAAAAAGGTGACTGTTATCATATCCGCCAAAGGCGGTGCAGGCGGTTCATTCCTGACTGCCGGTCTGGGAATGGCTCTTGCAAAGAGAGAAAAATCCGTACTTGTCATAGACTGCGTGTCCGGAATGAGAAGCATTGACTTTATGCTCGGCATTTCCGACAAAATCGTTTTTGATCTGGGAGATGCCCTCACTCGTAACTGTAACACGGAAAATGCTGTTTATCAGTCGGTTTTTTCGGATATTCTGTATGTCATGCCTGCCCCGCAGGAAAATACACCTGTCTCACCGGATGTTTTCAAAAATATGCTTGAAACTCTCGGCTATGACCATATACTTATAGACTGTCATGCAAATGATTTTGCATACGGTCTGTCACGTCATTTTCAGACTGTCATAGCTGCCGAAACAGAGCCGCTTTCCGTCAGGTGCGGCAACAGGGTTTTGCTGGAATGTAAAAAAAATCGCTGTCGGGATATCCGCTTTGTCATTAATCGTTTCAATGAAAAGGAATTTTTCGATTCCGGCTTTTTCAATGACCTTGATGAAGTCATTGACCAAATCGGTGCAAGACTTCTGGGAATCGTTCCCCGGGACAATGAACTATCCTTTGCATTTCAAAAAGGTCAGCCTGTCAAAAATAAGTCAAAGGCAGTGTTCGCTCTCGACAGGATTGCTGCAAGACTTGATGGAATTGACATTCCGCTTTTCTAAAGTAAAATATAATTTTTTCAGGAGGGGAAATTATTATGAATATAGCTTTGATAGCACACGATGCTAAAAAGGAATTGATGGTGCAGTTCTGCATTGCTTACTGCGGCATACTCAGCAGACACAATCTCTGTGCAACAGGCTCAACAGGAAAGATGGTTTCCGAGGCAACCGGTCTGCATATTACAAGATTTCTCAGCGGCTCTCAGGGCGGTGACCAGCAGATTGCTGCAAGAATCGCTTTCAATGAGATAGATATGCTCATCTTTCTCAGAGATCCGCTCAATCCCAAGCCCCATGAACCGAATGATATGCAGATACTTCGCCTGTGCGATATGCACAACATTCCCGTTGCTACCAATATAGCGACCGGTGAAGTGCTCATTCATGGTCTTGAACGTGGCGACCTTGACTGGCGTGATATTCTCCGTTCATAAAAACCGCTTGAAACGCATATTTTTCCCCTGTTCTGCTTTCGGAACAGGGTATTTTTTTGAGGTGACGGCATGAAAGATATATGGGAATCTCTCAAAGATACAGATAAAAAAATCATTATCTACGGCATGGGCAACGGTGCAGATAAAATCATTTCCGAACTTGAAAGGCTCAACATACAAATTCACGGTATCATGGCAAGCGATGATTTCGTCAGAGGGCAGACTTTCCATGGCTTCACTGTGAAAAAACTTTCCGACTTTCCGAAAGATATCATTATATTGACGGCTTTCGGCTCTCAAAGAAATGATGTTATTCAACACATTCTCTCCCTTTCACAAGAATATACGCTTTTTTCCCCTGATGTTCCCGTTTACGGAGAAAATATCTTTAACAATTATTTTTATGAATTTCATAAAGACAAAATTGAAAAAGTCTTTGATATCCTTGCAGATGACTTTTCCCGAAAAGTCCTTGAAAATGAAATACAATTCAAACTGACAGGAAATATCCGTTATCTGACGGAAATTTTCACGGATAAAGACGAGATTTTCAATCTGCTTGATTTAAACGGAAAGGAAAGCTATCTTGATTTGGGTGCATACAGGGGCGACACAATACAGGAATTCCTGCACTATGCCAAAGGCAGTTACAAGCATATTACCGCTCTTGAACCCGATAAAAAAACTTTCGGAAAACTGAAAGAATATACCAAAAATTTCGATAAGATACAGCTATGGAATATGGGAATATGGAACAGTGACGGCTATGTGAATTTTGAAAATTCTGTCGGACGAGGCTCGTCAATAAAATCAGCAGGCTCACAGAAACTTGCCGTTACAAAAATAGACACTCTCTTTCAGGTGCAGAAAGTGTCTTATATAAAAATTGACGTTGAGGGGGCGGAACTTCAGGCTCTCAAAGGCGGCATGAATACTCTGAAACGTGACAAGCCAAAATTGAATCTTGCTTTATATCACAGAAGTGAAGATATATTCACCCTCCCCCTCCTTGTGCATGACATAAATCCCGGTTACAAGCTGTATCTTCGACAGCACCCGCACATTCCCGCATGGGATTTGAATTTATACGGAATATAGAAAATCGGCTGAACGGTGTAGCAACCATTCAGCCGAAAATTGTTTGTTAAGAGATTACCGACAAGAATTATTTAGCAGATGCTTTCTTTGTCATAACAACTGCAATGCCGAGAGATGCAACTACTACAGCAGCGAGTGCAGCAGCAGATGTAGCGTCACCTGTTGCAGGAGCTGTTGAATCTGTCTTATCCTCAACTGCTACTTTTGAAGTGTCACCGGTTGTAGTAACGGGTGTCTGTGAAGAAGGATCTTCCTTTGAAGGCTCGGGATCGGGAGTGGGCTCGGGTGAAGGCTCGGGATCAGGGGTTGATGTTTCCTCTACCTTGTAGTATACGTTGAGGTACATCATGTCATCGCTGCCCTCTTCTGCATAGGAATCAGGATTTGCAAGAGCTGCGGGAGACGGATTCTTTGTATCGAAGTAAACTGTGAACTTGATGGGCTTGCCAACTTCTGCCTCTTTTACAGGCACGTTGGACTGGCTGTTCCAGCAACGGTCATTCAAAGGCTCATAGTTGCCCCAGCTGTCTGTCCAGTCGCCGTCAAGACGTATCGGGAATCTCAACAACACCCTCGTAAACGCCGTCACCGTCTGCATCTGTAAGAGCAACGTCATTATCCCAGCCATTGAAGCTGCCTACAACGCCTACTTTGTGGTCTTTGATCTGGCTTGAATTTGTGATTTCAGCGGATACGCTTACGGAAGCGGCTGCTGCCAAAGATGCAACCAACACTGCTGACATAGCTACACTCAAAACTTTTGACTTTCTCATTGTAGTAAATCCTCCTAAACAATGTTAAAAAATTTTTTTCGAAACTCTCATATACAAGTTTCACCATGTTTATTATACTATGCAATTCAAAAAAAATCAAGTGGGTTTCATAATTTCCATTCTCAAAAAAACATCATTTTTATCATTTACGTTATTTTAAATATGATTTTCAAAGCATATATTATAACCAATGCACAATTTTTTAACAAAAAGATTATGTATTTTCTACAAACAAGCTTTTTAAATCATCAAAACTATACAAAATATTATATAAAAATTATAAATATTAAGTAATAAAATTATACTTATTGACAACAAAAAGAACTTTATGTATAATAAAAAATAATTTTTTAAAAGGAGTCGTTTTGTATGTTCAGAGAAATGAGAAGAAAAAAACAGCAGCTTACACAACAGGAATGTTATGATATACTCAAAAGCTGTACATCGGGTGTGCTTGCCGTCAGCGGTGACAAAAATTACCCTTATGCCGTACCGCTGAGTTATGTTTTCAGTGACGGAAAAATATATTTTCACTGTGCAAAACAGGGATATAAACTTGACTGTATCAGAAAAAACAATAAAGTTTCATTCTGCGTTATCGGACAGGATAACGTGATTCAAAGCGAATTCAGAACAGATTACAAGAGCGTTATTATCTTCGGACGGGCAAGGATTCTTGAAAAGGAAAATGAAATTCTCGATTCCATCAAAATCCTTGCGAAAAAATATTCCCCCGACATTCCCGAAACGGAACATCTTGCAGAAATAGAGCAATTCAAAAATGCTCTTTGCATGGTTGAGATTTCCGTTGACCATATCACAGGGAAAAAAGCCAAAAATTAAAAATTTCCGGACAGGTGCTTTATTTGAAACTCTCTCTTGAATTTGCCGAAAAGATATGTTATGATATATGTATCAAATGCCGATGAAAGTCGGTTCAGCAGAAGGGGTGATTTCCGTGAAAGCAACAAAGCATATCAAAACTCTGAACAATGCCAATCTCAAAGAGTCAGCTGTAAAAGGCGGCTGCGGTGAATGTCAGGCTTCCTGCCAGTCAGCCTGCAAGACTTCCTGCACAGTTGCAAACCAGAAGTGCGAAAAGTAATTCTATTTAAGCTTACAAACGATTTTTAATGTAAAAGGCGGATAGATTTGTCCGCCTTTTATGATATTTCAGGGGGATTTGAAAATGATACATAAGTATAAACTCAACGGATATAATATATGCCTTGACGTTCACAGCGGTGCAGTACACGTTCTTGACGATATCGCCTATGATGTGCTTGATTACTGTAATGAAAACATGACGGAAAATGCACCCGACAAAATGTATACCGAGCTTTCGGGAAAATATGATAAAGAAGAACTTGCCGAAACCTATGAAGCTCTTTATGAACTTTATCAGGCGGGACAGCTTTTTTCAAGTGATGACTATGAGCAGTTCTCCGATTTGATGACAAAAGCCCCGATAAAATCCATGTGCATCAATATTTCACATGACTGCAATTTAAGATGTGAATACTGCTTTGCGGCAAAGGGCGATTTCGGTCAGGGCAGATGCCTCATGTCCTTTGAAACCGCTAAAAAAGCCATTGATTTTATCATAGCCAATTCAGGCACAAGGCATAATCTGGAAGTCGATTTCTTCGGCGGTGAACCTTTGATGAATTTTGAAGTCGTCAGGCAAACAGTCGAATATGCAAGAAGCATTGAAAAAGAACATAACAAGAATTTCCGTTTCACCATCACGACAAACGGATTGTTGCTTGACGATGAGAAAATAGATTATATCAATAAAGAAATGTCCAATGTCGTGCTTTCTCTTGACGGCAGAAAGGAAATTAACGATAAACTGAGAGTGACTCCCAACGGCAAGGGCTGTTATGATATTATCGTACCGAAATATCAGAAACTCGTTGCCAAAAGGGGCGATAAAGACTATTATGTGCGTGGCACTTTCACGACTTTCAGTGAAGATTTCACGGCTGACGTTATGCACATGAAAAGTTTAGGCTTTGACCAGATTTCAATAGAACCTGTCGTTTCCGATCCGAAACTTGACTATTCAATAAAATATGAAGACCTGCCGAGAGTTTTCAACGAATATGAGAAACTTGCCAATCTCGTTATCGAAACAAGAAAAAAAGGCGATTTCTTCAACTTCTTCCACTTCATGATAGACTTGAATCAGGGACCTTGTGCGATAAAGAGATTAAGGGGCTGCGGCTGCGGAAATGAATATGTTGCTGTGACTCCGCAGGGCGATATTTATCCGTGTCATCAGTTTGTCGGACATGAAGAATATAAAATGGGCAATCTCAATGACGGCACTTTTGACAATGACATGAAACAGCGTTTTGCCAAAGCAAATGTCTATTCCAAAGAGAACTGCAAAAACTGCTGGGCGAAATTCTATTGCAGCGGCGGCTGTAATGCAAATAATTTCCAGTATGAAGGCGATATTCTCAAATCGCATAAAGTCGGCTGTGAACTGGAGAAAAAACGTCTGGAATGTGCCATTATGATAAAAGCTGCCCTTGCGGATGACGGCATAGAAAATTCTTCCTGTGACGGTGAAGATTGTTTCGTGGAGTGTCACTGATAAAATTAAACTGACAGTTTAATGACAAAAAACAAATGATATTGTATAATAAGCACATCACAAAGAAAGATGGGAGAGATGAGAAATGAATTTGAAAGAAGCGTTCCGCTTTCAGAACAAACTGCAGAGTCTTATGGACGATGCCAAAAATATCCTTGACGACAGACGCAACATCACGCAGACAAAAAATACATATCTGAGAAGTAAAGTCGTTGCAGACGCAGAAGACGAAATCACCATTGATGACATTCCCAATCCCGAATATACCGAGAAAATAACAGACGTTGCAGCATTCCTGCTCTATCTCCTTGACGAAAAGGAAAAGCTGTCAAAGGCTGTCATAGAAACGAAAAAATCCCTGCCGATAGACATGGACAGTGAAGTTTCCCTGAACAGTTACCGTCAGGCAATGGCAAGCCTGTTCAGAAGAATGGCAGATACCAGAAGTTCCGAAAATATCATCTATAACGGCGGTGTCGGCTACCGCTTCAATGCCGAGGGCAATCAGATTTCCTATAAATGCCCCGTCAAAAAAGTTGTTACCATCAACTTCGACAGAAACAAAATCAGGAAAATGCTCGCAGACCTCGATAAAAAGGCTGACAGCGTATCCGTTGAACTTGACAAATGCCTGATAAACTATGAAGTCAGCTATGAAGCCCCCTTTGACGTAAACGACAGCTTCGCAAACGTCTTTGAAAAATACCTCAATAAATAGTTTGGAGAGTGGAGAGTGGAGAGTTGAGTTATTGTGAACTCGAACTTTTTACACACTTGTCATAACTTCACTCTCCACTCTCAACACTCCACACTGAATTTCGTCTGTCTGCGATGCGGCAGGATAAGAGAGTATGGAAGTCGGTTCAGGTGCAGATGAACTGTAACGCTGCACAGCGATTTTTGTAACAGAAAATTGTTGTTTTTTTTGGACCATTTTGGATTTGCCGGAATCGCAAATCGTATCACCAATCCGTAATTCTCACATTCGCCGATTCGCTTTTACATCAATCCGCCCATTCGATATTTCGTCAATACGTCTCCATAAAAAGTATATTTTGCCTTTACAGGCTCTTTAATGATTTTTTTGGGTTAATGACCACGATGTTTTGCAGGGAATGAAATTTCGGTTTCGGACTCTGACGGGACACAAAAATTGACGGATATATTTTCGAGTCCTGACGTATCGCAGACAGACGAAAAAAGCAGAACAGCAAGCCGAAGCCTGCTGTTCTTTGTTATTCACGGTTTTGCAGACGAGTATCTCTCAATGCAAGGAGATTGTCAACTGTAGGCAAAGACTTGCCCTGCTGCCATTTATAGACAGCCTGCGGTTCTTCAAAGCCAAAGAAATTCTGAATATCTCTGACGGTCAGTCCACGAGCCTTACGCAAGGCAACAATATTTTTGCCTGTTGCACAAAGGTCGATTACGGGAAAATAGTTGTACATAAAATATCCCTCCGTTTTCAGTTGTCAAAAATCCTGTAAGATGTAAGGGATATTTTACAATATTTTGTCGGAAAATGCAATAGCTTTTTGAAAAAAATCTCCCATAAACACATGGTTTACGGGAGATTTTTTTATTATTTCAGCATATCAATATTGTTATATTTCACATCATAATATTCCGTATAATACGGGTCTATGTATAATTCATTCTGCAAAGAGGGATTCTGCACTGCCTGTCCCCCACTGCTTACGCCTGCATAAATGTCCATTTTGCCTGCCTGTTCGTCCATGTCGATAAATGCAAATCTGAATGCCGCATAATTCGCTTTATTAAAATACTCATACAAGCTGTACATAGATTTATTATCAGGCTTTTTCTTGTCAAATGTCACATACAGGGCAACATTCAGTTGACGGATAATGCCCTTTTCATCTGCAATCACTTTATCATAATTGTCATAATCAAGCAGATAATTGGTGTATGTTACATAATTCAAATCTTCTATGGCAATTTCACATTTATATTCCTTTTCGGAAAAACCGTATTTTTCAAAATATTCACGGAGATAATTTTTGACACATTTTTCATAAACTTTTTCATTTGCTGAATGATAACGTTCATCTGTAATGGTCTTGTTATCGCCTTGGTCATTTCCTACATAAATGACAAAATCATTTTCCTGCTTATTTTTATCCGAAAAAGTATATTGTATTCCCCAGATATCTTCCCAGAACGGAAGAATCGACGGTGCACTGTCTACACGAGTATTAGAAATATAATAATGTTCGCCATAAGAATTCTTTACATAGTCTTCCGCTTTTCCTCTGAGGATATTTCCGTAATACATTCTTGAAAGGGAAATAATTCCTACAGATGTAAGAATGACAAATATAATTATCGCTGAAAATAAGAATCCAAAGAAATATAAAGGCAGTTTTTTAATGAAAGACATTTTCCCCTCTCCTTTTAAATATCACGGTGCATGAATGTTTTCGCCGCCCACTTGAGAAATTTATATTTTGCCTTTGAAGGAATGTAATTGAATTCACCCAGATATTTTTCGGCATAACCGTTGAAGCCTTTCTTGAATTTATAGACACCGTAATTGGAATGGGTTTCGTCATCGTAATGCGGTACGCCCATGAAGTCATAGATATCGCAGCCTGTTTCAACAGCCCATTGTATCATTGTCCACTGCATGAGATGATTCGGCATGAGATTTCTGTGACCGTTGCCCGATGCACCGTAAAGATAACTGACACGCTTTGCATAATTGATATCCAATGCACCCGAAATAGGCTCACCGTCGGGGGCATAGCACATATACAAGCGAGCGTGTTCACCGAGAGCGTCCATCATATTGGCAAAATACTCTTTGGAACGGATATGAAAGCCGTCACGTTCCCCTGTTTCTTTCATGAGCATACAGAAATCATCCAATTTTTCCTTGCCGTAGGGCTTGCAGGTAACGCCCTTTCTTTCGGCAACTCTGATATTATATCTCCATTTGGAATGGAATCCTTCAAAAACTTCGTCTTTGGTTTTGCCCGATATATTGAGAAGATAGTTTTTCAAACTCTGAACGGTAATATCTTCCGAAATTTCGGGATCGTATTCAAAGCCGAGTGACTTGAAATTCTCCACGACTTCAAGGCTTTTTTCCTTGTCAAAGCTGAAATTTTCTTCTTCCGTGACCTGTTCGTAATGCGGAATCATGGGATCGACTTTCAGCATATAGGCATGATGTTTTTTGGCAACTTTTTTAGCTTCTTCCATGAGTTCCGTCAGAGTTTCTTTGTCTGTGCAGTCGCATACAGGACCTCTGGTGGAATAGGCAAAAGTGGAATTGATGACAGGCAGTTTCTTGAAAAGTATCTGCATGGCGGCTTTAATGTTTCCGTCCTTGTCATATACGGCAACGAGTTCACTGTCCCAGTCAACTTTAGCAAACTTCCGTAAGGGCTGTTTGAAACGAAATCCTCATATTTTTTTATATCAACATTCGGCATAGAAAATATCCTCCAATAAACTTGATTTACAAAAATATATTATACACCGAATATTTTATAATATCTATGCTTTTTTAGAAAATCATCAAAGTTTATACAGCTTGACATAATTTTCCGTGAAAAAACAATTTTTTTTGGAAAGAGGTGCGGATTTTTCTGTAAGCAGTAAAAAACGGATAATATTCCCGAAAAGAACGGGATATTATCCGTTTTGTTTTTTCAAGTCCCCTACGGGGAATGCGTGTTGCAACTCAGTGACGGAGAAAAACTTGCGGAGGATAGCGTTTCGTCCCCTACGGGGAATGCGTGTTGCAACTGAAAATTGGAAGGTATTCATCATAAGCTATGGTTTCGTCCCCTACGGGGAATGCGTGTTGCAACGGCACCCGAAAATATATTTAAAAAATCAGCTTATCATGCGATTTTTTAACAGCAAATATGCCATCTGGTGCGAATGTCCACGTTTTAAAACTTTTGTGAACTGTTTTTGCTGAAAAATTTAAATTTTCGGCTTATTTACTGTGGTGCGAATGTTTTCGGTCACTGAGTACAGTTTCATTATAACATCACAAAATTTTTTTGTCAATACTTTTCCGAAAAATCGGCAAAGCTGTATTGGGGAACGATTCCCTTGAAATTCCGAACTAAACGAAAGCAGGACAGAAAAAAATATCTGTCCTGCTTGATTTGACTTTGCCGAAAATCCATTATGCATTATGCATTATGAATTATGCATTTAAGAGTACGGGCTGGGGTGTGAAGTCCGTTTCTATCACCTTTTCGGAAGATGACGGTGAATAACAGAAATTGTCGATATGGTCGCCTGTAAAGAAATATTCGGGCTGTGACGGCTGATATTCATAATCAAACGTGTCGATAATAATGAGTTTTATCTTCATACGGCTCGGAATGATATTCTTGATATAAACGCTTGCCTGCTGACCTGCATAAATGCCCTCTTTCATTTCGGCAAGTCCTGCAAGGTTCGGGGCAAGCTCCACGAATGCACCGTAATCCTCAACGGAACGGATAATGCCTGCAACAGTTTCACCGATACTGAAATTCCTTGCATTTTCCTCCCAAGTGCCGAGCAGTTCTTTATGTGTGAGATTGATCCTGCCATTGTCAATGGATTTTACAACGGCTCTGATTTCCATGCCGACGGAAAATCTTTCACGGGGGTGTTCTATTCTTGAAACGGAGATGGAATCTATCGGAATCAGTGAAACAATGCCGCAGCCGATATCCGCAAATGCACCGAATGAATCCAGATGAGTGATTTTTGCATCAATAACGTCACCTGTTTCAAGATGGGATATATATTCTCTCATGCATTTTTCCTGTGCAAGCCTTCTTGACAGTACAGCAACGGTTTTACCGTACTCGTCTTTTTTGAAACCTGTTATCATAAAACATACAGGACGGTTTACTCTTGAAATGACGGCAATATCCCTTACAGTGCCCTCACGGATACCGATAGCACCGTCTTCACGGGGAATAATGCCTTTCATAATGCCGAGGTCTACAATGAGATTATGGGAAGAATCACATACAACGGCTCTGGCTTCCAGTATTTTTCCGTCATGGTAAGCCTCCGTGATCTGCGAAACGGACTGCAAAGCCGCAAGATTCTCCAAAGTGTTGATAAGTCTGCCTTCAGGATAATATCCTGTCATTTTGCTTTCATTCCTTTCTTCGATAAATGCTTTTCTCAACATCTATATGAAATCCAATTTCTTTTTATTACACTTCCCGACTTGAAATATTTTGATATGTATTGTAGAATGATAACGAAATGTAAAGTGTATCGCTCATGTTGAGTAAAGATATATTAGCACTTTCGGCATGGCGAATTTTGCCATTTTAGTTAGTTTTCAAAAAAATATTTGAGGTGTATGAAAATGAATGACGATATTATCAAAGCGGATTCCTATGACTTCGACTACAGGATTGAACACGGCATTGTACTTGCCTTTTTCTATGACGAACTTGACACACACTGTCGTGCCATGATACCCATACTGGAAGAAGTGGCTGACACATATTATGAATATGCAAGAATTATTGCTGTTGAAGTCGAACAGTCCCCCGACATAGCGGAAATATTTGCCGTGAATACCCTGCCGACTGTCATTTTATTCAAAGACGGCAAAATGTACGGCAGAATTGAAGGCATGAATCCCCCGACTGCCTATGAAAATGCCATAGAAGACCTTATTTCAATCGGAAATTAACAGTAATAATACTTATTTCATAAATTCCATAAAAAATTTTTTAAATAACTGTTGAAATTATGATAAAAAATAATTATAATATAGTAGGATGGAATTCTCGTAATATTCCAAAATTTCAATATTTGAAAGGAGATCCACATGATTTACACAAAAGAAGTAGAAATGATGTGTCCTGTTGCAAAGGGTGCAAAACACGAGCCTGCTCCCATTCCCGAAGAGGGCAAATGGGTTCATGCCAAGCAGATCGGTGATATTTCAGGCTTTACACACGGCATAGGCTGGTGTGCTCCTCAGCAGGGTGCCTGCAAGCTCACTCTCAACGTAAAAGAGGGCGTTATCCAGGAGGCTCTTGTTGAAACCATCGGCTGCAGCGGCATGACACATTCCGCAGCGATGGCTGCCGAAATTCTCCAGGGCAAAACTATCCTTGAGGCTCTCAATACAGACCTCGTTTGCGATGCTATCAATACGGCTATGCGTGAACTGTTCCTCCAGATTGTTTACGGCAGAACGCAGAGTGCATTCTCTGATGACGGTCTTGCAGTAGGTGCAGGTCTTGAGGACTTGGGCAAGGGCTTGAGATCACAGGTTGGTACCATGTATGCTACAAAAGAAAAGGGCGTTCGTTATCTTGAAATGGCTGAAGGCTATGTAACAGGTATCGCTCTTGATGAAAATGACGAAGTTATCGGCTATCAGTTCGTAAGCCTTGGCAAAATGACAGACTTCATCAAGCAGGGACTCGAACCCAATGAGGCTTGGGAAAAGGCTAAAGGTCAGTACGGACTAATAAAATGGCTCTGTTTGAATCATATGAAAGAAGAATCGACCAGATAAACGCTGTTCTCAACAGCTATGGTATCGCTTCCATAGAAGAAGCTGAAAAAATCACTAAAGATGCAGGTCTTGATGTATATGCTCAGGTAAAGAAGATTCAGCCGATATGCTTTGAAAATGCTTGCTGGGCTTACACTGTAGGTGCAGCTATCGCTATCAAAAAGGGCTGCCGTCGTGCTGCTGATGCTGCCGCTGCTATAGGCGAAGGCTTGCAGGCTTTCTGTATCCCCGGTTCCGTTGCCGACCATAGAAAAGTTGGTCTTGGTCACGGTAATCTCGGCAAAATGCTCCTTGAAGAAGAAACAGAATGTTTCTGCTTCCTTGCAGGTCATGAGTCATTTGCTGCCGCTGAAGGTGCTATCGGTATCGCTGAAAAGGCTAATAAAGTCCGTCAGAAGCCTCTCCGTGTTATCCTCAACGGTCTCGGAAAAGACGCTGCTCAGATTATTTCCAGAATCAACGGCTTTACATTCGTTGAAACAAAGTATGACTACAAAACGGCTGAACTCAAAGTTATCTATGAAAAGCCTTTCTCAACAGGCTTGAGAGCTACCGTTAAATGCTACGGTGCAGATGACGTTCAGGAAGGCGTTGCTATCATGCATCATGAAAATGTCGGTGTTTCCATCACAGGTAACTCCACTAACCCGACACGTTTCCAGCACCCCGTTGCAGGTACATACAAGAAAGAATGCAACGAACAGGGCAAGAAATACTTCTCCGTTGCATCGGGCGGCGGTACAGGACGTACACTCCATCCCGATAACATGGCTGCAGGTCCTGCTTCCTACGGCATGACGGATACAATGGGACGTATGCATTCTGACGCTCAGTTTGCAGGTTCAAGTTCCGTTCCCGCTCACGTTGAAATGATGGGACTTATCGGCATGGGCAACAACCCCATGGTTGGTGCAACTGTTGCTGTTGCGGTAAGCGTTGAAGAAGCTGCCAAAGAAGGCAAATTCTGATTGAATTTCAAATAAAAAGCAAAAAAATGAGGAATGTGAAATACTTCACATTCCCCGTTTTTTTATTGTCAGAAACATCTCTGTTTTCTTTGTTTCTTGCAGTGTTCGATATTGCCGCAGCGATAGCACAATTCATTGTCACACAAGCCGTCATTTTCAAAGAAAGATTTGATATTTTTGATAGTGGTTTCAGCGATATTTGTCAGTGCCTCTTTTGTCAGGAATGCCTGATGGGAAGTAACTATGACATTCGGCATGGATATCAGACGGGCTAACAATTCGTCATTCAGAATATGCCCCGACCTGTCCTCAAAGAAAATATCCGCTTCTTCCTCGTAAACGTCAAGACACGCTGCACCGACTTTTCTGGACTTGATACCCTCAAGCAAAGCCTCGGCATTTATCAAAGCACCTCTTGATGTATTCAGGATAACAACACCTTTTTTCATTTTTTCAATACTTTCATGATTGATTAAATGAGTTGTTTCCTCCGTCAAGGGACAGTGCAAAGAAATGATATCGCTTTTTTCAAACAGTTCATCAAGAGATACATAATGCAAGCCGCTGTCTTTGGCAGGGAATTTATCATAGGCGATAACATTCATGCCGAATCCCTGACAGATATTGATAAAGATACGACCGATTTTGCCTGTACCGACGACACCGACAGTTTTGCCTTGCAGGTCAAAGCCTGTCAGACCGTTCAGGGAGAAATTGAAATCCCTTGTTCTGTTGTAAGCCTTGTGAATACGTCTGATAGACGTAAGCAGAAGTGCGGCAGCGTGTTCCGCAACGGCATAAGGTGAATAGGCAGGAACGTGTACTACATGGATTTTCCCGTAAGCACGGCTTAAATCCACATTGTTATAGCCTGCACATCTCAGGGCAATCATCTTGACACCGTATTCATACAGCTTGTCTATGACTTTATCATTCACGGTATCATTCACGAAAACACAAACTACATCACAATCTTTTGCCAAATCGACTGTATCTTCCGTGAGTTTGGTTTCAAGGAATTTGAACTCCATTTCATTCTGAACATTACAAAGTTCAAACGATGCCCTGTCATATTCCTTTGTGTCAAAAAATGCGACTTTTATCATAAAATACCTCCTTAATGATGGTTTTTTGGGGGCGTAAATATTGTATCAAAGGAATTTCGCCAGAAGTTCTTCCTTTGACTGAGTGCAGAGATATGCAGGCGGAATGTCAAATACAGTCTTGCAGCCTGTCTGACCTTCATCAGCCATACGCTTGATAGCCCGTTGGAATCCAGTTTGATACTGTATTCGATAATATGTGTATTCTCTTTATTAACGCCTGTTTTTCCGCAGCGGAATACAAAACCGCCGTGTGCCATGCCACTATGATTCTTGTTGAATTCCTCTTCATCAATGAAGTGAACGATTGTATTGTAATCTGCAAAATAGTTCGGCATTTCTTTGATTTCTTTTTCAACCTGTGCAGCGTCTGCACCGTCTTCCAGAACGACAAAACATTCTCTCAAATGCTTATCCCTTGTGGAAAGTTCGGGATTGCTGCCGCTTCTGACGGCTTCCAATGCGGATTCTACAGGGATAGTATACTGCTTTGCATTCTTAACGCCCTTGATACGTCTTACAGCGTCGGAATGTCCCTGACTGACACCCTTGCCCCAGAAAGTATAGTCTTTTCCGTCGGGAAGAATGGCATTGGCATAAACTCTGTTGAGAGAGAACAGACCGGGATCCCAGCCGACTGAAATCATGCCGATATGACCTGTTTCCTTGGCGGCTTTATCGACATTGGCGAAATGCTGCGGTATCTTGGCATGAGTGTCAAAGCTGTCTATGACATTGAAATATTTCACATATTCGGGAGTCTGTACGGGCAAATCCGTTGCACTTCCGCCGCACAATACCAAAACATCTATTTTATCTTTCCAATTTTCTATCTCGCTCACGTTCACAACGGGAACATTTTCTGTCATTATCTTTACACTTTCAGGATTTCTTCTCGTGAATACGGCAACGAGTTCCATATCATCAGCCTGTGCAACGGCAATTTCCGTTCCCTTACCGATATTACCATAGCCCAATATACCTATTCTTACCATTTTTCTCAATCTCCTTTATGGATTTATTGCTTTAAGCAATTAAATTATAGAATTTTTTTTTCTTTATGTCAATATTTTATCAAAAAAAATACTGTATTTTGCTAAAAATATATGTTATAATTACAATACTATCAAATATCGGAGGAATGACAAAATGATAATTGCAGTATGCGTAGATGACAGAATGGGTATGCTTTTCAATCACCGCAGACAAAGCCGTGACAAAGCCGTGACAGACGATTTGATGACACTTGCCGAAACGGTACATATCAACAGCTTTTCGGAAGAACTGTTTGAGGACTATCCGGACAGAATCGAAATTGATGAAGATTTTCTTGAAAATGCCGAAAGTGAAGATGTCTGCTTTGTCGAAAACATTGACCTTGAGCCCTATGCGGATAAAATCGACAAAGTGATTTTGTATCTCTGGAACAGGCATTATCCGTCAAGCCTTAAATTCAATGTCGATTTATCCGACTACAACTTCATTGAAGAAACGGAATTTCAGGGCAATTCCCATGAGAAAATTACAAGAGAGGTGTATTCAAAATGAAAAGAATTAAAATCATACTTTGCATGATGATTGGTGTATGTTTTATTTTCGGTGGTTGTGATATTAACATCAATCTGAATGGCAGCAGCAATACAAGCACAACTTCAAAAAGCACTTCAGTTTCAGATACAGCGGGCGGTTATACTGTCGATAATGTTCCTGCTTTTGTGGAAGACGCTTTTATAGAAATCAACAACAATGTCCCCTATTTCACTGAAAAAGACTATACAACGGAATCATTTGAACAGTACGGTGATTTGGACAGTTTAGGCAGATGTACGATAGCGTATGCCTGCGTTGCACAGGACACCATGCCGACAGATAAAAGAGGAAGTATCAGCAGTGTCAAGCCGTCAGGCTGGCAGACCGTCAAATATGACAATGTAGACGGCAAATATCTTTATAACAGACGTCATTTGATAGGCTGGCAGTTGACCGCCGAAAATGCCAATAAAAGCAATCTCATCACGGGCACAAGATATCTGAATATAGAAGGAATGTTACCTTTTGAAAACATGGTAGCCGACTATGTAAAAGAAACCAATAACCATGTTTTATACAGAGTGACACCTATATTTGACGGTGATAATTTAGTGGCAAGGGGCGTTGAAATGGAAGGCTATTCCGTGGAAGATAACGGTGAGGGAATCAGCTTCAATGTATACGCTTACAATGTACAGCCCGATATTGAAATCGATTATGCAACAGGCGAAAGCTGGCTTTCAGGTACGGCAAAACCAACTGCCGAAAAAGTCACCTACATTCTCAATACGAATAATCACAAATTTCATCTGGAAAGCTGTTCAGTCGCAAAGACCATGAGTGAAAAAAATAAAGAGGTTTTCACAGGCACAAGAGAAGAATTGATTGAACAAGGCTATGAACCTTGCGGAAAATGCAAGCCATAAAGGGAGATATAACGTGAGTTTAAGTGATTATAAGAAAAAGCATGACCTTGAGGAAATAGAAAAAAAACTTGCCCCTATCGTCAAGAAAAAGGACAAGTCATGGATAGAAGTTTACAGACTTCTGGATATCGTCGAAGAGGAACAGCTTTACAGTGTATCATATAAAAGCTATACGGCATGGCTGACGGATTTTGCCGCCCGAACCAATGTGACGGTATCTCTTTTGTGGAAAAAGAAAAAAGCAGGCACTTTCTACGAAAGCTATGTTGACGACAGGAAATATCAGAATAAACCGTATATTCCCATAGAACAGCTTGACATGGATCCCGAAGTGATTGTTATGATAGAAAAAATCACTTCAGGCAATCTTGCCGAAGCCCATAAAATGATAAACAGGAGTTTAAGCGGTGAAACCAAAAGAAGTGACTTAAAAACTTTATGGGAATCCGAAAAAAAGGAACGTGCCGCCAAAGGTATTCCCATTCAGAGAGTGAATACACATGATAAGGATACTTTCACGGATTTTGCGTATGCAGGCTATGCGTCAAAAAATGCCACAAATATAGATATTACATCAGCCCTTTGCAATGAAAAATGGATGTACAGCTTATACACCCATCAGGAAACAAGAAAATATCGTCTTTTCACTGAATTTTCCATTATAAAGGGCAGAATTGAAACGGATTATGTGATAGCCGAAAATTACACAACCAAATCACAGCTTGGAAATCTGTTTCATTTACATTCCGTGAAAATCATTTGTGACAGGGACGAGTTTTATAAAAAGCCCGATTTCAAAGCCTATCCCGAATACATGGATTTTTATTGGCTTGCGGTACCGTCAGAGTATAAAGACGATGCACAGGATTATTTGAAAGGCTTTGACAATATCGGATTGATTCTCTATGACGAGGAAAGGGGCTTTGCGTTTATTGAAAAAAATGCCAAAAATGCCACGGATTTCGGCATAAAACGAGATGCAACAATGGATTCTGTCGTGTATTATCTCATTTAGGGAAGTGAAAATATTGAGGGAAATCATTTTGGAAAAACTGAAAGAAATTGAAGAAAAGGAAAATGTCAGGATTCTTCATTGTGCGGAATCGGGCAGTCGTGCATGGGGATTTGCCTCGCCCGACAGTGATTATGATGTCAGATTTATCTATGTCAAACCAAAGGATTTTTATCTGAAACTTGAACAGACAAGAGATGTAATCGAATGGCAGATAGATGAAGTCCTTGATATCAACGGCTGGGACATTCAGAAAGCATTAAGGCTTTTATATAAATCCAATCCGACATTGTTTGAATGGAACAATTCCCCTATCGTTTACAAGACAACGGACGAATGGGAAAAAGTCCAAAGAATCATCAATCATTATTTTATCAAAAAATCAGGTGTATATCACTATTTAAGCACAGCCAAAGGCAATTACAGGGAATATCTCAGAGGGGAACAGGTAAAATACAAAAAATATTTTTATGTATTAAGACCGATATTGGCTTGTAAATGGATATTGGCAGAGGGTACACCGCCGCCTATGCTTTTTTCGGAACTCGTTGAAAAATATCTTGAAGATGAATTGAAACCCGATGTCGAAAGACTCGTTGAGATAAAAATGAAGTCCCCCGAAATCAGCACAGGCAGCAGAATTGAAAGCCTTAATGCCTATATCGAAAAGAATATTTCTGATATAGAAAAACAGCTTGAAAATCTGCCGTATGAAAAAGAGAGAAATTGGGAAGATTTGAATAAAATATTCTTGTCATTGTTCTGAAAGTATGATATGATATATCTATCAAATAGCATGGAGGGTTTTATCAATGGAACAGTATAAAAAAGAGTTTATTGAATTCATGGTGGATTGTCAGGTATTGAAATTCGGTGATTTCGTGACAAAAAGCGGCAGAAAAACACCGTTTTTCGTAAATACGGGCTTTTACAGAACAGGTGCACAGCTCCGCAGACTCGGACAGTACTATGCAGAGGCTATCAGCAATACTTTCGGCTTGGATTTTGATGTGCTTTTCGGACCTGCCTACAAGGGCATACCGCTTTCCGTTGCGGCAACTATCGCTATCAGTGAGAAGTTTAATAAAGATATCAAATACTGCTCAAACCGCAAGGAAATCAAAGACCACGGTGACAAGGGCATACTTCTCGGAAGTCCCATTTCAGACGGCGATAAAGTCGTTATCATAGAGGACGTTACAACGGCAGGCACTTCTATTGAAGAAACTTTGCCGATTATCAAAGCTCAGGGAAATGTGAATCCGATAGGTCTTGTGGTATCCGTTGACAGAATGGAACGTGGCAAAGGTGAAAAGAGTGCATTAAGCGAAATCGAAGAAAATTACGGCTTGAAAACAACTGCCATCGTAACCATGGGTGAAGTCGTTGAACATCTCTATAACAAAGAATACAACGGCAGAATTGTGATTGATGACAAGCTGAAAGCGGCTATTGATGATTACTATGCACTGTACGGCGTGAAATAAGAGTGGAGTGTGGAGAGTGGAGAGTGGAATTCGCTTTCCACTCTTTTTTATGTTGTAATTTCGGGGAAAGTGTAATATAATAGGAATGTATTTTAAAATCAGGGGGATATATAAAAATGAATAAAAGAGTAGGAATGGTATGTCTTGGATGTGCCAAAAACCGTGTTGACGGTGAAATGATGTTATATAATTTGCGTGAGGCGGGTTATGAATTGGTGGCAGACGTTGCCAACAGTGAAGTTGCTATTGTCAATACCTGCGGATTTATAGAAGATGCCAAACAGGAAAGCATTGATGAAATTCTCGAACTTGCCGAACTCAAAAAAGAGGGTAAAATAAAGGCGATTATCGTTACAGGCTGTCTTGCAGAGAGATATCAGACGGAAGTCATGAAAGAACTGTATGAAGTAGACGCTGTTATCGGCATAGGCGAAAATAAAAATATTGCCGAAGTCGTTAAAGAAGTTCTTGACGGAAATAAAAAGGAAATCTTCCCCGATAAAGAAGAATTGGCTTTATGCGGCGGCAGAGTCAGAACGACACCTTTTTACTATGCCTATCTCAAAATCGCTGAGGGCTGCGATAACAAGTGTACATATTGTGCCATTCCCATGATAAGAGGTAAATTCAGAAGTCGCCCCATGGAAGATATTTTGCAGGAAGCAAAGGAACTTTCCGAAAAAGGCGTGAAAGAATTGATTCTGATTGCACAGGATACAAGCTATTACGGGGAAGATATCTACGGAAAGCCGTATTTATCGGAATTGCTGAAAGAATTGTGTAAAATTGACAGCGTGAAATATCTGCGTGTTTTGTATTGCTATCCCGAAAGAATGACAGATGAACTGATAGATACGTTTGCCCATGAAGAAAAAGTTCTGAAATATATTGATATTCCCTTACAGCACTGCAACGGAAATGTATTGAAAAAAATGAACCGTCACGGCAACAGGGAAACTTTAACGGCATTGATAAACAAACTGCGTGAAAGAGTGCCGGATATCACTATCAGAACCACTTTCATGACGGGATTCCCGGGAGAAACCGAAGAAGAATTTGCAGAGTTGTCTGAATTTGTGAATGAAATGAAATTTGAAAGAATGGGCTGTTTTGCGTATTCCATGGAAGAAGATACACCTGCGGCTAAAATGAAAGACCAGCTTGATGAAGATATCAAAAAGCACCGTCAGGAAATACTCATGGAACAACAGCAAGTTATCATGGCGGAAAATGCACAAAAAATGATAGGTAAAACCATCAATGTATTGTGTGAGGGCTTTGACAGGCTTGCAGAATGTTTCTTTGGCAGAAGTGCGGCAGACGCACCCGAAGTTGACGGCAAAGTATTTATCATAGCAGAGGATAAAAAGCCCAAAATTGGTGATGTAGTTGAAGTTGAGATAAGCGATACGCTTGACTGCGATTTAGTGGGAATCATGCATTAAAGAAAGGATTTTGAAAATGAATCTGCCGAATAAGCTGACGGTATTGAGATTGATTTTAGTACCGTTTTATGTATTTTTTCTGTTAATGCCGATAATCCCCCACCATTATTTAATTGCATTGATGATATTTGCAGTCGCTTCCTATACAGACCATCTTGACGGCAAAATTGCCCGTAAATACAACATGATAACGGATTTCGGGAAATTTGCCGATCCGCTTGCCGATAAAGTGATGATAGTATCTGCACTGGCTTGTTTCGTGGAATTGGGCTTGACAAGTGCGGTTGCACTGATAATTATACTTGCCCGTGAATTTACAGTAACGTCAATAAGACTTGTCGCATCAAGTCAGGGAAAAGTCGTTGCCGCTAACATCTGGGGAAAAGTCAAGACCGTTACACAAATAATCGCTGTATTTGTGATAATGCTCATGCAGTATCTGATTGAAATACAGGTCATAGAGAATGTTTTGTGGGTGAGAATCGTATGTGACGGTTTTATGTGGGTATCGGTATTCTTTACGCTTTTGTCGGGAATTATCTACATAGTTCAGAATTTTGAATTTATCAGAAATGCAAAATAATTTTTGGAAAGAATATTGCAATTTGTTTTTGCATATGCTATAATGGACACATGAACGATAGGGAAGTTCATTTATAGTCACAAAAGTTCAACCCCCGACAGAGTCCGGACAACTCCATCGGGGGTTTGTTCATTTTTCCGTATTACAGGAACGGCTGACATAGACCGCAGGCTCGTTACCGTCACTTTTTACCGTCAAGCCATTTGCAGATAAGGTTAGCAATAATTCCTGCCATGACGGACACAATAAAAGTTTCAAAGTTCACAATATTTCCCCCCCTTCTGTCGCCAGATGTAGGGGACGGCAACACGGATATTATATCATATATCAACAATACACGCAAATTTTTTTTTGAAAACCTATTAACATTTCAAAAAAGATAGTGTATAATATATGTATATGGAAAAAGCGTTGATAAAGAGAAGTAACGGAATATCGCTTTCTACAGAGAAATGCCGAAAGGTGAAAGGGCATTGTCAGTGAGTCCGTGAAATGCACTTTTGAGCTTGCAGGGGGAAATGGAGTATCTCTGTACGGCTGCCGCCGTTATCGGCTAATGAGTATTTTTTACGGGTGGAACCGTGCAGTTTTGCTGTACCCCTATTTTTGTTGGGGTACGGCTTTTTTGATTGGGGGGAAAGTATGTTTGATAAACTCAAAGCGGAACTCGATTCCATTATGGAACGTGATCCCGCCGCAAGAAGTCGTTTTGAAGTTTATACGCTGTATTCAGGTTTCAAAGCCGTCAGGGCTTACAGAAAGGCGAATTGGTTTTATCGTCATAATATGAAGTATATTGCAAGATGGATTTCCCAAAGGGCAAGGCATAAAACGGGAATTGAAATTCACCCGGGGGCGACTATCGGCAAAGGCTTGTTTATCGACCACGGCATGGGCGTTGTTATCGGTGAAACCGCTGAAATAGGCGATTACTGCACGATATATCAGAATGTGACATTGGGCGGTACAGGCAAAGACCATGGAAAACGTCACCCGACTTTGGGAAATAATGTTCTTGTCGGTGCAGGGGCAAGAGTACTCGGACCTTTCAAAGTCGGGGATAATGCAAGAATTGCGGCAGGTGCAGTCGTATTGACGGAAGTACCCGAAAATGCAACCGCTGTAGGTGTACCCGCTAAAATCGTCAGAATCAACGGCGAAAAACCGAAATGTCAGGAACTTGACCAGATACACATTACCGATCCCGTTGCACAGAGATTCTGCACCCTTGAAGCAGAAATTGAAATTCTTAAACAGGAACTTGAAGAACTGAAAAGAAAGGATAATGCCAAATGAAAATTTACAACACCATGACCAGACAAAAAGAGGAGTTACAGACCATTACGCCGAATGAAGTGAAAATATACGCCTGCGGTCCTACGGTATATAATTTCATTCATATCGGAAATGCAAGACCGATTTGTGTATTCGACACTTTCAGGAGATATCTCGAATACAGGGGCTACAAAGTGACATTCGTGCAGAATTTCACCGATATTGATGACAAAATCATTAAAAGAGCAAACGAAGAAAACAGCGATTATCTGACCGTATCGGAAAAGTATATTGCAGAGTATAAGAAAGATGCAAAAGGCTTGAATGTCCGTGAAGCAAGCGTTCACCCCCGTGCAACAGAAAATGTACAGCAGATAATTGATATGGTAAAGACTCTTGAAGATAAAGGCTATGCCTATTCAACGGAATACGGTGATGTATATTTCAGAACGAATAAATTTAAGGAATATGGCAAATTGTCCCATCAGCCTTTGGAGGATTTGGAAGCAGGTGCAAGAATTCAGATAGGCGAAACAAAGGAAGATCCGATGGATTTCGCCTTGTGGAAAGGTGCAAAGCCCGGTGAACCGTCATGGGATTCTCCTTGGGGCAAGGGCAGACCTGGCTGGCATATCGAATGTTCTACCATGGCAAAGAGATATTTAGGTGAAACCATTGATATTCATTGCGGCGGTCAGGACTTGGTATTCCCCCATCATGAAAACGAAATTGCACAAAGCGAATGCTGCAACGGTGTTCCGTTTGCACATTACTGGATGCATAACGGCTATATCAATGTCGATAACAGAAAAATGTCAAAGTCACTGAATAATTTCTTTACTGTCAGAGATGTTGCGGAAAAATACGGCTATGAACCTATCAGATATTTAATGCTTTCATCACATTACAGAAGCCCTATCAATTACTCTGTCGATATCATTGAACAGTGCAAGGCTGCATTGGAAAGGCTGTATAATTGCCGTGACGACCTGAAATTCCTCATGGAAAATTCAGTTTCGGGCGAAAAAGACGGTGAAGATAAAATCAAAGAGATTCTCCTGAAGAATAAAGAGGATTTCATTACGGCTATGGACGATGATTTCAATACGGCAGACGGTATCACGGCATTGTTTGAACTGGCAAGGGATATCAATACAAATGTCAGTGCAAAGACGAATCCGTCAAAGGAATTGTGTGAATTTGCCCTGAATCTGTATAATGAACTGGCAAATGTTCTGGGCTTGCTGTATGTTGAAAAAGATACTGTTGAAGATGACGTGCAGACACTCATTGAACAGAGAAATGCCGCAAGAAAAAACAAAGACTGGGCATTGGCTGATAAAATCCGTGATGAACTCAAAGCAAGGGGTATTACAATAAAAGATACTCCGAATGGTACGATAATCGTATGAAAGAACTGATTGAAAAGGCATTTGCCGCAAGGGAAAAAGCCTATGCACCCTATTCCAAATTCAGAGTAGGGGCGGCAGTCCTTACGGCAGACGGTAAAATTGATACAGGCTGTAATGTAGAAAATGCATCATATCCTGTCGGGATATGTGCGGAAAGAGTTGCCATGTCAAAGGCTGTTTCAGACGGTGAAATGAAATTCAAGGCAATAGTCATTGTCGGCAGCGGTGCGGATTACTGTACACCCTGCGGAATGTGCAGACAATTCATGGCAGAATTCTGCAAAGGCGATTTCAAAATAATTTCGGCAAAATCTCCCGAAGATTACAAAATATTTTCACTTGCGGAACTGTTGCCGCATACATTCGACAGCGATTCATTATAAAAAAATCCCCCGATGGAGTGTCACGAACTCTGTCGGGGGGGTTTTTAGCAAATATGGATTTATCCTTACAAGCCTGTTATAGCATATGCAAATCAAAATTGCAATATACTTTTATCTTTAATTTTTTTCATGCCTGCAAGCAATATTCCATAGAATACAAGGCATATCACTATTTTCAAAATAAAATTCACCGACAGGAATTTCATCAAAAGGCATGGTGTAATAATACTCATTAACGGAAATATAATCCATTCAAAGACATTGATTTTGATTGCCGTCACTTTGATAAGCCTTGCAATACTCATGACCGTATTCAGAAATTCACTTACGATAATAACCGCCACGATACCGAATACGCCAAATTTCGGCAGTAACAGATATGTTAAAATTACTCTGATTATCGCATCTATCAGATTGAAAATCATATAGCTTGTCTGTTCATTCAAGCCTTTGAGTATGCCGTCAACAACGCAGTCAAGATACATAAACGGCACTATCGGGGCAAGCATGGCAAGAAACAGTCCTGCATTTTCGTTATGATACAGACTTTCGCATATATTTTTCCCGAAAAAGACAAATATCACCATGACGGGCAGGGAATAAAACAGTGTCAGCTTAAACATCTTTGATGAAATATACTGTATGCTTTTGCGATGATTTTTAGCAAAGTTTTCAGACATTTCCGTAACTATCAGCGACGAAAAAGGCAGTATGAATACCGTCGGAAAAGCAATGACAGGCATGACCATGCCCGTTATGATTCCGTATTGTGCAAGGGCATTGGAACTGTCAGCACCATTCCTTTTCAGTCCGAAAGGTATCAGGACATTTTCAACGGCACTCAGACCGTTACGCAAACAGGAATTCACCATAACAGGCACTGCAACAGGCATGATTTTTTTTGCCAATGCGTTGACTTTTTCACTTTTACAATTCAATTTTTTCATATCAATACAATAGCATATCATGGAGTATATCAGTGAAATCATTTCTGCAAAGGTCGTACCCAGAACCGCTGTACAACAGGCTTTTTCAAGTGTATCGGGCTGTAGGAATGCGAATGCCCCTGCAAATACACTCATTTCTATCACCTGTTCAAGAAGCTGGTCAATGGAAGTCGGCAAAGTTTTCCGCCTTGCCGTGAAATATCCCCTGATACAAGCCGATACAGACATAAAAGGCAGACTCGGTGCAAGCAGTTTCATGGCATTTGCCGTTCTCATGTCATGCAGAAAATGTTCCGCCACGCTGTCGGAAGTTAAAAACATAATACAGCCGAAAGTCAAGCCTATGAAAAGCGATATCAGCAGACATCTGTTGACGGAATATCTGGCTTTGGCGTACTCTCCCCTTGCGGAAAAATCCGAAAATAATCTTGTTGCCGTGAGTAAAACACCGCTTGTGGATATCGTGGAATAGAAAAGATAAATACTCATGATAAGCTGATACAATCCGATTCCCTCAGCCCCCATGGTATCCGCCATGAATACACGGAAAAACAGATTCATTGTTCTTATCATCAGTGCAGATATTGCCATGATAAGCCCGTTTTTGAGAAACAATTTTTTCTGCATTCATACAACTCCTTTCTGCTTTTAACCCGAAAGTTGTTGTGACGGGTATGACGGGTTATATATACCTTTCGCATAAAAAATAAAAAAAAGCAAAAAAATATAAAAAAGTCTGAACGTGCCGTCACACCCGTCACAACAACCTAAAGATTATAAATGTTGAGTCGACTCAACATTTTGGGAAGTCGACTTCCGATTTTGTTGCTACGTTGCAACATTTTGTGCAATCGATTGCACGTTTTATATTTCTATTAAAGAATAATGTATAGTTGTGTATAGTTGTACATACCTTTCATGTAAAAAATCAAATTCTATAAAATATATAAAAAGTATGTAGCAACTATGCAGACTATACATTATGCGATGAAAGAATGATAAAATGTATAGTCAACTGAACATTTTCAAAAGGGTGTAGGGTTTTCTATACCTTTCATGTAAAAAATGAAAATCCCAAAAATATATAAAAAGTCCTGTAAACCCCTACACTACCCTACACCCTTTCTTTAAAAGAATGATAAAGCATGAAGTCGACTTCATGTTTTATTTTTCTCAAACAGACAGTTTTGTGTTTTTCAAGTTGACGAAACATCTTTCATATTGTACAATAATCACATGAATACTTTTTGGAAAGGAAATAGTTATGTTCAGATTAAGACGTTTTTTGAAACACTATAAACTTCAGCTTACTGTCGGACCTGTCTGCAAACTCATTGAGGCAATTTTTGAACTGTTCATTCCCCTCATTACTGCCGATATCATTGATACGGGCGTTAAAAACAATGATGTCGGCTATGTGCTCAGACAGGGCGGTTTCATGATTTTTCTGGGAGCTCTCGGATTGGGCTTTGCCCTTGTCTGTCAGAAATCCGCTTCGATAGCCTCTCAGGGATTCGGTACGGAAGTCAGAAATGCCATGTTTAAGCATATCAACACTTTTTCCCATGCCGAACTTGACAAAATCGGCACTCCCTCTCTCATTACAAGAATGACTAATGACATCAATCAACTGCAGTTAGCCGTTGCCATGCTCATAAGGCTTGTCATAAGAGCACCCTTTCTTGTTATCGGTGCAGTGATAATGGCTATGTCCATTGATATGAAAATGTCTTTGATATTTTTAGCCTCCTCTCCCCTGATTGCATTGGTATTGTTTTTAATCATGTACAAATCTGTACCGTTTTTCAGGAAAATACAGAAAAAACTCGATACCGTTTCACTCATTTCAAGGGAAACCCTTTCAGGCAACAGAGTTATTCGTGCATTTTCAAAACAGGATTCCGAACAAGCCCGATTGGAAGAACAAAATAATGAATTAGAAGAAACTGCCGTTGCCGTCGGAAGAATTTCCGCTTTGCTCAATCCCCTTACATACGTTATCGCACAAGGAGCTATTATTGCAATCGTCTGGTTCGGGGCAAAGTTCGTTTACAATGGTGACTTGACGCAGGGCGAAATTATCGCTCTCGTCAATTATATGACACAAATACTCCTTGCTATGATAGTTGTTTCAAATTTAGTTGTCATTTTCACGAAAGCGTCAGCCTCTGCCGCAAGAGTCAATGAAGTTTTCGATACAGTGCCGAGTGTCAGGGAAATCAATTCAGATGAGATAAGAACAGATGAAAAAGCCCCTGCCATTGAATTTGAGAATGTTTCATTCGGCTATGCAAACAATGCCTATGCCCTTAAAAACATCTCTTTCACGCTCGAAAAAGGTGAAACAATCGGTATTATCGGCGGTACAGGTTCAGGCAAATCCACGCTTGTCAATTTAGTGCCGAGATTTTACGACACATCAGAGGGAAATGTTTTCGTTGACGGTGCCAATGTCAAAGACTATTCATTCAGGCAATTAAGGGGTAAAATGGGTATTGTTCCGCAGAATGCAGTGCTTTTTGCAGGCACGATAAAATCCAATATGCTCTGGGGCAATAAAAATGCCTCTCTTGATGACATTGACAAGGCTTTAAAAATCGCTCAGGCTTACGGCTTTGTATATGAAAATACAGACGGTCTGGAAAGAACGGTTACAGCAGGCGGTAAAAATTTGTCGGGCGGTCAGAAACAGCGGCTGACTATCGCAAGGGCATTGGTTTCAAAGCCTGAAATTCTGATTCTTGACGACAGTGCAAGTGCATTGGACTTTGCGACAGATGCCGCTTTAAGAAAATCCCTCAAAGAAGAAACGCAGAATATGACTGTTATCATGGTATCGCAGAGAGTCGGCACTGTCAGATATGCGGATAAAATCATTGTTCTCGACAAGGGCGAACTTGTCGGAATCGGCAAACATAATGATTTATTTGAAAAATGCAGCGTATATAAAGAAATCTGCCTTTCACAGCTCAAAGCGGAGGAGGTTCTGAAAAAATGAAACACAAAGGTACTTTAAAGCGAATTCTGCAATATGCAAAGCCCTATCGTTCAAGCCTTGTATTTGCCATGATATTTGCGTTGCTGTATGTCGTTCTGAATCTGACTGCCCCTGTACTTGTCGGCTATGCGATAGACAATATCACGGATAAAAATAACGTCAATTTCAATGACGTTGCAACGCTTTTGATGATGGTCGGCATAACGGTTTTGGCTTGTGCAGTATTTCAATGGCTGATGGGGCTTTGTATCAATACTGTCAGTTACGGCACTGTCCGTGATATGCGCAGGGATATTTTCAGGAAATTCAATACAGTTCCCCTCAAATACATTGACGGACACCCTCACGGTGATTTGATAAGCCGTATCATCAATGATGTTGACGCTGTCGGTGACGGTCTTTTACAGGGCATTACACAACTTTTTTCAGGGCTTGTCATGATAATCTGCACTTTGGGCTTTATGCTTTTTATCAATCCTTATATAGCCCTTGTTGTTGTGATAATCACACCGCTTTCCATGTTCGTTGCGGGATTCATTACAAAGCTATCTCAGAATCAATTCAAAAAGCAGTCCAAAACGCAGGGTGAAATCAGTGCATACATAGAAGAATATATCGGACAGCAGAAAGTCGTCAAAGCCTTCGGATATGAAGAACGCTCTCAGGAAGATTTTGAGGAAATCAATGCCCGTTTGCTTGAATGCGGCAAAAAAGCTCAGTTTTATTCTTCCCTTGCCAATCCGAGTACACGTTTTGTCAACGGCATTGTTACAGCCGCTGTATGTACAGTAGGCTCGATAAGTGCCATTCAGGGTACGCTTTCCGTCGGTCAGATATCCATGTTCATTACTTATGCAAATCAGTATACAAAGCCTTTCAATGAAGTCACGGGCGTTATCCCTCAGTTACAATCGGCTTTGGCAGGGGCGGCAAGGGCTTTTGCACTTCTTGATGAACAAGACCAGACACCCGACACCGAAAACAGCATTGACATGAAAGAATGTAAAGGCAAAATTGACATTGACGGAGTTAATTTCTCCTACGTTCCCGAAAAGCCGCTTATCACTGACTTTAATTTGCACGTCAAGCCCGGACAGAATGTAGCGATAGTAGGTCCTACAGGCTGCGGAAAAACGACTCTTATCAATCTCTTAATGCGTTTCTATGACGTGAACAGCGGTGATATCAAAATTGACGGCACAAGTATTTATGATATCAAAAGAAATTCCATGCGTTCCCTTTATGGCATGGTTTTGCAGGAAAGCTGGCTTTACAATGCAAGTATCAGGGATAATATCGCCTACGGAAAGCCCGATGCCACTCTTGAAGAAGTCAGGCAAGCCGCAAAATTCGCTTTCATTGACCACTTTATTGAACGTCTGCCCGATAAATACGATACGATTATTACAGAAGACGGTGCCAACCTTTCGCAAGGTCAAAGACAGTTGATGTGTATTGCAAGGGCTATGTTATGCAATCCGTCCATGCTGATTCTTGATGAAGCGACTTCCAGCATTGATACCCGTACTGAAATCAAAATTCAGCGGGCATTTAATAAAATGATGGAAACAAGAACGAGTTTTATCGTTGCACATAGGCTTTCGACCATCAAAGAGGCGGATATTATCCTTGTCATGAAAGACGGCAATATCATTGAACAGGGCAATCACAATGAACTCATGGAGAAAAAAGGCTTTTACTTCACGCTGTATAATTCACAATTTGCCGCAACCTGAAGGAGAAATTTATGGAAAGAATTGATAAGATATTATCTTCACAGAATATTGCTTCCAGAAGTGAAGTGAAAGACATGATAAGAAAAAAGAGAATTTCCGTCAATGGCAAAATCGTTTTAAAGCCCGATGAAAAATTTGAACCTGAAACGGCTGAAATATGCGTTGACGGCAAAGTGATTTCTTTCAAGAAATATGTTTATATCATGATGAATAAACCGTCGGGAGTGCTTTCTGCAAGTAATGACAGATATGCCGAAACGGTCATAGACCTTTTGCCGAAAGAAATGCAAAGGCGTGGACTTTTCCCTGCAGGACGGCTTGACAAAGATACAGAGGGATTCATTTTAATTACAGACGATGGTGAATTGGCTCATAAAATGCTTTCACCCAAAAGTCACGTTTACAAGCTGTATCAGGCGGTTGTCGATAAAGTTCTGACAGGGGAAGATGTAACGGCTTTCAAAAATGGTATAGGGGAATTTCTGCCTGCGGAAATGAAAATACTTGATGAACATACCGCACTTGTCGAAATATGCGAAGGCAAATTCCATCAGGTCAAAAAAATGTTCAACGCTGTCGGGGCAAATGTCACCTATCTGAAAAGATTAAGAATAGGTACTTTATTTCTTGATGAAACTCTTGAAAAAGGCGGTTTCAGAGAACTCTCCGAAAGCGAAATTCGTGACATTTTATGTACGAAACATGGCATTTAATTGCTATTTTAGTATACAAAATACACAATTTTAACTGTTAAATTTTGGCTTATGTGAATTATACCTAAACTATTCATTTAGATTTTAGTAAAAAAAAGTATTTTATTTTTTGCAAAAATCTGTTATAGTTATATCGTTGAATATTGACTTCAAAATTACGCTTTTTATACAGCGAATCAATCGGGAGGTATTAACTAAATGGCTAGTGTATCATTGAAAAATGTTTACAAAATCTACGATGGCAACGTTGTAGCTGTAAACGACTTTAACCTTGAAATCGAAGACAAGGAATTCATTATCTTCGTCGGACCGTCAGGCTGCGGCAAATCAACAACTCTGCGTATGATAGCAGGTCTTGAGGACATCTCAAAGGGTGAGCTCCATATCGGTGACGTTCTCGCCAACGACATCTCTCCGAAAGACAGAGATATCGCCATGGTTTTCCAGAACTATGCTCTTTATCCTCACATGACCGTTTTTGATAATATGGCATTCGGTCTTAAACTGCGTAAGACTCCCCCTGAGGAGATAAGAAGACGTGTTGAAGAAGCTGCACGTTCACTGGATATTGCTCATCTTCTCGAGCGTAAACCGAAGGCTCTCTCCGGTGGTCAAAGACAGCGTGTTGCACTTGGTCGTGCCATCGTCCGTGACCCGAAGGTATTCCTTCTCGACGAGCCGCTCTCCAACCTCGACGCAAAACTCAGAACTGCCATGAGAACCGAAATTTCCAAGCTCCATAAGAGACTCGGTACAACATTCATCTACGTTACGCATGACCAGACAGAGGCTATGACCATGGCTGACCGTATCGTTGTTATGAAAGACGGTTTCATTCAGCAGGTAGATACTCCTCAGCGGTTTCATTCAGCAGGTAGATACTCCTCAGAATCTCTATGAAAGACCTTGTAACCAGTTCGTTGCAGGATTCATGGGTACTCCTCAGATGAACTTCATTGATGCTACAATCGTTCGTTCCGGCGATGATTACGGCATTCATTTCGGTAATTATACCATTCCGCTGCCCGAATCAAAGAACAAGAAGAATATCCTTTCTCACTTTGTCGGCAAGGAAGTTATTCTCGGTATCCGTCCCGAAGACGTTCACGATGAGCCTGAATTCCTTGAGAGATCGGAAGAAAGCGTTATCGAAGCTCAGGTTGAAATCACTGAATTGATGGGTAACGAAATTTATATCTATCTCAATATCGAAGGCACATCTGCGATTGCCCGTGTTGACCCGTCATCTACTGCAGAAGCAGGCGAAACAATCGAAATCGCATTCGACGTTGAAAAGATTCATATTTTCGATAAAGAAACAGAAAGAACAATTACTAACTGATTTTCCCTTTCAGTAAACGAAAAGTCTGCACAATTACCGTGCAGACTTTTTGCTTTTTCAGTTTCTGTTAAGCCGTGTGTCATTGAGCGGATTGATTTTGTTTTTTCTGCTGTTGAGATATTCTATCGCCGCACCGCTGCCCTTTATTGCACAAAGCTCCGGTTCATCTGCAATACGGACTTTGAGTTCCACTGCCTCTCCGATAAATTTATCAATCCCTCTCAGACGAGCCATTCCGCCTGTCAGGATAATTCCGTCTGTATGTATATCTCCGACCAGTTCGGGCGGTGTATTTTCAAGCATATCCCTTATCTTGGCAATAATTTTATTTGCCGTCTTTTGCAGGGGCTCAACCAATTCCTCCGCATCGATATCGACCTTGATTGGCATACCGGTTATCATGCACTTGCCCTTTATCGTATAAGTGCCCGAAACGGTTCCCGGAATGACACTGCCGGCATTGATTTTTGCATTTTCGGCTGTATGTTTTCCGATATGCATATTGTAGGTATGCCTGATATATCGGACAATTTCCTCGTCCATGGCATTTCCGGCACTTCTGACTGTCCCTGTCAGAGCCGTACCGCCAAGGGATATCACTGCCATGTCCGCCATGCCGCCGCCAATGTTCACCACAAATGCACCGTGAGGACTGGTAATGTCAATTCCCGCACCCATTGCCGCTGCCACCGGCTGTTTTATCATTCCGATACGATTTGCACCGAATGTTTCAAGCAGATTCAGCAGGGCACTTTTTTCCACTGCCGTTGTTTCAGACGGCACACACACAACCGCTTTCGGCATGACGATTGATGAACGCATGACTTTTTTAAGAAATTTTCCGACCATTCCGCACGCTATCCCGTAATCCGCAATAACACCCTCTTTTATCGGGCAAATGACGGAATATCTTCCCGATACCCTGCCAAGCATTTCATAGGCTTTTGTGCCGACTTCCTTGATTTCTTCTTCGGTGTTGTCGAAAACCGCCGCAGACGGCTCATTCACTGCTATTCCTTTTCCGACTGTAAATATCCTTGTATTCGATGTTCCCATATCTATCGCAAAATCCGACTGCATATATCGCACTATCCCCCATTTTCCTCGTTCAAAAGGCTGCTCAAAGCCGAAAAACGATTTGTTTTATTTGAATTCATGACCATTTTTTCCATGACATACACTTCTCCCACAAGGATAAGTGTTTTTTTAGCCCTTGTAACTGCCGTATACAGTAAATTTCTGTAACACAGCATTTCGGGAACCGCACACAACGGTATAATTACAGCATTGAATTCATTTCCCTGACTTTTATGCACCGTCACGGCATACGCCAGTTCCAGATTGCCCAGCATTTCAAATTCATATTCCACGAGTCTGTCATCAAATCTGACTGTTAAAATACCTGCCGCTGTATCGACATCCGATATAATGCCGATATCTCCGTTGAATACGCCTGTACCGCTTGTGCCGTCATCCTTTTTCCATATAAGATTGTAATTGTTTTTGACCTGCATCACTTTATCGCCTGTACGATATATCACGTTTTCAAAAACAGTTTCTTTGGTGAGTGCCGTTTTCGGATTCAGGGCAGCCTGCAATTTCTCATTCATGCTGACAATGCCGAGTTCTCCCTTCCTTGACGGACAAAGTACCTGTATATCGTCAAGCGGTGAATAGCCGTATGCTTTCGGCAGTCTTGAGGAACATAATTCCACTATCTTTTGACTGACTGTATCTGTACTGCTGTAACGCATGAAGAAAAAATCATTGTCCGTGCGTGTGATTTCAGGCATTTCACCGTTCACTATCTTATGGGCATTCGTAACAATAAGGCTTTTCATGGATTGCCTGAATATCTCCGTCAGCTGCTTTTTCCCCGCCGTCACCGTAACCTGCGGTTTCTTCGCGGTCCCGGTATAGGTATAGGCGGTTTTCGAGAGCGTGACCGTCGGCGTCACAGCCCTGGCCTTGATCGTAAATTTCTTTGAAATGCTTCCGGTATATTTCCCGATTCCGCGGACGGTCACCTTCGCGGTTCCCTTATTGATATTATTGGTATAAACCGCGGTGTAATCCGTTCCGTTTTCCAGAAGAACGCCGTTCAGCTTCACGGCAAGACCGCTCTGCTTAAGCTTTGACCCGGTGTACGTCCTGTTCTTTATGCCGGACAGCACGGCCTTGCTGACATCATTCGGAAGCTTTGCGATGCCCGCGCCGGTAAGGACGGCCCCGCACCTCG
>CADCJK010000022.1 GCA_902801715.1 uncultured Ruminococcus sp. | reverse complement strand
TATCCATGCACGTCCCGCAGGCGTACTCGCAAAACTTGTAAAGCCCTTTGCAAGTACCTGTAAGATTATCAAAGGTGATAAGTCCGCTGAACTGAAAAAGCTCATGGCTGTTATGGGCTTGGGCGTTAAGTGCGGTGATACCGTAACGATTACCGTTGAAGGTGCAGACGAGGAAACGGCAGCTGAAATAATAGAAAAATTCTTTAAGGACAATCTCTGATATCAAAACAAAATACTACCGTAAAGGGAGGTATGCTTTATGATAGTTGCAACAGGTAAATCCATTTTGAAAGGTATCGCCATAGGCAAAGTGAAGTTTCTCAAAAAAGAACAGGCTAAAATATCAGATGCTGCTTCAGACGTTGAAACCGAGCTGAAAAACTTTGAAGATGCAAAAGCAAAGGCGATTGAGCAGCTTCAGGCTCTTTATGACAAGGCTGTTGTTGAAGCAGGCGAAGACCATGCCGCTATTTTTGAAATTCACATGATGATGCTTGATGATGACGATTTTGTTGACTCCATACAGGAGATTATTAGGAATCAGAAAAAGTCGGCAGCCTATGCCGTCAAGACGACAGGGGAAAATTTTGCCGAAACATTTGCCTCTATGGACGATGAATATATGAAAGCCCGTGCGGCTGATGTCCGTGACATTTCCACAAGAGTTGTCAATATACTCACAGGAAATGACAAGGGCTTTGAGGAAAGCGATGAACCGTTTATTATTGTTGCTGAGGATTTGGCACCGTCCGAAACTGTACAGCTTGATAAAAGCAAGCTGCTTGGCTTTGTAACCCGTCTTGGCAGTACCAACAGCCATACAGCGATTTTGGCAAGAAATATGAATATCCCTGCATTGATAGGTACGGAAATAAGCGAAGCATGGGACGGCAAACTTGCCATTATCGACGGCTATAACAGCTGTATTTATATCGAGCCGAATGATGACCTTTTGCAGACGCTTGATAAAAAGCGTATCCGTGACGTTCAGCAGAGGGCACTGTTACAGGAACTCAAAGGCAAACCCAATGTTACCATAGACGGCACAGAGATAAAGCTGTATGCCAATATCGGTAATGTTTCCGATGTAGGCATGGTTCTGCAGAATGATGCAGGCGGAATCGGCTTGTTCCGTTCAGAATTTATCTATCTTCATTCAGCGGATTTCCCGACAGAAGATGAACAATTTGCCATTTATAAGCGTGTTGCCGAAATGATGGGCGGTAAAAAAGTCATTATCCGCACACTCGATATCGGTGCAGACAAACAGGCGGACTATTTCCATCTTCCCAAAGAAGACAACCCTGCACTGGGCTATCGTGCTATCAGAATATGCCTGACACGCCATGATATCTTCAAGGCTCAGTTAAGAGCTTTGTTAAGGGCTTCGGCATTCGGAAATGTCAGTATCATGTTCCCGATGATTATTTCCCTGCGTGAAGTCATGGACGCAAAAGCCGTTCTGGAAGAATGTCGTCAGGAATTGATTGCAGAGGGTGTCAAAGTCGGTGATGTCGAGATAGGCATTATGATAGAAACACCTGCCGCTGTCATGATTGCAGAGGACCTTGCCGCAGAAGTGGACTTCTTCTCCATCGGCACGAATGACCTGACACAATATACACTGGCGATAGACCGTCAGAATCCGAGTCTTGACCCGTTCTATGACTCCCATCACCCTGCCGTACTGAAAATGATAGAACAAACTGTCATAGCCGCTCATAAACATGATTGTTGGGTAGGCATTTGCGGAGAATTGGGTGCAGATACGTCTTTGACCGAAACTTTCCTGAAAATGGGTATTGATGAACTCAGCGTCAATCCCGGAAGTGTTCTCGGTGTCAGAAAGACCATTCGCAGTATCAACCTCAAAGAGAAATAATACAAATTCAAGCGGCTGCCGTAAGAATATTGCGGCAGCCCTTTTTTATAACATTTTTTACTCTGTTTCTTCATGTACATGATTTTTTAAATGATCAAGTTCGTCAAGCAGATTTTTTAAAGTCATATTGTTTAATGTGACGATTCTCAAAATCAGCCGCAGCATTTCTTCAATGTCATTGTTCAAAATCAAACACTCCTTTTCCTCAGCTTTGATTTTCGACATTTTATTCGATTACAGCCGCCAAGACAGGCTTAATCTCAATTTTTGAAAAATATGTAAAAAAATGCCGAAAAAGAGCCGTTTTGTGAAAAATGCGAAAAACCATTGACTTTCGACTAAAAATAGTATACGATTATAGCAGGATAACTGATATATGTTTTCTTCGTCGTACCAATAGCATAGTTATTATATACGCAAATTCACGTAAATTCAAGTCTTTTTAAGTAATTTCACGCAAATCGTACATTTAAATAAGAAAAAGGTGGTGTTTTTATGAATAATGCACAAACATGCATTATCATCAAAGAACTTTGTAAAAAGCAAAATATAGCCGTTTCAAAAATGCTGGCGGAAACAGCTATCAGACGAAGTCTGATTTACGACATGGAAAAACGTGATTACACACCCTCCGCTGAAATATTGGAAAAAATTGCTGATTATTTAAATTGTTCCGTTGATTATCTTTTAGGCAGAAAAAATACTGTCAATGGAGAATATTCCATCTATGGCAATAACAACGTACAGGCTATCAATTATTCGCCCTTGACCTTAAACAGCAATCACAATCAATCCAGCAGGGAAGACGATGAACTTTTAAGTCTTATACAGGATTTGCCCCTTGTCAAAAAGGCAGAAGTCATATTGTACATCAATGAGCTTAGAAAGCAAAACTAACAATACATACACGAAAAAACCGCATTGTCCTCGAAACGGTTGTAGCCGTTTACACGATTTCCAATCGTGCTCCTTCGGCCAGCTCGGACAACTCTCCAAATCACTTGATTATTATAACATACCTTTTCGGAAATTACAAGAGTTTTTTCAAAAACTTCCAAAGAAATTTTTATAAAAAAAGTCTGACTGCATGATTCATACAGCCAGACCGTTTTTTTAATTGCCAAAGAAATTAGTCAGCGTACTTGTCAGTACCGTTCCATGAATACATCTTACGGATTTCTTCACCGACTTTTTCAAGCTGATGCTCAGCCTTGATAGCACGCATAGCATTGAAGTGTGCAAGACCGTTTTTGTTTTCAGCAATCCACTTGGAAGCGAATGTACCGTCCTGAATTTCAGCAAGAACTTTCTTCATTTCAGCCTTTGTAGCGTCTGTGATGATTCTCTTGCCTGTTTCGTAGTCGCCGAATTCAGCGGTATTGGAGATAGAGTATCTCATCTTGGAGAAGCCGCCTGCATAGATGAGGTCAACGATGAGCTTCATTTCATGAATGCACTCGAAATAAGCATTTTCGGGAGCATAGCCTGCTTCAACAAGAGTTTCAAAACCTGCCTGCATGAGAGCCGTTACGCCGCCGCAAAGGACAGCCTGCTCACCAAAGAGGTCAGTTTCTGTTTCGATTTTGAAAGTTGTTTCCATAACGGCTGCACGGGCTGCACCGATACCTGCACCATAAGCAAGGGCAATGTCAAGAGCCTTGCCGGTAGCGTCCTGATATACGGCAACAAGAGCAGGTGTGCCCTTGCCTTCAACGTACTCTGAACGTACAGTGTGACCGGGAGCTTTCGGAGCAATCATGAATATATCCACATTTGAGGGAGGAACGATCTGCTTGAAGTGAATGTTAAAGCCGTGTGCAAAAGCGATAGCCTTGCCCTCTGTGAGATTGGGAGCGATGTCTTTCTTGAAGATATCAGCCTGTTTCTCATCGGGAGTCAAAATCATGATGATATCGGCTTTCTTTGTAGCCTCGGCAGTTGTATAAACTTCAAAGCCGAGTTCCTTAACGTGATCCCACTTTTTACTGCCCTCATAAAGACCGATGATTACTTTCACACCGCTGTCACGAAGATTGAGAGCATGAGCGTGTCCCTGACTGCCGTAGCCGATGATGGCAACGGTTTTTCCGCTGAGCTGATTGATGTCGCAGTCAGCTTCATAGTAAATTTTTGGCATTTTAAAGACCTCCATAAAAAATTGTTTAAAATATATATTATGAAATTCGCTTGACCGTCATTTTTTTGCGGCAGAGTCTTTTTCAATGGCAACAGTGCCTGTTCTGACGATTTCACGGATACCATACGGTTTTAACAGTTCCGTCAATGTGTCAAATCTCTCGCTTGTATCTGCAAACTGCAGTGTCATGGAATTCTGAGCCACATCAACGATTTTTGCCTGCATAAGATCGGCTATTTTCATGATATCAAGCCTTTGCTTTGCAGTACAGCGTACTTTTACAAGATAGAGTTCACAGCTTACAAAACTTCCTTCCGTCAAAGTCCTTACTTTGATAACGGGAATGAGTTTATTCAACTGTTTTTCAAGCTGTTCTATCACATATTCATCACCGTTGGCAACAATGGTAATTCGGGAGATATTTTCATCTTCCGTTGTACCGACGGCAAGGCTGTCTATATTAAAGCCACGTCTTGAGAACAATCCGGAAACTTTTGAAAGTACACCGGCATGGTTTTCGACTAAAACGGAAAGAGTGTATTTCATAAAATTTCCTCCTTATCGTGACGGTGTATTCGGGTGTACGTTGCAGACAAGCAAAAACGGTTTATCGCTTTTGAGCATTTTTTCGGAATACATTTCGGCTTCCTCATTGGAAGATGCAAAAGCGGATTCAATGCCATAGGCTGCCGCTATTTTTGCAAAATCGGGCATTTCGTCCAATTCCGTGACAGCGTAACGGCTGTTATAATGAAAATCCTGCAATTCATGCACCATTCCCAGAACGGTATTACGCATAACGATAATTTTTACATTCAGATTGTTTTGTGCAATCGTTGCCAGCTCGTTCATAGACATCTGGAAAGAGCCGTCACCGCATACAGCGACAACATCTCTTGACGGACGGGCAAACTTTGCCCCGACTGCTGCCGGTACGGAATAACCCATTGTACCCATGCCGCCTGATGTGAAGAATCTGCCGTCGGATACTTTAAAGCTGTTGGCACACCATATCTGATTTTGTCCGACATCTGCAATTAAAATTGCCTTTGCCCTGAGCTGTGCAGAGAGTTTTTCAAGGAAACTCTGAGGTTCAACGTAACCGTCAAATTTCACACGCTGAGGTGCCAGTTCTTTCTTCCAATTTGCAATATCTTCCAGCCACTCTTTCGGAGCGGTATAAGAAGTTTCTTTCAGCATTTGTGAAAGCACGTTTTTCAAGTCGCCAACGATTGGAATCGTCGTTTTCATATTCTTGCCTATCTCGGCAGGATCAATGTCTATATGTATAACTCTTGAATTCTTTGCAACCTGATTCGGTGATGATACCGTTCTGTCACCGACTCTTGCACCGCATAATATAATTAAATCTGCTTCGTTGATAGTTTTATTTGCGGCTTTGATACCGTGAGAACCTATCATGCCGACATACAGTTCATCATTTGACGGCATGGAGCCGATACCCATCATGGTTGATACAACAGGGATATTGGTGAGCCTTGCAAATTCACGCAGTTTCGGCTTGGCACCTGACGTCAGCACACCACCGCCTACGCATATCACGGGCTTTTTCGATTCCGCAAGAGCTTCCATGGCTCTTTTCACCTGCATGGGATGTCCCTGAACGCTCGGTTTATAGCCTATGATATTTACTTTTTCGGGATATACAAATTCTTCAATCTCATTCTGCTGAATGTCAACCGGTACATCTATCAATACAGGTCCCGGTCTGCCTGTGTTGGCAATGTGAAAAGCCTCTTTGAAAACTCTCGGCAAATCTGCTGTATCTTTCACCAGATAGCTGTGCTTTACGAAAGATTCACAGGCACCTGTAATATCTGCTTCCTGAAAGACATCACGTCCCAACACATCGCTTTTTACCTGACCGGTTATGGCTACCATAGGGATAGAATCCATATAAGCCGTTGCAATACCCGTTATCATGTTCAAAGCACCCGGACCTGATGTGGCAACGCATACACCGACTTTGGAAGTCGCTCTTGCATAGCCGCTTGCGGCGTGTGCAGCATTCTGTTCCTGTCTTACGAGAATTGCTTTTATATCTGTATCATAAAGTTTATCAAAAAAAGGACAGATGACTGCTCCCGGATATCCGAAAAGGATTGAAACGCCTTCTTCCTGAAGGCACTTTACCATTATTTCAGCACCGCTTATCATAAAATCCCACCTTCATCAAAAAATACTATATCATTATATCATGTAAGTTTTCATAAATCAAGAAATACACTGCAATTTTGCAAAAAAATTTCTGTATTTTGAAAATCGTGCAGGGCAAAATATAATTGACAATATATAGAATCTTGTACTATAATGATTGAAAAAGGAGTTTAAAAGCAAGATGAAAAAAGTAATCGTGATAGGCTCGGGACCGGCAGGAATATCGGCTTCGCTGTATCTGCAGAGGAGCGGAAATATTGATACAACCATCATTTCAAAAGGCATGGGAGCTTTGGAAAAAGCTGAAAAAATAGAAAATTTCTACGGATTTGAAACAGCCGTGACCGGTGCGGAACTTCATAAAAGAGGCGTTGCGGGTGCCAAAAATTTAGGCGTTCAATTCCTTGAAGAACAGGTCGTTTCACTGAATTTTGATGAGAACTTCAAGCCGATTGTCGAAACCGATAAAAACAAATATACAGCAGATGCCGTATTGCTTGCAACGGGTTCTGCAAGAAAATCCGCTGATATACAGGGATTGAAAGAATTTGAAGGAAAAGGTGTCAGTTATTGTGCCGTGTGTGACGCATTTTTTTATAAGAATAAAGACGTTGCGGTTTTAGGTAATGGTGAATATGCACTTCATGAAGCCCTCGTTTTAGCCGAAACTTCAAAATCCGTCACCATGCTTTCCAACGGCTTTGACGCTGCGATTGACATTCCCGAAAATATCAGATTGATAAAAAAGAAAATGATTTCCGTTAACGGTGAAAATACCGTGCAGTCCGTGACATTTGATGACGGTGAAATTTTGAATATCAGCGGTGTATTTGTTGCACTCGGAGTGGCAGGCAGTACAGACTTGGCAAGAAAAATCGGTGTGGAAGTGTCGGATAATAAAATTGTCGTCAATGACGATATGCAGACGAATATTCCTTTCATATTTGCGGCAGGCGACTGCACAGGCGGCATTTTACAGGTATCAAAGGCAGTTGCCGATGGTGCAAAAGCCGCTCTTGCCATGATACGATTTTTGAAAAAGTGATTGTTTGAGGAGATATATTAATGATAGTAAAGAGTGAAGTAGTTGAGAGAACCATCAGAACGGCACAGCATATCATACACAAAATGCCGCTGGATAATCAGCGTTCGGGACAGACAGTGCTTTTCAATGTAAGAGGCATTCCGAAAGAAGTGCACTGTGAACCCATCAATGATTTAAACATGACAGCGGAATGGGTAATTCCCGAAGTACATGACGACAAGAAAATCATATTTTATATACATGGCGGCGGCTATGGAATGGGGGATTTGGTTTCATCAAGGGCATTGATATCGCCTATCGCCTATTACTGCGGACTGAAGGCCATTTCATTTGAATACAGGCTTGCCCCTGAATATCACTTTCCCGCACCCATAGAGGACTGTGCAGAAGCATATCTCTATGTTTTATCATTGGGATATGAACCGAAAAATATCGTCATGCTGGGAGATTCGGCAGGCGGCGGCTTGATGTTTGCATTCATGCAGTATATGAAACAAAACAGATATCCCATGCCATGCTGCGGAGTGGCACTTTCTCCATGGACTGACCTCACCATCACTTCCGAAACGTACGCTGAAATGGACAGAGCCGATCCGCTTTTATCGGCAGATGTCCTTGAAAAATTTGCAGAAGATTATATTGATGACGATTCACCGCTTGACCCGCTGATATCTCCTGTATTCGGCAGTTATGATGAAACCTATCCGTCCATTCTGATACAGGTAGGCGACAAGGAAGTTTTATACGGTGATTCCGTCAGAATGAATGAGGTTCTGCAAAAGTGCGGTGTTGACTGCAAATTAGAAGTCTATCCCAATATGTTCCACATTTTTCAGCTTTGGAGAATCAGGGAAGCGGAAATTGCTATAGACTTTATAGACGATTTTATCCAAAGCAAATTTTCTTTGAAAGACGGTGACGGAAAATTTGAAACAGCCAAAGAATTGGTACAGGCTTGACAATGCAGCTAAAATATATCCTGCTGTACGTACAAGAAAATGGTCGGGAAATTTCAGACTGTCCCTGAACTTCAATGAAAAGGTCGAACCTGAATTACTGCAGCAAGCCCTTGACGATGTACGCAAAAGGATTGTCAATCTGAATCTGGAACTGAAACCGGGATTGTTCTGGTATTTCTTTGAGGAAACCGACAGACCTGTCCCGATACAGCCCGAAAGACAAAGTCCCTGCGGCAGAATCGGCGGAGTGGATAATAAAGAAATGCCCTATCGTGTGACATATTATAATAACCGTTTTGCGATAGAGCTGTTTCATGCCCTTGCAGACGGCACAGGCGGTCTGATTTTTCTCAAATCCATAGCCGCCCGTTATATTGAACTGAGATACGGTGAGAAAATCCCTGAATTTCAGGATATCATTTTATGTGACAGTGAATATTCCCCCGAAGAAATGGAAGATGCTTTCAAGAGATATGCAAAATTCCGTACTCTGAAAAGCCGCAGTGAACTGAAAGGCTATCACTTCAAAGGCACTGTCCTGCCAAGTGACCAGACGAGCGTTATCACAGGTATCATACCCTTTGCAAAGCTGCATGAAAAGTCCAAAGAATATAACGTGACTGCCACGGAATTTATCGTTTCCGTTATGATAAAAGCTTTCATGGAGTGTCAGGAGAAAAGTAAAATCCGTGTGGAAAAGCCTGTCAAAGTAAGTGTGCCTGTCAACTTGAGAAAACTCTATCCAAGCAAAACACTGCGTAATTTCGCTTTATACATAAATCCGGGCATAGAACCCCGTTACGGTGAATTTACATTTGAAGAAATAACCGAAGAAGTGCATCACTTCATGCGTATGAATAATAAAGAAAAATATCTCAATGCCATCATGTGCAAAAATTTAAGTGACGAATTCAACCCCATTATAAGAGTGATACCGCTTTTCATAAAAAATATCGCACTTTTCACGGCTTTCAAAATGTACGGTGAAACGCTCGTTTCCTCTACGTTTTCCAATTTGGGCAAAGTAGACCTGCCGCCTGAAATGGCAAGGCATATCGAAAGAGTGGAATTCATGCTCGGAAGATTCATGGCAGGAATGCCCTCGGCAGCTGCCGCAAGCTATAACGGCAATCTTTATATCAACTGGACAAGCGGTTTTGCCGAAAAGGACGTTGAAAAAGGCTTTTTCACATCACTCATTAAAATGGGTATCCCCGTTAAAATAGAATCCAATCTGATATAAAATTTTCAGGAAAGGGGTATTGAAAAAAATGTCCTACTGTGTAAACTGCGGCGTTGAACTGGACAAATCATTGAAACAGTGCCCGCTGTGTGCAACGCCCGTTATCAATCCGAATGATGTCATTATTGAGGAAGCCGTCACTACATATCCCGTGGAACACATGGAAAAAATTGTGAAAAAACTGCGGCTGATATCTGCCAATCTCGTGACGGCAATATTTCTGACCGCCTTGATACTCTGTCCGCTGTGCAATTTCGTCATCAATGACACGCTCACATGGTCAAAATATGTGATACCATCCATTATTTTTGCATGGTGCTGTGCAGTGCCGCCGATTATTATCAGACAAAACGGTCTGCTGAAATGCGTGCTCATCGACCTGACAGCCGCCTTTTTCTACCTTGCGGCAATGAATATGCTGACAACACCCAATGTCAACTGGTTTGCAAGTATATGTGTACCTGTACTGCTGTATCTGTGCGGTTCCTTTATACTCCTTTATACTCTGTCCGTTAAAAAAATCAGTGTCATGTACATTATTTCCATAGGCTTTGTCCTTTCAGGCATATTCTGCATGATGACGGAATACTTTGTCAGAAAATTCAAACTGATGGAAATTGAATTTGTCTGGTCTGTGCCGGTTCTGATATCCTGCGTGGGCGTGGCATGGGTTCTGATTATCATTTCAAGGCTTTCCAAAATTTCCGCAGTAAGAAAACGTCTGCATATTTAAAAAAACTGTTGACAAATCATGAAATCTGATATATAATAATCAAGCAGGGTTTTTATACATCAGATAAGCCGGTGTGTCGGAATTGGCAGACGATGCAGACTCAAAATCTGTTGCTCGCAAGGGCGTGTGGGTTCGAGTCCCACCACCGGCATTCAAGACGAGGAATTTTATTCCTTGTCTTATTTTTTGTTTCAAAAATGAACCGGCAGACAGTTTTTTGAATCCACTGTCTGCCGCTGTGTTATTTTTCAAGCCATTCTACTATTTTGGGAATATCTTCTTCATGGATTTCATGAAGGTCATCATCATGTATAATAAAACTGCATTCCGTATGATCTTTGAGCTTTTCATACATTTGTTCAGCCTGTCCAAATGAAACTTTTTCATCTCCCCTGCTGTGAACAATCAATACAGGAATCTTGATTTCATCCGCCCAATATACAGCCGACCTTTTTTCGTATTCCTCCGGCATTTCTTCGGGAGTTCCGCCTATACAGTCACGGAGAAGCTGTTTCATTTGTTCCTCACGCTCTTCATAACCCTTAAAGAGATCTGCCATACCTGAAAGAACGATAATTTTTTGGATTCTTTTATCCTGACGGGCTGACATATATGTTGCTATGCCGCCTCTTGAAACGCCGATTGCAGCAAAATCATCCATATCAATAAAGGAAAAATGATTTTCACACAAGTCTATCAGCTTGATGACATCATGCAGTTCATCTCCGCCGAACCGGTCATATCCCTCCGAACCGTTGTCACCCCTTATCTCACAGCCGACAACGATACGCTTTGTAGCGGCACATATACTTGAAAGAGATTTGTAATTCAGTGAACCGTAATTATAATGTCCTCCACGATTATATATCAGACATTTACAGGGCTTTTGTGCTTCCATACTTTCATTTGGAATCGCCATATATGCCTTTATCTGATAACCGTCCGAAAGAAAACTGAATTCATAAGTCGTACATACCTTTGCCAATTCACCGTCAAGATTCATTTTATCGACATAAAAGACTTCATCATTTTCATAGTCATACATATCAAATATATTTTTGACCGAACTTTCCACGGCAGACGGTGTACTGCTTTCCAAGCTGACAGATGTACCTCCTGAATTGCCGCAGCCTGCCAGTGACAATGCCATCACAGCCGCAAGCGTTATTGAAAGAAACTTTTTCATTTGAACCTCCGTTTTATTTTTTGAGCATTTTCAGAGCTTTCGTAAGATAGGCAACAAATACCATGGATTTGACTATACCAAAGCCATTCCCGATAATCCCAACAAGAAGCGATACAGCAGGAACTGCCTGAGTGACTGCAGTAATGATGATTGTGATTATCATAAGAATGATCAAAATAACGGAAAATATCTTTGCTTTGCCCGACATATCGGCATTTTTCGGTTTTGTGGGCAATATTTTCGACAGCACTGATGACACGAATTCTGAAGAAAAGAAAGATAATCCCCGATGCCGTTGCCATCAAAACTCCGATGATATTGAGCATTTCCAATAGAGTAATGAGCTTTAATCCCTTATATGCATTGGCAAATTTCATACCGCTCATATCCTCTCCGTTTGTCATCAGCTGTTATCTGAAAATTCCTTTATGATCGTAGTAGTTCTGATCGGAAAAATCAAGATTTTTTTCTTCAAGATTGGCATCACTGTTTTTGAACATATGTTTTCCTGCGGTATAACTGCCGTTCATATTGTATTTTCTGCTAATCACACCTATTACGATACAAATAACTCCGCACAAAATCATTTCCCATCCCATGACCGTTCCTCCTCACATTTTATGTCTGTATTATCTTTACATCTGAACTGCCATTATAATACCATAATCGAAAAAAAACGGAATTATTTTCTTTCCGACTTTTTTAAAATAAAAATCGGAAAAACTCTACTTTTCTGTATCCGTCAAAAACGGCTGTTATTTGACTTGAAAAATCCTCTCGTCAGGCTCAACGGGAATCGTTTTGCATTCCATATTTTCGATATGGATAAACCGTCCCTTTTCAAGAGCCTGTATCACCTGGTCTATCTGCTCTTCATTTCCCTGTATCTCCATGGAAACTGAACCGTCATAATTATTTTTTACCCATCCTGTCGCACCAAATGCATCGGCAGCATGGTATGCCCTCCAGCGAAAGCCTACCCCCTGCACCCAACCGTAAAATGTAATGGATTTTCGTATCATACCGTATTCCCCTTTATATTGATTTTTTTCATTATACCATGCCTGTGACAATATTGGCAATAAAAAAACCGGAAACTGTCAAAGAAAAATGCAGTTTCCGGTTTTGAAATCCATATTCTCTCATTCACTGACTCTTTTATAAAACGTATCTTTTCCGAAAGAATCTTTTATATTGAGTCTGTCCCCGTCCAGAATGTATTCAAGAGTAACAGGTGTATATCCTTCCTCAAGAAATGACAGAGTTATCTTGCCTTCATCAGTAGTATATTCCAATGCAAGAACTTTTCCAGCCATATCATACTGACCTGTACCATCGGCACGAAATGTATATATATAATCACTCAGCTGTTCCGACTGCCACATTCCCTCCAGCGAATCGGAAACCGACTCAACCGCAGACTGTTCCGATACCTCGGAATGATTATTCTCAGATTTACTGCATCCCGCAAATCCAAGCACAGAAGATATTCCCAAAATCACCGCAAGCGATTTGATGAATGTTGCTTTTTTCATGTTACTACTCCCTTTTGAATGATATTTTCTATAATGATTATATAAACTTTCAATCGGAAAGTCAAGTCTGACACAATACACTAATCCAACTTTTGAAAAAATAAAAAATCGGCTTATGAACTTTCATAAATATTTACTTTTTCGGGCGTAGTTTTGATAAATCACTTCTTTTATGATGCCACCTCATTTATAGTTATATAAAAGAATTCCATCCTGTGTTTTTTTACAGTATGGAATTCTTTTATTGTTTTATCTATCTGCAGCTGATTCTGGTAATCTGGTTATTTTGTGACCGTTACCGTGAAATACTGTTTGGCAACTGTGCCGGCTTTGTCCTGAACTTTGATACAGATGTCATAATCGGTTACCTGTGAGGGCTGAACTGAAATAACCGAATTTTCACTGAAATCCTGTTTCATAGTCCATTTTGACTGCGATTTCTGCTTATATGATACGGAATAGGTATAATTTCCTGCACCGCCTGTTGCAGAACCGTTCAAAGTTACGCTTTCACCCTTTTTGATAGTCGTTGCCGAAATGGTGGCTGTGCTTATCAACTGATTGTCGCTGACAGTTACAGTAAAGTATACTTTGGAAATCTTTCCTGTTGCGTCCTTGACTTTGACACAAACATCATATGTTTTTGCCTTGCCGGGTTTGAAAGTAACAGTGGCATTTTTGTTGAAATCCTGTGCCGTTGTCCACTTTGTCTGTGAAGTCTGCTTATAGAGCACCTGATACTGATATTCACCCATTCCGCCCTGTGCAAGACCGTTTACAGTGACTTTTTCGCCAAGTGTGATATTCTCTGACGCAAGGGTTGAAAGATTGCTGAGTTTTTCATTGACTTTCACTTCAAAGTATTTCTTTACGATGGTTCCTGCACTGTCTTTTACTTTTATGCATACATCATAGTCAGCAGCATAGGCAGGTTTTATCGATACAGTGTCGTTAGTGCTGAAATTCTGTTTGGTTACCCACTTGGTATCAGCCTTTTTCTTGCAGAGTACAGAGTAGGTATATCCGCCTTCACCGCCTGTTGCTTTTCCTGTAGCCGTGATGGTACTGCCGAGAACAATCTCTGTTGCGGAAAGTGTGGAATTATTGGAAAGTTCCGTATGATTGGAAACGGTTACTGTAAAGTATTGTTTCACTTCTTTTCCTGCACTGTCCTTGACTTTGATGCATACATCATAATCAGCTGCTTTTGAGGGCTTGAAGGTAACAGTTGCATTTTCCTGATAAGCCTGTGCAGTAGTCCATGAAGTCTGTGAATTCTGCTTATAGAGGACGTTATAACGATAGGGAGCTGTACCGCCTGTTGCCGAACCTTTGGCTGTCACCGTATCGCCCAGAGCGATGGAAGTTGCCGAAAGAGTAGAAGTATTCTGGAGTTCTGTACTCTGAGCCGAAAGTGCCCATATCGTTTTTGAGCTTGCCGGCATGGTGAAATCATAAGGATTCTGTGTAGCAAAAGGTGTCGCTGTACTTGACGTTGCCCAGCCTGTGAATACATAGCCGTTTGCAACAGTGGCTGAAAGACGGATTGTTTCGCCATAGTAATACGTTCCCTGAACGGTATCAATACAAGCACCTGCTGTATCTTTGAGAGTCAGTGTGAACTTTTTGCGTTCACAATAGAACTTAACTTTTGATGTGCCGTCAGCCTTGATGGTAATATCCTGAGGTGCAGGATTGGAAAAGCCTGTTCTTGTTTTGGGAGTTACTGTGACCTGTTCGCCTGCTGTACCGTGAAGTGTTTCTGTATCGGACGGTGAAGAAAGCCAGTTTCCGTTTGTATCCATCAGATAATATTCAACGGTATAGGGGATATTGCTGTCTGCTTCCCAATTAGCTGTGAATGTCTTGTTGCCTGTGCTTCCTGCTGCAATTTTGGTGACTGCCTTGCCGGAGGCATCTGTCCAGCCTGTGAATTTGTATCCCTGTTTTGTGGGAGTCGGGAGAGTAATTGTCTTTGATTCAATCGTATAGGATTTTACCGGATTCGTCAGTTCACCGCCGTCAAGATTATATTTGATACTGTAAGATATCGGCTGCATATCGGGAATGACAATATCATAAGATGCTGTCGGTGTACCTGATATGGTGATGATATTGGAGCTTGTCTGAATGGTAATACCGTTTTTACTCTCCAGATGTGCATTTGCGGGCAGTTTATAGCCTTTGTTGATGGAATAGGAAATTTCATCGATAGCTGTTTCGGTAGACTGTGATTCCGCACCGCTTCCGCTTCTCAAAGTAACGCCTTTACCTGCTGTTACCGTTACATTGAATACTTCGGGAACATTTCCTGTTGTGAAGATAACTTCTTCACTCGGACGGGATTTATTGCTCTCGCCTGCCTCATCATAGCCTACGATTCTGAAAGTATATGTTTTATTTCTTTCAAGTCCCGTGAGGTTATAGGCACCGTCAACTCTGTCAAAATCGCTTGCATCGGGATTTTCGGGATCATAGTTATAGGGAACTTCAATATAGTTGCTTTCATCATATTCATGATTGTTCTGTTTCTGATAGATTCTGACATATTTCGGCAGGGTTCTGTCCTTGATAACAGAACAGTAAGGCTGTTTGTAATAAGTCGGAGCTGTCCATGTAAGTGTTGCACTATGGTTGGAAATGCTGTCTTTTTCTACTTTGAAATCTTCGGGAGTCATGGTAGGACCTTTGACATTGACAACTTTATAGCCGACAACCGGCACACCGTCAACTGACCAGAAACCTACGTCCCATTTGAAATTGAATCTGTCGTCAACATACTGATTGCCTGCACAACCGCCTCTGGTAAGGGATTTTGTATTGAATACACTGTAACCCACTTCTGCACTCGTGCCGACAGAAATCTGTACAGCCGCACCCAGAATATTCACTTTTGAAAAGTTTTCATAGCCCAGCTCAATCGAAAAGCCCTGTGAAACGGTTGTGGAATCTGTAATTTCTTTTTCCGTTGCGGTATCGCTGTAATAGCTTGTGGTCGACTGGTCAAGCGACGGTGAAATATCGTATTCTTTCGGGAAGGCATTGCGGTAGCTGTAGGGATTGCCCGGCTCACCAAGACCGAACTTACTGTCGATAATCGGCAGTTTTTCCTTTGGTGAACAGCCCAGATTATAGTCTTCTGCAAGGGCATTATAGTCCTCTATGGAAATACCGGCAATTTCGGGAGTGCCGTTTGACTGAACCGCAAAGGGCTTATCCGAGCCGTATACCTCATAGGTATAGATATAGGCAGGTGAACGGGCTACAATGACATTATTCTGACCGTTTCCTTCTACATAGTTGCATGAAACGGACCTTTCCTTTGAAACGGCTGCATCATAGGAAAGTGACATGGAAAGCGTATTGCCTGCCTCGACTTCACCGAATTTGACAAAGCATTCCAGATCCTGATTGAAGCTGAACTCAACGGAAGTCGAAAGTGTCAGTGAAGTGCTTGTTTCACTGCCTGTGGAAGTACTGTTGGTAACCCATGTCGAGCCGCATGACTGATCGGAGAGTTCCTTGAAGTACGGAGCCGCCTCGAGAACATAGAGGGGTTTGGGATCGCACCATGTCTGCTTAACGCTCTTTAATTTAACGATAAGGCTGTCATTGCCTGTATCGAAATTACAGATGTTGCAGGCAAAGCCTAATTTCTGGATACTCGGACCATCTATTGCACTCCATGAACTGCCGTCATAGATGTAATAGAAAAGATGATACTGTCTGTCCTCATCTGCTGCAAGGAAATAAATAGCTTCTGTGGGCTTGCCCATATAGTGACCTGTTAAGACCTTGCGGATAGAATATTTAACATCTTTGTCGGTTCTCTTGACACAATACAGACCACTTTCATTTTCTTCGCCTACGGAGTAAACCGTATCGCCCAGAACGAGATAGCCATTCGCTCCCGGACCTCTTGCCGAAACAATGGCAACAGCAAGTTTATCACGTCTGTCCCAGTCGGCATTGGCAGCACCATCATCGGCATGGAAACCATTACGCATCTGTTTGGAAGCACCGTCCATGTGGCTGCTGTCAATGGTGTAATCGCTTGTGGAATAAACATTCGATTCCTGATATTCACCGACATAGGAATCGCCCGATTTAACACGTCCTGTCAGTTTTGTGATATGAACACCGTACATGGCTTTCATATTCAGACCACTATCAGTATCTTTTTTAATATTGATCCAGCCTGCACTGGCGATTTCGGGATAGTCAAGACAGCCTGCATTTGCAACTTCCTCTTTGGACAGGTTGCCGACTGCCGAAGAACACCACATCAGTCTGCCTGCTTTTTGATAGGCAGTACTTTTCAGCTCTGTCGTATATGTCAGTTCAAATTTACCGTTGATATAGTCATAGATTTTCATTTTGGTAGTATCTGTCAGGTCTTGTGTGGTTGAGCCAAGACCTGCCGTGACGATCAGTTCATCTCTGCCGTCCCTGTCAATATCGGCTGTCACTAAATCAACGATAGGTACGTTACGGGAAATATCACTATTGGAAGAAGCAGAAACCTCTTTCAGTCCGAATGTGCTGTACACGTCTTTGACAACATCACTCTTTTTTACAGGGTGACAATAAGTTCCTGTATAAGAAACACTGTACTCTTCACCAAATGGATTTTTATCCGTTGTATTATGTTCGCTGGAATCTCTGAATTCAAAACCATACTCCTCAATGGCAGGTGTAGTATAATTTCCGTTATATGTTATGATAGAATCCACACCGTCACCGTTGAAGTCACCCGTGGCAACGGCAAGATACTGTCCTGCATTCGTTTCATTAATTGCGCTGTTCTTGATGAAATAACTATCGGTTGCAATATCGACACTGAACTTGCCGGATGGACGAATAAAGTTATAATCAGTTTCTAACTTATTGTCAACATACACTCTAAAGCTTGGTGCAGCACCTTCGGTGTATAATGCACCGTTGCCGGGATTTATGATTGAAAGACGGACAATACCGTCATCTTTATTGCAGCCAAGCTGTGCAACCGCATTTTTCACACCGTGTCCGACATTCATTCCTGCTACCTGATATGCACCGGTAAAAGCGAATGCTCTGTCTGTGTTGCTCCAGCCGTTGCCGTTCAGATCTTCAACATAAATTCTTGGCCAATGGTAGCCTTCGCCTTGTTTATACTCACCGGCATGAATAAAAATTTCCGGTGCGGTAAACATGGTTGTCCATTTATCGCCGTTGCTGGCATACGGATCGGTGTTTTTCATCTGGTCTGTGACATCTTCCACACCATGTGCCGAATTGTCAAAGAGAGCATTCTGTATCGTGACATTTTTTGTCATAAAGGGAACGGCTTTTCCGTCCGATACCAGCCAGCCGCTGCCGAATGCCTCCACTAATTCTTCGGCGGTCATCTGACTGCCGTCTGTACCCTGAGCCGCAGCGAGTGTGCGGGTATAATAGCAGTTTGTCATGTTGTTTGACTGATTGTTTCTCACACGGGCGAATGTGCAGCCCTGAGTGCCGTCTCCGACAAGGACTTCTGTTTCACCGTCTGCAATTGCTGCCGGTGCATAAAGGCAGTTGGTGAAATTGACAGGAGTTTCCGACCAGCCCACAAAACCACCGCAGAAGGTAGCACTGTTGGTTGTGAGTATTTTTCCGTCAAACAGACAGTTTTCAAAACTTAATGTGCAGCCGCTGCCATTTGTCACTGCCATACCGCCGTTTGTACTGTCACCGCTGACGCTGCTGATAATGGCAACACTGCTGCGGCATGAGCAAAGACTCACTATACCGTCTGCACTTCCTATGATACCGCCTGCAAATTTTGCCGAAGTTGTAATAGTGCCTGCGGTATTCAGATTTCTGAATGTTGCGTTCCTGACATAGCGGAACGGAGCGGTATAGGTTGCATTATTTGTCAGGTTGACCGTCAGGGTATAGCCGCAGCCGTTGAAAGTACCTTCAAAACGATTGCTTGCTGTACCGACCATCTGTGAAACGCTGATGTCACCGCCAAGTATGAAATACTTTTCGCTGTAAGAGTTTCCGCTGTTGACCTGTGAAACAAGGGTGTTCCAGTCGCTCTCGCCCGAGATGACATAGGGATCGTACTGAGTGCCTTCGCCGCTGCTGAACTGAGCCTCTGCGGCATTGACGGTTATCGCTGTATTACCGAACATTTCCGACAACGGCTGTACAGGGAGTGCACCCGATACCATCATCAGAGCCAGTGATGCAGCAATAGCCTTTCATAAGATAACCTCCTCAAGTATTTTTCCAGAGAAAGAAGCCCCTCTCTATAATTTTATTTTACAACAGCCTGTTAAAATTAGCAATAACGGAAAACAGGTCAATTCAAGGCAAAATTCGTACTTGACAAATTTTAATTTGTTGTTCTCTTACAGCGATATTTCTTTTAATTAGCTAAAGGTTATCTATATTCCATAAAATTATATTCATGACAGAAATCTGTCAAATTTGCCGCTCGTTGACAAACATTCCCCTGTCAAGTATAATAAATTCAAAAAAGGAGGAAAAGAAATTGAAACCATTGAAAATTGCTGTCTGCGAGGACGATTCAGCCGAATATGACAAGCTTTCCGCTATTCTCGAAAAAAGCGTTTTTCCTGTTGAAACGGAGCATTTTTCCGACGGTTCGGGACTGCTGGAAGCGTACTATCACGGACGTTATGACCTGCTTCTGATAGATATTTACATGAATCATATCAACGGAGTGGAAACCGTCGCAAAAATACGGGAAACGGATAATAATGTGCCTATCGCATTCATCACGCCAAGCCTTGACCATGCCATGGACGGTTATCGTTATCACGTTGACCGCTATATTACAAAGCCTTTGCGTTCGGGAGATGTTATGGAAGTTGTCAGCAGAGCCGTACAGCAAAGAGAAAATGCCCCTGCCGTGAATGTGCCCTACGGCGGAAAGGTACATCGGATACCGCTTTCACGTATAAGATATATTGAATCGCAGGCGGATATGGTATATCTTTATCTGACAGGCGGAGGAATTGAAAAAACTACCCTGAAACTGAAAGAATTGGCTGTATCACTGCCGCAGCCGCCGTTTTTTGTATGTCATAAAAGCTATGCCGTGAATCTGGAATATGTTGCCTCCTATGACAAGTCACTGAATATTTTCGATATGAAAGAGGGAGGCAGAGTATATATTCGCCGTGAAAGCAAAGCGGAAGCCGTGAATATTTACCGTGAATATATGTTCAATCTTGCCAGAAATCAGGGTGTGAAATTATGCTGAAAAAACTCACGAATATACAAGGAATAACCGCTGCCCTTGTTTTATTGGCATCTTTGATATTCTTTGCAGCATTTTCCGTGCAATACAGCTATGCCGACAGGGATAAGTTTATTGTCAGGGACGCTGTTATCACCATTGACGGCAAGAATATTTCGGGAAAACTGCCATTTTCAAAAAGCAATCTTCCGCATGGAACAGAAGTGACTATTTCATTTGAAACGCCTGCCAAAAACGGCAAACACCTGTTTTTCGGGAGTGTGTATGCACCTTTGCAGATTTATGCAAACGGTGAAAAAATTTATGAATACGGACAGAATGGTACATATCCGCCTTTTATGCACGATCCGCCGACACAGTATGATTCCGTGATACTGCCCGACAATGAAGAAACCGTACATATAAAAATGGTCTATCATTCACCGAATGAACGTGATACGCTGTCAGTGCATGAACCTATTATAGGAACAAGAGGAGCTATATTCCGTCATCTCCTTGATAAATATGGCATTACACTTGTCTGGTCACTGTTTTTTATCATTTTCGGAATGGCACTTGCCATCATGTCGGCGGCATTCCGGAAAACAGGAAATTTGGGACGGGCACTGCTGTTTCCGGGAATGTTTGCGATGTTTGCAGGAATGTGGCAATTTGGAGAAAATACATTGTCGGTATATATCTTACAAAATCCGGTTTTTCTCTATTTTGTAGACTTTCTGGGACTGTTCCTGCTGATGATACCTCTGTATGCCACTGCTATTTTCTATCTTAACCTCTTGTGCCAGTACATTGAAAAACTGCAATTTGGTTCTTCGACTGCTGACCCCTCCGTCATTTCATCACTAACGTGATGAAATGACACCTCCCCTTTCAGGGGAGGCAAGAGTGGCAAACGCAAATTTGTTGCTTTTTACTTGATTTTTTTAATTTGGGTTTGTTACAAACTGATTTTGAATCA
>CADCJK010000021.1 GCA_902801715.1 uncultured Ruminococcus sp. | reverse complement strand
TTTCCAGCCTAAATCAAGACTTTGTTCAATGGTGCGGTTTTCGGTGAATCCCTGATTGACAAAATGCTGTTCAAAGAGTTTGCCGAACTGCATATATTTTTTATCAACGGGAGAAAGTTCTTCTTCACCGATAACGGAAGCCAGTGAACGAGCGTCCTGCACTCTTGCATAAGAGGCGAAAAGCTGATTGGCGAGTGCCTGATGGTCAGCCCTTGTATAGCCCTCACCGATACCGTCTTTCATGAGTCGGGAAAGTGACGGCAATACAGATACAGGCGGATAAAATCCAGCCCCCTCCAAAGCTCTGTCAAGAACGATTTGCCCCTCAGTGATATATCCTGTCAAATCGGGGACAGGGTGGGTGATATCGTCATTGGGCATGGTAAGTATCGGAATTTGCGTAACAGAGCCTTTACTGCCCTTTATCATGCCGGCACGTTCATACAGTGAAGCGAGGTCGGAATACAGATATCCGGGGAAGCCCTTTCTGCCGGGAATTTCACCCTTTGAAGATGAAAATTCTCTCAAAGCCTCTGCATAGGAAGTCATATCTGTCATGATAACCAAAACGTGCATATTACATTCAAAGGCAAGATACTCTGCGGCTGTCAGTGCACATCTCGGTGTAAGCGTTCTTTCAATGATAGGATCATTGGCAAGATTCAGGAACATGACAACTCTTGACAAAACACCGCTCTGGTCAAAACTTCTTCTGAAATAGTCTGCAACGTCATTTTTAACGCCCATAGCCGCAAATACGACACAGAAATTATTATCTTCATCATCTGAAATTTTCGCCTGACGGACTATCTGAACGGCAAGTTCATTATGTTTCATGCCTGAGCCTGAGAATATCGGCAATTTCTGACCTCTGATAAGTGTCATCAAAGTATCTATGGTGGAAATGCCTGTATTGATATTACCATTGATATTGGCTTTTTTAACGGGGTAAACGTCGCCCAAGCCATCTATGGGAACACCTGCACCGCTGAATACACGTCCCATGATTTCGGGAGAAAGTGCCAGTTCCATCGGTTTTGCTTTCAGACGAGTCCTTGTATTGTCAAGGGAAATGGATTTTGTACCCTCGAAAACCTGTACGACAATTCTTTTGCCCTCTATCTGTACGATTCTGCCATGACGGAATGTGCCGTTATCAAGGCGGATATCCACCATTTCTTCAAAAGAGGCATTTTCCACGTTGTCAAGGACTATCAGAGAGCCGTTTATTTCTTTTACGCCAACGTAATCCCAACGTAATCTATAATCATGATTCAACTCTCCTTTCCATCATACCGTCAGCTTTGCAAGAGAGCTGTCAATATCTGCAATCAGTTGGTCGAACATTTCGGGCTTGTCATTGGGAATGTCATATTTCATTTTGGCAAGCCTTTCAAACAAGCCCAACCGGGTTATATTTGAAATGGGTATTGCTGCCGCAATAATCTTTCTGGATTTATTGTATAAATGGAGAATCGCTTTCATCATGAGTTTCTGTTTTTCAAGCGGTACGAAAGTATCGTCTTTATGAAAAGCATTCTGCTGTAAGAATCCTACACGAATGGCTTTAGCCGTTTCAATGACAAGTTTCTGGTCATCGGGCAGAACGTCTGCACCAATAAGTTTCACGATTTCCATAAGATTACTTTCTTCATGGAGAAGTGCCGTAATTTTATTTCTGTATTTGATAAAGTCATCACCTAAATTTTCTCTGTACCAAGCATCAAGGTCGGTGAAATATTCGCTGTAGCTGTTCATCCAGTTGATAGCGGGATAATGTCTTGCATAGGCAAGGGCTTTATCCAATGCCCAGAAACATCTTGTAAATCTCTTTGTATTTTGGGTTACAGGTTCGGAGAAGTCAGAGCCTTGCGGAGATACTGCACCAATGATAGTGACAGAACCTTCACTTCCGCAGAGGGTTTCAACACGTCCTGCACGTTCATAGAATTCAGAAAGTCTTGACGGCAGGTATGCAGGAAAGCCTTCTTCGGCAGGCATTTCTTCGAGTCGTCCGGAAATTTCACGCAGAGCTTCCGCCCATCTTGAAGTGGAATCCGCCATGATGGCAACGTGATAACCCATATCACGATAATATTCCGCAAGCGTCAAGCCTGTATAGATAGACGCTTCACGGGCGGCAACAGGCATATTGGAAGTATTGGCAATCAATACTGTTCTGTCCGTCATAGGTCTGTTGGATTTCGGATCGATGAGTTCGGAAAATTCATTGAGCACCTGACTCATTTCATTACCACGTTCACCGCAGCCGACATATACAATAATATCAGCGTCACACCATTTGGCAAGCTGATGCTGATTCATGGTTTTACCCGTACCGAATCCGCCGGGGATAGCGGCTGTACCGCCTTTGGCGATAGGGAACATGGTGTCCCGGAATCGTAGCCGGCAGTCTTTCTGCACAAGGTCTTGCATTTCGGATAGGCCATTTCTGACAGAGTGTTAAATCATGCTCAACGCCTTTACTGTCTTTGATTTTAACGATAGTGTCCATGAGTTTATATTTGCCGTTGGGTTTTACGCTTGTGACAGTACCGCTTATTGTAGGCGGAACAATGAATCTGTGTTCAATAATGGCAGTTTCGGGGCAGGTCGCATAAATCTGACCGCCATTTAATTTATCACCGACTTTTACTTTGATGGTTACGTCCCATTCTTTTTCAAGGTCAAGAGAGGAAACAGCCGCACCTCTTGAAATGAATGAGCCGCTTAATTCTTCAATAGCTTTGAGAGGTCTTTCGATACCGTCAAAAATATTGTCGATAATGCCGGGACCTAAAAGCACATTCATAGGTGCCCCCGTACCCGTGACGGGATCACCGGGTTTCAAGCCTGTTGTTTCTTCATATACCTGAATGGTCGTCATTTTATTGTTGATACCGATAACTTCGCCTACTAATTTTTCATTTCCGACATAGACCATTTCCATCATGGAAAACGTTCTTGTATTCTTAACGGTCACGACAGGACCGTTAATTCCGTAAATTGAATCTTTCAATGTGAAAATCCACCTCCTTTATTTAAGCTGTTACGGTCAATCCCGAATTTTCACAGAACCATTCTTTTTGGGTTTCAAGTTTGGTGTCAAGAGTTTCATCAATGAGCAGTCCAAGCTGACGGCTTAAACCTGTCAGACCGCCTATTTTAATTTCATCTGACACCTGAATATCACACTTTCTTCCAAAAGCGGAGATTATTTTATCTTTGAATTTCATATCCCTGTCACAGACGTATAAAACGACATCATCAGCCGTGAGTTTTTGGGAAACAGCCTTTGCACTTTCCAGCAGCTTTTTGATATATTTGTCTGTTTTGGCATAGGCAAGTAATTTTTCCTTTGCACGTTTAAAGACTTTATCTTCAATTTCCTGACGTTTTTCAAAAGTACTTTTGCGGCTTGCATTTTCGGCTTTGGAAAGTTCCCTTGCAATGCCCGTATTGATGGACAGCATTTTTTTCTGTAAGAGAACATACGCTTCTTTCAAGCCGTCTTCTTCGGCTTTGTTAATTTCTTTCGCCTTGAATTCTTCGGCTTCGGTTTCGATTTTATTTCTCTGTTCAGCGGCATATTTTTCTATGGCTTTCAGAAAATTATCGGTTTTACTTACTATATCGGGCACAAAATCACCCCCATTATAATTCATAATTAAGAATGCATAATGCATTAGATTTTGACTCCTATGGCTTCACGGACATAGCGTGTGATGGAATCCTTTGCACGACCGCTGCCATGCCTGTCGGGAATTTCCACGATAAGCGGCTGTTTGCGGTTGAGTTTGAGGTCATAGACGAGTTCGGGACAAAGCTGTACAAGCCTTTCCGTCATGAGTATAACGGCAACATCGGGCATATCCATGGCTTTTTTGAGAGTTTCCCTGACTTCACTATCTTCATGAACGACTACACCGTCAATGCCTGCAAGGTGCATTCCCATGAGTGTATCGACATTATCGCTTATTAAATAGAATTTCATAAGCTCACCCTTTTCATCAGAATTTGGAAATGATAAGGATAGAAACAAGAAGTCCGTAAAGAGCGACACCTTCACCGAGTGCAACGAAGATAAGGGCTTTACCGAAAGCCTTTGGATCTTCACTTGTTGCACCGATAGCGGCAGGAGCTGCACCGCCGACGGCAATACCGCCGCCAATGCCTGAAATGCCTGTTGCAAGAGCGGCTGCGAGCATGGAGATACCCATATTCAAATCGCCTGTTGAGGCAGCTTCAGCAGCGGCTTCAGGTTCAGCGGCAAATGCAACGAGCGAAAATGCAAGACAGGTGATGCTTACCAAGCCGAATGCGATAATCTGACTCAAAACGGCTTTTTTTCTTGTGATTTTTCCGACAGCAACGGTTTTATAGGCATATACGATGGAGAGTGCAATAAAGATTGCCGGTACTGCCATTAAAATATATTCCAACATGATTAAATCCTCCAAAAAATAGTATTTTGTCAGAGCAGAGTTATTTCAGAATCTGCTCTTAATTTTCCATTTTCAATTTTCAACTTTCAATTTTTTCGCTGTGATGGGCTGAAAGGCTCTGCCCTCACCGATGTAGAAACGGCTGAATACTTCATAGTAGTCCAGACGGAGTACCTGAATGGCAACAAGAAGGGCTTCGAGAGCCATAACAACGCCGTTGCCGAGTACAAGGGCTATTGTATAGCCGACTGCATTTCCAGCCATGTTGGCAAGAGTGAATACAACGAGCATCATGCCTGCATGAACGAGGATATAGGCACCGACACGCAAAAATGACATGGTATTGGTGACATAGCTCAGACATACTTCAAAGACTTCAAAGAAACTCTGCATACAGTATTCTCCCCATTTGAAAGGTTCATTGTGTTTTTTCTTTTCAATGAGCATACCGAGAGGTTCTTTGAGGAAAATGGCAACGAGCGGAATGGCTATCAGGAAAATGATATAGACAGGGTTCATAACGGGAATGCCAAAGAACATTTGCAGCACAAGACCGATGACGAGTGAAACGTAGAACAGGAATCCTGCTACGCCGTTGGCACTGAATAAAGCGTTTTCAAGGTCTTTGCGTTTAAGGGATGAGAATATGTTCACAATCATGGAGGCAGCTATGGTGACAAAGCCTATGACGACAGAACCGTAAATTATCATATTGATACTGTCGGCTTCCATGACTTCAAAGAGTTTGCCTTTTGTACCGAAAAGGGCGGAATGTACGCTGTCAAGAGCGTGTTCAAAGCCGAATACGGAGCCGTATAAAAAGCCGAATATCGTGCCTGATATACCGCAGGGGATTAAAATTTTGCCGATTTCCATTTTTTTGAATTTCCACATCAAAAAGCCGACAATGGCAAGGGTAAGTCCCTGACCGACATCACCGAACATGATGCCGAAGAAAAGAGTATAAGTGATGGCAACGAACAAAGTCGGGTCGACTTCATTGTAATTGGGCATACCGTACATTTTGACGTAGAATTCATAGAGCCTGACAAAAGGCGGATTTTTCATAATAACGGGCGGGGAGAGTTTCAAAAGGTCTTTTCCGTCGGTCACGGAGTATTCAACGCTTTTGATACTGTCAAGCTGTTTGGAGAAATTTTCCGCATTTTCAGCGGGAATCCAGCCTGTCAGAACGAAATTCTTGTTGTATTTACAGACATAGCGTTTAATTTCGTTATAGGAATCCAGTTCCTGTAATTTGCTGTAGTAAGCACAGCATTTTTCTTTTTCGTCATCAAGAAAATCGTCTATTTTATTTTGTACTTCTTCCAGTTCCTGTTCATAGCCGTCAAGCTGTTTTTCAAGAGAGGATTTGTATTGTTCGGGAGTTCCCGCTGATGGCGGGATATCGAACTTTTCAAAATACAGAGAGGAGAATATTCTGTTGATTTCCTCTTTCTGTTCGGGGGGAGTGAAATAAGCTCCCCAGTAATGTGTACTGTCACTCGTGTACGGGAAGAAAAGCACATAGGGATTATCGGCATACTGAGATAATTTGTCATAGCTTTCGGTAGGCATACGTCCGAAATTCGGGGTGATGAATTCACATTGGAGAACCTGAGTGAAATCAATATGGCTGCCGAGGAAATGTCCGACTTTTTCGATATCTCTTTTGCAGGAATCGATTTTTTGCTGCAAAGAGAGTTTTCTGTCGGCAAGACCTTTTGTTTTGGAAACGAAATAGCTGACATACTTTACAACGGCACTTTCACCTGCACTGAGGTCTTTGGGCTTTTTGTATGCGAGCTTGAATCCGAGCAGTTCAGCGGAATTTTCAAGCTGCTGAATATATTCCGAATAGGAGTTCTTGTTATGCAGAGGAACGAAATTCTGGGTATCGGAATAGAATTTCATAGCGTCATCGGGGTGGAATATCTGAGAATCACCGCAGAGTTTCACGACTTTATCCAAATCCGACATCATGCCTATGATACTGATTGCTTTTACCTGCTTCACTGACACGAGATCACCTCCTTTAAAAAAATTTTTTGCAAGATTTATTTGATAAGAAGTTTACGCTTCTCATCAGCGGGAAGTTGATATCGTGCAGCCTCGATGAGATTGACGATATTTTTGAGTTCTATCTCACGCAGATAGATATAGGATATCATAACGACAGTGGGATTGGGCGAAAGTCTTAAATGATGCCTGCAATAGTTGTATATCATGACATCTGTCATCTGACGATGTTCATGATAGTTGAGTTTTGACATAAGCCTGCCTATATAGGTATTTTTGGAAAGTTCAAAGACAAGTTCCACATTTTCGGCATGACAGAATTCCGAAAGAGTTTTTTTGGAAAGTCTGCCATACGGTATCAGCATGGGCATGATATCATCAGGGGCAAAGTGATAATATTTTTTCAGGCGGATAATTCTCGACATATTTTCGATATCGAGCATGGAAAGGAAGATATCACGAAGTTCTTTCCGGTCGCTTTTATGCTTTCCTTTGTCGATGGTTTCGAGAGCTTTTTCATAGCTTTTGTTTTCGAGTGCTATCTCAATGGAAGTGATATCGGCTTTGGCATTGTCTTTGGGGAGGAGTCCCGAAAGTACAGAGCAATACCAGGTACCTTTGAGAGCCGTGAGCATATCGCTGCAGGAACGCACACCGGCAAGGGCTTTAAGGCTGATATCGGTGAATTCGTCGAGTGACAGCGGCATGGTATAGACATATTCGTCCGCCTTGCCTATGTTCATGAGCATAAGGCATTTAATGATTTGTTCAATTTCCATTCTGGAGATGAAAAAATCCGAAAATGCAAGGGTATCTTCATGGGCATAGCGTGAAAGGGCAAAGAGGTCGAAATAAATTTCCTGTCTGAGCAGAGTTTCGAGCTGACCACGGTGTATATTGGTTTCATCAAGACCATTGAGAACAGAGGAATAACCGGTACGCTGTTTGAGATAGGAAGCAATTTCCGCAACGCTCTTACAGTCAAGGAGAGCCTGAAAATCGCTTTCTTTAAGGCTTTTTCCGTACATGGCACGGGATTTTGCAAGAATGGCATTGGCTGATTGTGATGACATAAAAATCACCCCCTTTTGCGTGTAGAGAGTACAGTGCCGCTGCACTTTAATCTATGACTCTTGCGACAATTTCATCTGCCCATTTTTCGGCATTTTCATTGTAAGCCTTTTCGAGCCTTTCAACGACAGCCTGATTTTTTTCAGTAATTGCCGCCAGTTTTTCATCAGCACGTTTCTGGGCGGTCTGCTGATTGATGACAATACGTTTATTTGCCCTTTCAAGATAGTCATGCTTGATTTTTTCCTTTGTGAGCAGGACTTCATTTTCATAGCTGAGTTTTGTTTTGAGAGCCGTTTCATTCATTTCACGGGCTTTTTTGTCCATTTCGACGATTCTGGCAATCATTTCTTCCATTAGCGTTCACTCCTTTATTACAGATTGCTGATTTAGATTATATACTTATTTTTCCTATTTTACAAGAGTAAATGAAAAATGAGGGAGAATTTTTCGGTAATAAAAAAATAACTGCATTACCGTCCGAAAACAGTAATGCAGTTTCTTGTTTCAATTCAACAATTTTCCATTTTAAGAAAGCAGTCCTGCGGCATACTGATTATTGATGTGTTCATTAAGAGTAGATGCATAGTAGGCAACGGCATCTTCATCATCAGTAGCGGCTTTATGACAGAAATAGAAGTAGTTGGTATCATTGGGAGATACAGCGGCTTCAATAGCGGCAAGACCGGGATTGCAAATCGGACCTGCAGGAAGTCCTTCATAATCGTAAGTGCTGTACTTGCTGACATAGGTGTTTCTTTGAGCAATAGGAACATCTGCCTGCGTTGCATAGGGATAGAACAGAGTGGAGTCAAGCTGGAGCATGGTCAAGCCCGATTCACCGTACCAGCTTATGCCGCCGTTGTTTTCCATAATGGAAAGACGGTTGTGAAGTACGGAAGAAATCATATACATATCATGTTCATCAGCGGCTTCCGCCTGTATGAGAGAGGCAAGTGTCAGAACATCTTCCATGGACATACCGATGGCTTCGGCACGCTGTGCAATGGTGACTTTCTTTTCAAAGCCATTGACACGGGATTTTGTCTGATAGACTTTTCTTCTGTAGTTGGCAAGGAATTTTCTGATTACGCTGTCGAGGTCCTCACCGACATAGAAATCGTAGGTATCGGGGAAAAGATAGCCTTCGAGTTTATAGTAACGGTCCTTGGTATTGGCTATGCTTTTGATAAAGTCATAATCCTCGTCAAATTCAGATGAATTGCAGACTTCCAAAAAGTCTTTGGAATTGCAGACTTCCTTTTCGGAAAGGAGTTTGGCATAGTCATAGATATTCATGCCTTCCGTGAAACGAATGGTAACGATATCGGTTCTGTTCATGTCCGATTGGAGATAGTTGATGAGTGCCTGATAGTCCTTATTGGTGGGAACGTCAAAGGTGCCTGCTGTAAAGCCTGACGTGGATTTTGTAACTGTGGCATAGAGCTTAAAGAAAAACTTGTTATTGATAATGCCCTTGTCATAGAGCATATTGGTTATCTTGTCAATGTCATCTGTTTTGGAGAGAGTGACGGAAACCTGTTTTTCTTCTTCACGTCCCACTGCCAGCAGGTCATTGATGCCTACCATGAGATATTCACCGAAAAGAATGGATACCGTGATAACCATGACCGTCCATACGACATTGAAGATAACCCTGTTGGATTTGGCTTTCATTTTTCTGCGTTTGTTGGCAAGGCGATGTCTTTTTCTTACCGAACGCTTATCGGACGGATAAGCAGATAAATTTTCTTCACCGCTTGATATATCGGAAGTTCTGTCAAGTTCGGCATTGTTTTCAAAAACGGCTCCGTCACTTTCGGAACTCAGTGAAGAACTTGTGATATCCGTATGTTCGGGCAGGTCGAGGTCATCACCGGCATCGAAATTAATTTTGAAATTAGCGATTTTTTCCTGTCGCTTTTTTTCGATTTCATCATTCAAATTGAATCGCTCCTTATCCGTGCGGCAAAGCACACTTTCTGAAATATTTTTCCGTTACGACCAAATCAACGGCAGTGTCATAAATGCCTTTGGGCAAATTCCACTGTATGCAGCTGCTGTAGCAGATGCCGATTTTGCTGCCGTTGAAATCGGCAAGGAATCTGTCATAATATCCGCCGCCGTAGCCAATGCGGCAGCCCCTGAAATCGAATGACATTCCGGGGACAATGCACATGGCACGATAATAGCTTTTTACTTTTTGGCATATATCCGTTTTAGGTTCAAGCAGTCCGAAACAGCCTTCTTCCAGGTCATCAAAAGACCGGATAAAATAGAAATCCATCTGATGTTGTTCAATGCATTTCGGTACGGCAACTTTTTTGCCGTCTGCAAGAGCCTTTTCAATCAGCCTTCGGGTATCGACTTCGAGTCCCTTGGAAACGTATGTGAAAAGATAGCGGCATTCCCTGTACTGATAGAGAGAAATCAGACGTTCCAGTATTTTGGTATCACATTCATTTTTGAACTCTGCTGTCATATTCATGCGGATATTTTTATATTTTTCCCTTAAAAGTTTTTTTTCAAGTCTGATATTTCTCATGGTCTGCACTGAATGGAATTTTTGATGTTATTGGCAGTTTCACTGTCTTTGAGGGCTTCGAGGAGGGCAAGGGCAAAATCAACGGATACACCCATTCCACGAGCCGTAATGATATTGCCGTCAACGGATACATATTCGCTGCTTATTTCAGCGTCAAACAAATCTCTCTCAAAGCCGGGGAAAGCCGTTGCCTTTTTACCGTTGAGAATGCCGAGATGACCGAGAATGGACGGTGCCGCACATATCGCACCGATGACGATATTTCTTTCAAAGCAGTATCTGACAGCCTTTATGACAATACTTGACCTTTCGAGATTTTTTGTGCCGGGCATTCCGCCGGGCAGAATGATTCCTTCCACGTTGCCGAGTACACTGAATTCCTTGTCGGACATATCCGCCTTTACAGTGATATGGTGAGAACCTGTTATTTCCGTTCCGCCAATGCCTACGGTGGTAACTTCCACACCGCCACGCCTGAGGATATCGACAGGGGTGAGAGCCTCTATTTCTTCAAAACCGTTTGCCAAAAACAAATATACCATATATCATCGTCCTTCCGTATTGATATCAAATTTACTGGATTACATTATATAAAAAATTCTGTCAAAAAACAAGAGTTTTTGCAATTTTTTTATTTTCTCATTTTCCTGTTGACCGCAAAGGCAACTGAACTGATTATTACAAGTATTCCGACGAATATAATGGCATAAAGGGGACTGTCACCGTCAATTTCAGAGGGTTCTTCCGCTGATGTTCCGGGGTGTGAGATTTCGGGGATACTGCTTTCTTCTTCGGAAATTTCGGGATATTCTCCGCTGAAATGTACGGATATTTCCTGTTGATAGTCTGTACTTTCGATTTGTGCGATGAAGAATTTTTCTTTGCAGGAATATTCATCAGGCAGTGAAAGTATCTGTACCAAATAGATATCGGAAAGCAGACCTTCAAAAGATGCCATGCCGTTTTTATCGGAAATGACGGTTTTATTTCCGAGAGAAACTTTGATATTTTCGGCAGGTTTGCCGTTCTGGTCGGTGAACCGGAATACAGCCCTTTTATATACGACGGCATCGGCAATTTTAATTCCCGTGGAGTTGTATGCACCGTCATAAGCCCTGTAAGCGATACGCAGAGGGGAAAACGGTGAAATACTTGTTCTTGTCATGAACTGGAGTTTGATGAGTTCATCATGCAAATCCGTGATATCATAGGTATATGTGACAGAGCCTTCGGAATGTTCCGAAATGTCCGTCAAAGTATAGGCATTCTCGGGAAGATAGCCTGCTTCTTTCAGGTCATCGAGCTTGTCGGCATATTCATATTTTCGGGTATTGCTGTTATAGGCAGCGGTATATATCTCAAAGCCGTTGATATGCCTGTTATCCTTTGCAGTGAGCTGGAGATAGATTTTACCGTCTTTCTGATATGTCCTTGATGAAAGCATATCAGGCTTTTGGCTGTCCATGCAGAATGGATATGTCACGCTGTAAACGTCACCCGAAAGAGTGCCTTGTGCGGTCATGGTTCTGGCGGTGACGGTATATATATATTCGCCGTCGGGGAGATTGGAGAAAAATTCCGCAATATCCCTGCTGTCACCGATGAGATTCCTGTAAAGTTCGCCTGAATTCCTGCTGACAGTGCCGAAATTCTTGGAAAACAGGAATTTTCCGTCATTGTCGGAAACCGTCACGGTGAAGTCATAGACATCACGCATGAGTCTGAAATTCGGCAGGATATAGGAATTTTTCATCTGGGCAATTTCATAAAAATTGCCTGTCATATTTTTGGACATATAGCCGTTGATTGTTACAGGTTCACTGTCTGCATTGTAGTCAACGGAAACAAGATGATTTCCGCCTGTTTTGATTTCTTCATAGAAAGGATTGATATTTCCCCATTCTCCGATGAATGCCGTGAAGGGAAAATTCAATGTTCTGCCGTTCTGATTTTCAAGGACAATATAGCCGTCGGTGAAAAAGCCGTTGGGAAAATTCTCTTTCAGTTCATCGGCATGGAGTTTGACAGAAACGGAAATATCCGTCTGCTGATTTTCGGCAAGTTCGATTTCGGTGATTTCTTCACCGTCAAGGAAAAATTTCACTTCGGCTGAATCTTTCAGTGAATACGGCTGACGGGTATTGATAATTCCGTCATCGGTGATTTCGCATTTATCGGCAGAAATGTAGTGGCTGACGGAAAAAATCAGAGTTTCGGCTGAAATGTTCCTGACGCTGAAAGAAAATTGGAATTTGTTGTCGGCAATATTATGGATACTTGCTTTCGGCAAGCCGTTTTCCGTAAAGAGATAGGCACCCGACTGAATGACACTTTCAATGTCAGCACGTCCTGCCCCCTGCTTTCTGGGAGAGAGATACAAAAGTTCATCGGCTTCATAGTCATATTGTTTAACAGGTTCGGCATTACTCATGATAAAACAGGTGACAATCTTTGCCTGTTCAGCGGGGGACAGTTCATGAAACCATTCATATTGTTTCAGATACTGGAATATAACGGCATAAGTGCCCGATACAAGTGCAGATGAAAAAGATGTTCCCGACAGATAGCTGTAACTGCCGTCTGAATCGGCTGAAAAGACGTTTTCGCCTAAAGAGGTGATTTCAGGTTTTAATCTTAAATCAGGCGTGACACCCCATGAGGAAAAATCTGAAATGGTATTTCCTTTTACAGTGTCCGTTAAATACGGATTTTCGGGAATGTCAAATATCCCTTCTGTATATTCGGAAAAATAGTCCGTGTAATTGTCATCAATGATAATCACGGGAATATTTTTGGTTTCTATGGAAACGTGGCGGTCATTTTCAAAATTACCGCTGTCAATGACGGCAAGTGCCGATACACCTGCAAAATATGCCTGTTGGGCATGGTGCTGTATTTCGGAAAGTGCGGTTTCGATAACGGCAATTTTATTTTCCGCCGGTGAAAAATCATATTCACCGTTATCAGCTTTTTCAAGAAAAAGATATTCCCTGTTTTCATAGGGGAGTTCGGTGAATTTCGGTTCTTCTCCGACATCGCTGTAAAGAAAATCATTTCCGTCAGCGGTGACATAATGGGCGGATATCAGCGGATTTGTTGAAGATGCAACGGAAATTACACTGTCATATCCCGAAATGCAGCTGAGGGTGCCGTAATCTGTATCGTATGAATGAATTTTTTCCCGATAGCCGTCATTACCGCAGGGACAGACGATAACAGTACCCGTCTGGGCAAGTTTATCAAGGGGAGTTTGGAAGATATCGGAGATATCTTCATTTCCAAGGCTGATATTGATGATATCCGAACCGAGTTTTGCAGAGTCATCAAGGGCGGCAAGAAATCTGTCTGTATGGACGAGTCCGTCACGGCTGCATACTTTCATGAAAGCAAGCTGGGCATTATACGCTACGCCTTGAAAATGATTTTCTTCATCATTTCCGCCTGCCAGTGCAGCGACAGGAGTGCCGTGAGAAAAATTTTCTTTTGTATCGGTATCGTCATCACCGTAATCATAGGCATACAGGATTTTGCCGCTTTGAAAGACATCTTCAAATTGACAGTCCTTTCCGACAGCGAAATTCACTGTATTGAAAATATTTTTGACGGTATCACTGTCATATTTTGTAACAGTGGGCTGTACGGAAAATGCATTATGTGTGATATCGAATTCCGTGTCAATGACCGTGATAAGAGTATTTTGCCCGTCGAAGTCAGCGGAATCGTTCAGAAGCTGCAACTGCTGACGGGAAATATTTTCCGTATCGGCGATGATATCGGAAATATTTTGCTGATAAAGTATCGTGTTATCGGAATAAACTTTTTTAACGCCGTTGATTTTTTCAATTTTTTCCTTTGCACTTGAGGGGGCTTTGACGGAAAAGCCGTTGAAAACCGCACAATAAGTATGACTTTCAGAAAAATCCGACTTTGAGATTAATTTCTGTATGCTTGCCTTAACGACAGCCTGATTTTTTTTCATGGTATCCAGAATACTTTTGGAGTCGCCTGAAAGGAGCAATTCGGGTAAATTTTTATATTTGCCGCCCGAGTGAATGACAGTATCAATCAGCGGTTCGGCATTGAGTTCCACTATGAAACGGATATTTTCATCGGATTTACGGATAGTTTCCTTTTTATTTTCGGTTTCATTTTTTTCAGGCGGCGGAGTGACAATGGCAACAGGTGCTTTTGAAACCGTGTCAATGGGTTTGCTGTTTTCGTTGTCGGAAAAGCGTGAACTGACGGCAGGTACAGCAATAACAGCCGTCATCAGTGTGACCGCCAATACAGATAAAAACAATCTTTTTTTCACTTCAAATCACCCTTTATCTGTTCAGAATCAAAGCAGCCGTCAATGCGATGACTTCACGGGTAGTAAATGCGGAAACATATCTTGTCGGAGTCTTGGAAGAAACCGCACCGCATGAATATCCCATACGTTTGGCAATAATTGCCGCCCGCATTTCATGGAAACCGTCTGTAACGATTGCCATATTTTCATCAAGACCGTTCTTTTTGATAATCTCAGCCGAAAATTTGATATTCTCATTGGTATTGACGGATTTATTTTCAATATATATTCTGTTTTCATCAATGCCCATTGAAACGAGATGTTCCTTGATACATTCGGCTTCACTGATATTTTCGTCACTGCCCTGACCGCCTGAGGCAATACATTTGGCATTCGGATTCGCTTTAAGATATTCAAAAGCCGTATCAATGCGTTTTTGCAGTAAAAGGCTTGGTGTATTTCCCCTGACCTGACAGCCCAGTACAATGACCGTGGCATTTTTTTCGGGCGGTTTATTTGCAAAGTATGCCATAGCACCGAGTATGAATATTACCCATATAAACATCAATGCAAACAGTATGCAAAGTACTCTGTAAATGATTTTGGCAGATTTCTTTTGTTTCATCTTTTGGATAAGTTCAGATACTTTATCCCAGAAAATGCAGTTTGCCCCTGCCCATGCAAAAAACAGACTTCCCAGAACCGTCCCGATATTGAACACTACAGATATAATATACCAATATATCATTGAAACGGATATTATCAGAATGACAGTTCTTACTGCAATCGACAATGCATTTTTTTTCATAAAATCACTTCCGAATTTATTATAACAACCATTTTATATGATAAAAAGCCCTTCGTCAAGAGAAGATTTATTTTCTGTTTGGATTTTCCATTTATCATTGACAAAATCATGAATTTATTATAAAATTAATTGATAGTTATTTTAATTGAATGTTTAATAAATTGAGATTCCGTATATAATTACATTTTTAGGAGGCTGTTTTAATGAGTTTTACGATTTTGGGAACAGGAAAGGCAGTTCCTGAGTATATTCTCACGAATGAAGAACTGTCAACGATGGTCGAAACGAATGACGAGTGGATAACAACGAGAACAGGCATTAAAGAAAGACGTATCTGCAAAGGCGAAACGCTTACGGAATTGACAGTAAAAGCGGCTTGTAATGCTCTTGAAAATGCAGGCATAACGCCTGAACAGCTTGATTTGATAATATGTTCGACAATGCGTGGAGAGAATATTACACCGTCACAGGCTTGTGTGATTCAGAAAGAAATCGGTGCAACGTGCCCTGCCTTTGACGTGAATGCGGCTTGTTCGGGATTTATTTATGCACTTGATATTGCAGACGGCTATTTCGTCAGAAAAAAAGTAAAGCACGTTTTAATAGTTTCCATGGATAATCTTTCAAATATCATAGACTGGAATGACCGTTCCACTTGTGTATTGTTCGGTGACGGCGGTGCGGCGGCAGTTTTAGGCGAAGGTGATGACCTTTTGGCGATAAATTTAACGGCTGTCGGAAATGACCAGGTATTGAGAATCCCTCATGGTACAAATTCTTCACCGTTCTATGAGCATGAGGAACAGAGAGCCGTACTTCACATGGAAGGAAATGAAGTATATAAATTTGCCGTCAATGCCATGTCAACAGGCATTAAAAAAGCCGTTGCAGATGCAGGACTTGAGCTTTCAGATGTTGATTGTGTGATACCTCATCAGGCGAATATCAGAATCATCAATGTGTCTGCAAAGAATCTTGACATTCCCAAAGAGAGATTTTTCTGTAATGTCATGCATTACGGAAATACATCTTCAGGCAGTGTGCCGATAGCACTTGATGAAGCGAACCGTTCAGGCGTACTCAAAAAAGGCGATATTATCGCAATGTGTGCATTTGGTGCAGGCTTGACAACAGGCAGTTGTGTTATCAGATGGAACAAATAAATGCATAATTCATAATGCATAATGCATAATTGGGGTTGCTTGGAAATTTACTGTAATTTACGGATTTTTGGAGGGATTTTGATATGTCAACAGCGTTGGTTTTTTCGGGACAGGGTGCTCAATATACAGGTATGGGCAAGGAATTGTATGAAAATTCCCCTGCGGCAAAGGCTGTATTCGATATGGCGGAGAGTATCAGAGAGGGCACTATCAGACAGTGCTTTGAGGGTACGAAAGAGGAATTGTCAGTGACAATCAATACGCAGCCTTGTGTATTTATTACAGATTTGGCAGCGGCTGCGGCAGTTGCCGAAAAGGGCGTGAAAATAGACTGCGTGGCAGGATTTTCGCTTGGTGAAATTGCAGCTATTGCATTTGCAGGTATGCTTTCTTATGAAGATGCTTTCAAGCTTGTATGCAAGAGAGCGGAATTGATGGATAAAGCCGCAAAGGAAAATCCGGGTGCTATGGCGGCAGTCATGAAGATATCTCCCGAACAGGTGGAAGAAATTTGTAAAGGCTTTGAAAAGGCATATCCCGTGAATTACAACAGCCCTGCACAAACGGTTGTAGCGGCTGCGGAAAATGAAATTGATGAATTGTGTGAAAAGGTGAAAGCCGTTAAAGGTAAAGCAGTTAAATTAGCCGTAAGCGGTGCATTTCATTCACCGTTCATGAATACAGCGGCTGACGGCTTGGCGGAATATCTGAAAGATATCGACTTGAAAGAGCCGAATATCCCGATATATGCGAATGCAACGGCAGAGCCGTATAAAGACGATTATAAAATGCTGATTGCCGCACAGGTGAATCACCCTGTCAAGTGGCAGAAATCCGTTGAAAACATGATTGAAAACGGTGCAGATACATTTATTGAAGTAGGTGTCGGAAAGACACTGACAGGTCTTATCAAGAAAATCAATGCAGATGTAAAAGCTGTAAATATTGAAAATAAGGAGGGACTTGATACTCTCTGAGTATCGGGGAAATACTATGTTTAATCTTACAGGAAAAACCGCCGTCATTACAGGTGCATCAAGAGGTATCGGCAAGGCGATTGCTATGAAATTCGCAAAACAGGGGGCAAATATTGCATTCCTGCATATCTTTGACGCTGAAAATGCCGCTCAGACCGAAAAGGAACTTGCTGAACTCGGTGTCAAAGTAAAGGGTTATGAATGTGACGTTTCCGACTTCAACGGTACAAAGGCTGCCATTGAACAGATAATAGAAGATTTCGGTGAAATTCATATTCTTGTCAACAATGCGGGCATTATCCGTGATGGTCTTATGCTTTCCATGAAAGAGGAAGATTTTGATAAAGTCATCAATGTCAATCTGAAAGGCACTTTCAACATGACAAAGGGCGTTTATCAGCATTTCATGAAGAAACGCAGAGGCAGAATTATCAATATAGCGTCTGTTGTGGGAATCAACGGAAATGCAGGTCAGTCGAATTATGCAAGTGCAAAGGCAGGTATTATCGGCATGACAAAATCCGTTGCCAAAGAATTGGCTTCAAGAGGTGTAACGGTCAATGCGATAGCCCCGGGATTTATCGCAACGGACATGACAGCTTCCATGCCCGAAAAGGCAAGAGAAGCCGCTATTGCCGCCATACCCATGAAAAAGGCAGGTCAGGTAGAGGATATTGCCAATACGGCATTGTTCCTTGCGTCTGATGAAGCGGCTTATATTACAGGTGAAGTTATCAAAGTTGATGGCGGAATGGCTATGTAATTCATAATTAAGAATGCATAATGCAGAATGATTTTGGCACTTTAATTATGAATTATGCATTATACAGAAAGGAAGGGTATCAATGAGGAGAGTTGTAATAACAGGTTTGGGTGCGGTGACACCGGTGGGAAATGATATAGAAACTATGTGGAATTCCCTGAAAAACGGTGTCTGCGGAATTGATATCATTACAAGATATAACCCTGATTTGACAAAGGCAAAAGTTGCCGCTGAAGTGAAGAATTTCGATCCCACAAAGTATATAGAGAAAAGAGAATGCAGAAAGCTGGATTTGTTCTGTCAGTATGCCCTGGCTGCTGCTGCACAGGCGATGGAAGACAGCGGCATTGAGGGTAAAATCGAGCCTGAAAGACTGGGTGTTTATATCGGTTCAGGCGTGGGCGGTATCATTACTTTCTATGAACAGTGCGAAAATATGTTCAATGACAAGAATATATCCCCGTTCTTTATTCCCATGATGATAGGCAATATCGCTTCGGGAAATGTCGCTATTAAATATAATGCAAAAGGTCCGTCTTTGCCTGTCGTAACGGCTTGTGCAACGTCAACCCATGCAGTCGGTGAGGCATTTCATGCGATAAAATACGGCTTGGCAGATGCGATTATTGCAGGCGGTTCGGAAGCCGCTGTACACCCCCTGACGATAAAGGGCTTTACAAGCTGTAAAGCACTTACCATGAGCGATGACCCGAAAAATGCGTCGATTCCCTTTGACAAGAGGAGAAACGGCTTTGTATTGGGCGAGGGTGCAGGCATACTTGTATTGGAAGAATATGAACACGCTGTTGCAAGAGGTGCGAATATCTATGCAGAGATATGCGGCTATGGAAATACTTGTGACGCACATCATATTACAGCCCCTGCTCCCGATTCATCAGGCTCATCAAAGTGCATACAGATTGCCCTCGAAGAAGCTGGCTATACGGGAAATGAAGAACTCTATATCAATGCACATGGTACGAGTACCCCGATGAATGACGCAACGGAAACAAATGCATTTAAAATCGCATTGGGTGAAAAGGCATATAAAGCTCATATCAGTTCAACGAAATCCATGACAGGTCATATGCTTGGTGCAACGGGTGCAGTGGAAGCCATTGCCGCAACGCTTGCACTGAAAAACGGCATTGTGCCGCCTACGATAGGCTACAGTGAACCCGATCCCGAATGTGACCTTGACTATACACCGAATAAGGCTGTTGAAGTCAATCTTGATATGGCACTTTCAACGACATTCGGATTTGGCGGACATAATGCCTGCATCGTACTCCGCAAATAAAGAGTGGAGTGTGGAGAGTGGGGAGTGGAGTTGTTTTCGGCTTTCCGCTTGACAGAAAATATTCATTCATTGTGCATTTTTCATTGTAATTATGCATTATGCATTATGAATTATGAATTGAAAAGAGGGGGATTTTTTCCATGTACAGTGTTGAAGATATCAAAGAAATTCTCAAAGCCTTTGACGAGTCCAAGGCGACAAAGATAGAGATTAAAAATGAAAAAGGCGAACAGTTCATGATATGCCAGCAGCAGACAAAGCCTGTTGCAGTGGAAACAGTGAAAATAGAGCCTGTCTATGAAGAAACGGCAGTCAGAACGGAAGCGGTTTCGGCAGTGCCTGAAAGCGTTTCCAAGTCAGAAGGAACGCCTGTAACATCTCCGATGGTAGGCGTATTCTATGCCGCACCTGCACCCGACCAGGAGCCGTATGTAACTGTCGGTGCAAGGGTAAATAAAGGTGATGTGCTTTGCCTTATTGAAGCCATGAAACTCATGAATGAAGTAACGGCTGAAAAGAGCGGTGAAATCGTGGAAGTATGCGTAGAAAACGGTCAGGTCGTGGAATACGGTCAGACATTGTTCATGATTAAATAAGAGGTGTATCAGAATGAACAAGGAAGAATTGAAGAATGTCATTCCCCACAGGAATTCCATGCTTTTGATAGATGAAGCCACAAAGACTTCCGAAACAACTTGCGAGGGAAAGAAATATATCAAAGGTGATGAATGGTTTCTTGACGGACATTTCCCGGGAAATCCTGTAGTTCCCGGAGTGATTTTGTGTGAAATGATGGCTCAGGCAAGTTCTGTTATTATTGCAGAGGTTTCAGCCGTCAGCACACCGTATTTTACGGGCATTGAAAAGGCAAAGTTCAAACAGAAAGTGCTCCCCGGAGATACGCTTGAAATCAAGTGTGAACTGACCAATGTACGCCATGAGAAATTCTATTTCATCACAGGAAAGGGCTATGTTGACGGCAAACTTGCCGTATCAGCGGAATTTTCATTTGCACTTTTGCCCAGAGAGCAGGCTGATTAAATTTCTTTTTCAGAAAAATGTATAGTTGTGTATAGTTGTACTAACCTTTCATGTAAAAAAATCCAATTCAAAAAATATATAAAAAGTATGTATCAACTGTACAGACTATACATTATGCGAATAAAGAATTATAAAATGTATAGTCGACTAGACATTTTTTGCAATCGATTGCAATTTTCAAAAAGGTGTAGGGTTGTGTAGGGTTTCCTATACCTTTCGCATAAAAAAATCAAAACCGAAAAATATATAAAAAGGTTTGTATAACCATACACTACCCTACACCTTTTTTTCAGAATGATAAAATGTAGAATCGATTCAACATTTTGTGCAAACGATTGCACATTTTCAAAAGAGAGCATTTCGGCTCTCCAATCTCAATTCTCCACACTTTTCAGAAAGGGTTGGAAAATAATGTTTTCAAAAATATTGATAGCCAATCGTGGCGAAGTGTATTCTCAGGCGGATAAAAATGCACTTCATGTCAGCATGGCTGATGAAAGCTATTGCATAGGCGGTGCTCAGGTTGCTGACAGCTATCTCAATATGGCGGCAATTCTGGAAGTCGCTGTCGTATCGGGTGCTCAGGCGATTCACCCCGGATATGGACTTCTTTCCGAAAATGCAAAATTCGTTTCATTGTGCGAACAGTGCAATATTGAATTTATAGGTCCTTCGTCCATGATGATAGAGCGATTGGGCGATAAAGATGAAGCCAGAAAAACTATGCGTAATGCAGGCGTACCCGTAACGCCCGGCAGTGATGTCATAGATGACATTGACGAGGCAAGGGCAAAAGCTCTTGAAATAGGATTTCCGCTGCTTGTCAAAGCCCGTTCAGGCGGCGGCGGTCGTGGTATCAGACGGGTTGACAAAATAGAGGAATTTGCCAATGCATTTCTTTCCGCAAAAGCCGAAGCTCAGAGTGCATTCGGTGACGGTGCAGTCTATATGGAGAGATTCCTCACACCTGTCAAGCATATTGAAATGCAGCTTTTATGCGATAAATACGGTAATGTCGTATGCCTTGGCGAAAGAGAATGTTCCGTTCAGAGAAAAAATCAGAAATTGATTGAAGAAAGTCCGTCACCTGCCATTACTCCCGATATCCGAAAGAAAATGATGGAAGCGGCTGTTAAAGCGGCTAAAGCCGTTAATTATGAAAATGCGGGTACAGTGGAATTCCTGCTTGACAAAGACAAGAATTTCTATTTCATGGAAATGAATACAAGATTGCAGGTCGAACACCCTGTTACAGAAATGGTAACGGGTTTGGATATCGTTCAATGGCAGATTAGAATTGCCTCGGGTTCCAAGCTGACTGTCACACAAGATAAAGTATTCATGCATGGAAATGCCATTGAATGCCGTATCAATGCGGAAGACCCCGATAATGATTTCCGTCCCGGCTGCGGCAAAATTGAATTCATTCATGTACCGGGCGGTCCCTGCGTCAGATTCGACACGGCTATCTATCAGGATTACACCGTACCGCCTTATTACGATTCCATGATAGGTAAACTCATTGTTCAGGCACGTTCCAGAGAACTTGCCATCAGAAAAATGAAAATGGCTTTGAGTGAACTCACCATAAACGGTATCAAGCATAACCGTGACCTGCATATCGATATCCTTTCGGATAATGCTTTTGTATCGGGAACTTATACGACTAATTTCATGGCGGAACGTCAGAAAAAATAATTGAGGGAAATATTTATGTTTGATTTGGACAGATTCATAAGAGCACAAAATTCAATGTATTCAGGTTATCGGACTGCTTTGAGCGAAATCCAAAACGGCGAAAAAGTATCTCACTGGATATGGTACATATTTCCTCAAATGAAAGGACTGGGACATTCCTATAACTGCAATTTGTATGGAATTGTATCTCTTGATGAAGCAAAGGCATATCTTCAGAATGACATTCTCAGGGAACGTCTGATTGAAATTTCAGCCGCTTTGCTCGAAAACAATAAAAATATCGTCAGCATTGTGGGCGGAATTGATGCAAGAAAAATTTGTTCATCTATGACTCTTTTTCATCTGGCTGATGAAAGCATAGATGTATTTTCCGAAGTGGTCGATAAATTTTTCGGCGGTGCGTATGACAAGGAAACGTTTCGTTTGCTGGGTATCAAAGATTGAGGGGGGAGTTTTTTGACTAAGGATATATTTAATTTTCTGAAACCAAAAAATGAATTGGAGGGGCATGAGGAAAAGCCTGAAAATAAGCCTTATATACCCGATGAGTTATGGGTGAAGTGTCCTGTATGCAAAAATGTCATGCTTTCATCTGATTTGGAGGATAATTATAAAGTTTGTCTGAAATGCGGCTATCACTTCAGGATTCCCGCAAGACAGCGTATTGAAATGACCGTTGACGAGGGGACTTTTGAGGAATTCGACAAAGATATGATGTCAGCGAATATCATTGATTTTCCCGAATATACAAGAAAGCTCAAAAATGCAAAGATAAACAGCGGTGAAAATGAATCCGTTATCACGGGCTTATGTTCCATAGGCGGTCAGAAAACCGTGATTGCCGTGATGAATTCCCAATTCATGATGGGTTCCATGGGTACTGTCACGGGTGAGAAAATTACAAAAGCCTTTGAATATGCCACTCAAAACAGACTGCCTGTTGTCATATTCACTGTTTCGGGCGGTGCAAGAATGCAGGAGGGAATCCTCTCCCTTATGCAGATGGCAAAAACAAGCGGTGCCGTCAAACTCCATAGCGACAAGGGACTTTTATATATCACCGTATTGACAGACCCCACAACGGGCGGTGTCACGGCAAGCTTTGCCATGGAGGGCGATATCATTATTTCCGAACCTCATGCACTTATAGGCTTTGCAGGTCCGAGAGTCATTGAACAGACCATTCGCCAGAAACTCCCCAAAGATTTCCAGTCGGCTGAATTCCTGCTTGAAAAGGGATTCGTGGACGCTGTTGTAGAAAGAAAAAATATGAAAGATACGCTTGCAAAATTGCTGAAACTCCATAGTGAAAGTGAGGTCGTTGACATTGAGTGCTTATGATTGCGTGATGGCGGCAAGGGCTAACGACAGACCTACAGCCATAGACTATATCACCAGAATATTCGGTGACAGCTTCTTTGAACTTCACGGTGACAGACGTTTTGCAGACGATAAAGCCGTAATTGGCGGAATCGCTGAACTCAACGGCAAGCCCGTTACGGTAATCGCACTTGAAAAGGGCAGAAATCTCAAAGAAAGAATGGACAGAAATTTTGGTTCTGCACACCCCGAGGGTTACAGAAAGGCTTTACGCCTGATGAAACAGGCTGAAAAATTCAAACGTCCCGTTATCTGTTTCGTAGATACATCGGGTGCATACTGCGGAATCGGTGCGGAAGAACGTGGACAGGGACAGGCTATCGCTGAAAATCTTATGGAAATGATGGCGTTGAAAACTCCGATTCTCTCTATATTCATAGGCGAGGGCGGCAGCGGCGGTGCATTGGCATTAGCCGTTGCAGATGAAGTCTGGATGCTGGAAAATGCGATTTATTCCGTAATCTCTCCCGAGGGTTGTGCAAGTATTCTCTGGAAAGATGCAAGCCGTACAGCAGAGGCTTCGGAATGTCTGAAACTGACTTCACAAGACCTGTTTAAAATGGGCGTTATCGAGAGAATTATAAGAGAACCTAAAGACGTTGACAGCAAGCTGTTTGACAGTCTGAAAAATCTGATTGCACAGACTTTTGATAAAAAAGCTGAAATAGAGCCTGAAAAACTTGTTGAAATGAGATATAACCGTTTCAGGAAATTTTGATGAAAAGCGGGTGATATTCCCTGAAGGAATATTATCCGCTGTATTTTTTGGCTTGACAATTTGTGATTGACAAATCCGCCTGATAACTGCTATAATTTGCTTATCGGAATATCGGAAAGGATTGATATAATTGAAAAAGGCTGTTTCATTGGCATTGGTTATGTTATTGGGATTATGCGGTTGTTCCGCCAATCAGGGAAATCAGACTTCAGGCAAAACGGAAGTTTCCGTTCCGTCACAAGTCAGTGAAGAATCCAAAGCGGAATCGAGTGAAGAAGAATCCAAAGAGGAAGAAAGCAAATTGCCCGAACCTGAAAGCCGTGATGTATTCGCCATGGATACTTACATGGTCTTGAAAGCCTACGGCTCGAATGCGAAAAAGGCTCTCGAAGATGCCGAAACGGAAATTAAAAGGCTGGAATCGCTTTTCAGCGTGAAGCTGTATGACAGTGACATTTCAAAGATAAATGCCAACAGCGGTAATCCTATCACTGTCAATGCAAGTACAAGGACGGCTATCGCAAAGGCGATTGAAGTCGGCAATATGACGGACGGTGCACTGGATATCTCTGTATATCCGATCGTGCGTGAATGGGGCTTCACGACAGGCGACAGTGAAAATGAACCTTACTATAA